>JBIKYT010000066.1:0-10563 GCA_044355095.1 Ilumatobacteraceae bacterium
CACGGATGTTGCATCACCTACTGGCTGTCGTGATTTGGGTTGGTGTTCTCATCGCGATCTTTCATATTTTGGAACTCAATGGTCCTCTCGTCCTTTCGAGTGCCGGCTTCCTTGGGGCAGGTATCGCGTACGGAGCATCGCAGAAAGTTAATGACTATCTCACTGGACTGTCGGTTCTGTTAGAGGATCGATATGGGGTTGGTGATGAGGTTGAAATCAGCGGAGCCTTCCCGAATGGCGTCCGAGGAATCGTTGAACATATTGGGCTTGTCTCGACTCGAGTTCGTGATGGTTACAGCACTGTTCACCTTCCGCACGTCGCCTTAATTTCGGTTCGCAATATCAGCCAAGAACCAGTGGCCACGAAGATTGCTATTCAGTTACCGATTGATGCCGAACGTGGCGAAGCAGCGCTGAAGGCTGCCGAGACCATTCGTGAACTTGCTGGTTCTGAACACCTCACCGAGGTCCTGCTGGTTGACGACATCACAACCGCCACGCCGATCGCCGGCGTTGATCAGATTGAACTCAATATTCGGACCTCCCGGCCTCTCACTGCCAGCGAGCGGGAAAACCTGGTGCGCCGAACCGAAGAAAGACTTTCCGCGCAGGACTCTTAACAAACGGCCCCGCTCGGAGTAGTGTTCTTTTTGTCCAATTAATGGACAATAGATATTGGGGGCAATATGACGAAGTATGAACCAAACTTCGCGTCGCTATCGCAACACGAAGTTCCAGAGTGGTTTCAAGATGCCAAGTTCGGAATTTTCTCGCACTGGACGGTGGGATCGGTTCCAGCATTCGCGCCACTTGGCAAAGATCCATTCACCCTTGCTCGAGAAGAAGGCGAAGAGATGGCATTCAGCCACACGCCGTATGCCGAGTGGTATCAGAACTCCATCAATATTCCTGGTTCACCTGCAGCACTCCATCACGAAAAAGTGTGGGGCAATTGCGACTATTCAACTTTCGTCAACATCTTTCTTGAGGCAGCCAAGGGCTGGGACTCGAAGCGTTGGGAACAATTACTCGCAGCGTCCGGCGCGAAGTATTGCGTGATGGTCACAAAGCACCACGATGGCGTTTTGATGTGGCCATCAGAAACACCCAACCCGACTCATGGTGAGAAGTGGTCATCGCAACGCGATCTTGTTCAAGAGTGTGCCGATGCTGCTCGCAACGCTGGACTTCGTTTCGGTGTGTATTACTCCGGCGGAATTGACTGGACCTTCCAAGGTCTTGGCATCAAGAGTTGGGCGACTTTGTACGGAGCGATTCCGCAAGACGATACGTATCACGCGTATGCCGAAGCCCACTGGCATGAATTGATTCGTAAGTACAACCCTGATGTTTTGTGGAACGACATTGGTTATCCACGATTCGGCGAAGGTGCTGCGCAGTTAATGGCTGATTTTTACAACGGCAATCCTGAGGGTGTCGTTAACGATCGTTTTGACTTCATTGGCGTGATGCAAGGAACGAGTCATGCTGACTTTGGAACTCCTGAGTACACAACTGAAGCCGCTGGACCAAAAAAGATGTACGAAGTCACGCGCGGAATCGGAACCAGCTTTGGTTACACGCAAGATGAAGATGACTCAACATATTTGTCGATTCCTGCTCTCATCACGATGTTCGTCAACATTGTGGCTGACGGCGGAAACTTATTGTTGAACTATGGCGCAATGCCAGGCGGAGAAATCCCGTGGGCTCAGCAATTGCGTTTGCTGGCGATGGGCCAGTGGTTGTCAGTCAACGGTGACGCAATCTACGGCAGTCGACCCCATGAGGTTTCAACGTTGTCAACCGATGAAGGACTCGTGGTGCGTTTGACCAAGGGTGCAGACGGCGCGACTTATGCCATGGTCATTGGTCGTCCGTCAACTGCGAAGATCACGATCGACGGATTACCCAAGGGCGATGTGAAATTGCTTGGACACCATGCGCCACTGAAGCGCGAAGGTAACTCGGTAACTTTGCCTAATCGTCCAGATGACACGCCCGTTTACACGTTGCGCATTCAGTAATTAACTAGCGACCTGACTTCACATCGAGCCAGTCGCCAGTTCGTAGTTCAATGAACTGGGTGTTGGTGCCAACGAGTTGATTGTGCGCGTGCGCGTTGCTGCCGTTCACGTAATACAAAGCCTTTTGCCAAAGCTTCATATCACGCTGTGGTTGAGTTGCCGTTGCTACTAAAGCCCGAGCGTTTGCAAGCTTTGCAGCTTGCGCAGACTTCTTTGGTCCGGCGGTTACTGGCAGAACTACGGCGACAACAGATTGCGTTGGCAACACTGCGACATCAACTTTGCCTAAAGTTTCAGCGGTTGCTTTCGTGGGTTGGTGGGGCTCAATCCATACGCGTCCCGCTGAGTTTTGTTCGTCGTCAAATGCTTCAAAGAGATAGCCGACGGCGATGAGCCCAAGCGGTAGACCAGTCTGAGTAACGGTGACGCGTATTTCACCACCTTCAATACAGGCCACAGCAAAGGATTCGCCAACTTCATGGGCATGAGTTGAGGTACATCCAGCCGCACGCGCCGCCTTAGCCGCCTTGAGATTGCCGTGTACCGGAATATCACTCATCAATTTGAGGGTCTCAGCACGTAAGTGATCATTGACTGAGGTGCACAAAACAATTGCGCCTATTGATCCACTCTCGAGTTGTAAGTCACGCAGCGACGTAAACCCGGCCGGATGTTGACGATCAAATGCCCCACGAATTGGCTCAGGGGTCAACCATGGGTCAACGAGGATGGAGGTACCTGCAAAAGAGATTTGCCAACTCTGGTAGTCATCAAGTCTGCGAAGCAACATCATCGTGATCAACCTAATTCGTTATTGTCAGAAATATTGATGACGAACTGATGGGCGATATTTACTGATGAGGTTCCGATATGGATGTCGTACAGTCCTTGGTCAATCTGCCAATCGCCTCTTTGATCAAGAGCAATGTTGGTGGATTCACCAGTGACTTGCGGACGCAATACTGAGCGATAGATATCTCCGGGATTCCAAAATGCAAAGTCACGTGGAGATAGTTCAATGGTCACGACCGTACTTTCACCAGGTTTCAAATTCACCTTGGCAAAACTCTTTAGTTCCTTGTTGGGACGCTGAACCGATGAATTTCGCGGCGCGACATAAACCTGCACAACCTCGGTGCCAATTCGCGTACCAGTGTTAGTGACAGGAATTCGAATCGTCACTTTGTGAGCCGATGAAATTTCGGTGTCTTCACAATCAGGCTGACCGATTTCAAATGTTGTGTATGACAAACCGTGTCCGAATGGGAAACGCACTGGTAAGTGACGAGCTTCGTACCAGCGATAGCCAATGAAGACCCCTTCGCCATAACGCACTTGACCATGTTCTCCAGGGAAGTTTCCGTAAGCCGGAGTGTGTTCAATTCGTTCAGGGATTGTGGTGGGAAGTCGTCCACCGGGATCGGCTTCACCAAGGAGGACATCCACAACAGCATGACCCATTTCTTGTCCACCAAACCAGATCTGCATCACCGAAGGGACTTCATTAGCCCACGACATGTCAACTGGTGCGCCAGTGTTGACAAGCACGATGGTCTTTTTGTTTGCTGCGGCAACTGCTCGAATGAGTTCAACTTGACGACCAGGAAGATCGAGAGTGTCACGGTCGTGACCTTCGCTTTCCCAATCATCAGTAGTGCCAACGACAATAAGTGCGATATCGCACTCGGCAGCAAGTTCAACTGCACGACGTACGGGATCATCTTGTTCAACAAACTGCAATCCAACTTGAGCGCCATGTGCCCATTGCTTGTTTGTGGCATCACATTCAAGAACAAGCTCATGTTGCTGACCAGCAACAAGATCAACGATTGCAGTCAGTTCAACGCTGCCCATTCCAAAGAACGATTGACCCCGAGGTGGAATACTCGAAGCACCGTCAACGACTAATTCACCGTCAAGCAATAGTCGACAAGGACTAACTTCAACAAGAGAGACGACATATTGACCAGACGTTTCAACCGTGATGATTCCTGTCGCATTGAAGTGGTAACTCGAAGTTGGAACACCAGCATCATTACGAGCGACCAGCATGATGCGACCATCAGGTCGATGTACTCGAGTGAGTTCGGTGTTGTTTGATGCGTCACCATCAAAGACGACAACTTCAAAGCCGGGAGTGCCATCGGGGCGCTTGACCATGAGCGGATCAATAGTGGGCGTTGTCTTATCGATGTTTCCGCCGGCCTCATGGCGAACTGCCACTTTTGCGCCGAGCCGTTCGCGCAAGACATCAATGATTGCGGTCCGGTGATGGGGCATGACTTCGGCTGAGCCACCGCCCATGATGCGAGTGCGTTCAGCGTTTGGACCAATAACGGCGACTGTCTTCAAACCAGCGGTATTGAGTGGAAGCAGTGGCTGATCATTGACCTTTTCGTTGCGCAACAAAACCATAGAACTCACTGCTGCGCGTCGTGCAAGTTGGCGATGTTCAGGTAGATCAATTGCCATAGGTGCTTGTGGCTCATCATCTAATGCACCAAGGCGTTCAAACGTTGAGAGCAAAGTGCGGACGGCACGATCAAGATCGGCTTCATCGACGCGACCTTCTTTGACGGCTTCGGCCAAGAACTTTCCGTAGCCGCGTGGTGGAGCGGGCATTTCAAGATCTAGTCCAGCATGCGCCGCGCCTTCGGTGGTGAAGCCAGCAAACCAATCGGTCACAACAAAACCTTCAAAGCCCCACTCATCGCGCAAGATGTCTTGTAAAAGCTCACGATTTTCTGCACAGTACACACCGTTCATTCGGTTGTACGACGTCATGATGCCGAGAGTCCCACCTTCGCGCACTGCAATTTCAAAGGGAAGTAAGTACACCTCTCGCAACGTGCGTTGGTCAATCACACTGTTGATCGTCATTCGTTCAAACTCGGCGTCATTGCCGACGTAGTGCTTGACCGTTGTCGCTACTCCGCGTGATTGCACTCCACGGATGAATGACGCGCCAAGCTTGCCCGAAAGCAACGGATCTTCTGAGTAGCACTCAAAAGCGCGTCCGAATAGTGGTGAGCGATGAAGATTGACCGTTGGGGCAAGCAACACTCGGGCGCCTTTTGAACGAGTTTGATGACCAAGAGCGACACCAAGTTCTTCTAGCAACGGAACATCAAACGTTGCTCCCAGGGCTGATCCACAAGGAATACAGAGTGTCGCAACTTGAGTTCCGATACCTGGAGTAATTGGTCCTCGCGCACCGGCAGGACCATCAGTCACTGTGACAGCCGGAATATCAAAACGATCAATTGGATTGGTTGACCACATGGTGGCACCAGTGGTGAGAAGTGCCTTTTCTTCAATTGTCATTTGGTCAATAAGTTTGTCGATGTCCCGCGTCACACTCTTAAGTTTGTCACCTTTGAGTGCTTTGATTTGGACTCAGACACCGAATGCTGTGGAGCGAACCGCCTGAACGAGATCATCAGGACCCGAGAGCTCGACGCGTGCGTGATCTTGGCGACCGTACACAAACATGATGAGTTCACCTACTTCGCCAGTCACGGTGACGGCAGGCTCGCCCTTTTTAGCGACGATGGATGCGCCGTGGGCAATCTGTAGGACGAGACCACACGGTGATTTGCGAGCAAACAGTCGTCCACCTTGGGTGATGGAGGTTCGTAACTGTGATTCCAGATCATCGAGCAGTGGGCGAGGAGCCCAATTGGGTTGGGCGCGACGCACATCTTCGAGGTGAACAAAGAATTCGACTGTGTTGGTGAGTCGATCCAGAAAAGCCAGTCGCATGGGCGAGATACGCGGCGGTCCATTGCGAATCGCCTCAACCAATGACTTCCAGTCACGTTGAGCAACACCCTTGCGAACTTTTTCACCGTATGCAGCAAGAGGCTTGATCAGGATTCCGCCAGCGGCATCGGGGCGAGATTCACGAACAATGATGTGCGCGGCCAGATCTCGTGTGGTCCAACCTTCACACAATGTCGGTGCATCGGGACCTACTTCCAAAAAGAGATTGCAGAGTGCATGTCGTTCAGATTGTGCTGGGTTCATAGTGTTGCTCCTTGTTCAGACTGTCTCCACGAAACGCCTGGTGGCCATTGCCCAATTCCACCATTCTCCACGAGTAGTCCAGTATGCGTGCGATCAGCATGCCGACTGCGCCAGATCAGCATGCGCTGAGCCATATGCAAAATACGTTGCGGATCGGTGACTTGAGTGCGCCACGTTGGATCGGCGGCAATGTCAAAACACAACGACGAACCGTCTCCGAATTGTACGTAGGCAGTGTCAATCGTGCGATGTACGGCGAGGTGACTTTCATTCAGCCGCTCATCCCAAGGCCACTGATTTTGCACATGCGGTATGAGTGCGTAGCGCCAATCAAATTCCCATGAAGCGCCTTCGCGCCATGTTGTTGGTTCATCGCCAGATAAGAAGGGGTTAAGTGAGTGGCCGTCACATTGCAATGGAATTGATTGCTCCCACATCTCGGCGAGGGTGGGAAGTAGATCAACGCTCTCGGTGAAGTGTTCAACCACCTGTCCATGGGCATGCGAATGGAATGGGTCGCGAATAATCATTGGTATGTGATGACTCTCTTCGAACCATGCCACCTTTTGTACAAGTCCGTGATCACCTAGTTGTTCGCCATGATCGGCAGTCACGATGATGATGGTGTTGTCCCATTGATTGAGATCACGAAGGGTCCGCCAAAGTCGGCCCATTTGTTCATCAACGGCAGAGATCATGCCAAAGTATTGCGTTCGCAGGTGACGCATCTCTGATTCATTAACCGGTGCCGCCGTCGACTCAATCTTTAACAACAGGTCATGAAATCCGTGACGATCATCGGCAGGAGCAATAGGAAGACCAACATCGGCAGGGTTATACATGTGCGCGTAGTGCCCAGGCGCTGAATAAGGCGGGTGCGGACGTAGATAACTCGCGTGAATAAACCAAGGCTCAGCGCTGTCATCACTTGTTAAGAACTTAATGAGACGATCTGTCGTAAAACTCGAAACGCTGTGTTCAACTGGCCGTTCGTGCTCGGTATCCAACATGTGCATATGACCGAGTGATGTGTCATAGCCATGACTTGCTAAGAAATCCATCCATGGTTGGTGAGGGCCAGTGAGATTGAGTTCCCATTCAAAGCCGGGCAAGATCTCTTCATAAGTCTGCAATCGCGGATCATCGGGACTGGCGGTCATTCGTGGATCTATTGATTGATCGGTGTAGCCAAAGAGTTTTCCTTGATAACCACTTCGTTGTGCAAGTCGAGCAACATTGTCAAAACGATTATCAAGTGGAGTCCCATTAGCCACCACCCGGTGATTCATTTGATACATACCGGTGTAGAGGCCAGCCCTGCCGGGTGCACACGGCGTTGATTGGGTGTAGTGGCGTGAGAAACGTACTCCTGATTGAGCTAATGCATCAAGGTTCGGTGTTTTGACAATGAAATGGTCGGCGCATGACAACGCATCGCCGCGAAATTGATCAAGAGTGATGAAGAGAACGTTTGGGCGACTGCTCACGGCTACAGCCTGCCACTAATTAGTCCTTCAGTGTGTACTGGTAACGCCCATCAATATCAATGCGATCCATTTCGCCGGCTAAGCGAAGATGCTCAAGGTGGGCGTATGTTTCGCTGTCGGCCATTCCACCTTGTGATCGAGGTGAGAATAGATATGTTGACATTTCCATCACTGTTGTCGGTCGGTTCACTTCAAGGCAAGCATCGCGTAATTTTTGAAGGCGCCCGATGTGATGTTCTTTGATGTCGTTGGCGCGTCCAGCAAGATCGGTGAAGATATCGCCGTGGGCAGGTAGCGCGATCTTGACCTGTGGGCCAAAAGCGGCAACTTTGTCGAGTGATTCAAAAAACAGATTGAGGGGATCTTTCGCCCGCATCATGCCACTGATGTGTGGAGTAATGGTTGGCAAAACGTGGTCGCCACAAAGCATTAACCCATGTTCGGGATCAAACAAACACAAATGGTCGGCGGTGTGTCCGGGAGTATGAATAGCAACCCATTCGCGACGGGCAAAACTGAAATGTTCAGCATCGGCGAGGCGAATAGTTGGTCGGGGCAAACGCAAGAGCTTCGGAAAACGACGATTCACGGCAATACGCGCGCGACGCTTCCAAGGAATATCCATTCCGGGTCCGCCCCACGGTGGTGGTTCCCACGGCATGCGATACTTCGGCGCGTTATCTGGATCGTCGATGTCAACATCGGGTGGTTCGGTCGGGTCCCAAAAGACGCGAAACTTTTCATGCGTGATGATGTCGCAACCAGTTTCACTTTGTAGCCAATGTGCTCCACCAAAGTGATCGGGGTGACTGTGAGTCACGATGACCGAATGGACTCGCTTGAGGGGAACGCCCATTTGTACAAGTCGTTTTTTGACAACTGTGTAACTGGCCTTTTCGGGGAGACCAGGGTCGACCAAGGTGACACCGCGCTCATCTTCAAGCACATACATATTGACGTGACCAAGCCCAGGAATTGAGATCGGCAACTGAGCCCGCAGAACACCTGGTGCAATTTCGAGGATGTCGTCACTCGCCGGCAATTGCTCTTGTTTGGGTATTCGGGGGGCAGGTTGGGTCATTGAACAAAAACTTTCTCGCGGTAGAAGCGTAATTCGGCGATGCTTTCATGAACATCGTCGAGCGCTCGGTGCGCACCTACTTTGAAGGGCCGCACGCTGTCGCTACCGGGATACCAACGCTTCACGAGTTCTTTGATGGTGCTGACATCAACCGAGCGATAGTGCAAGTGGTTTTCGATGTCGGGTAAATAACGCGCCAAGAAACGGCGATCGGTGCCGATTGAGTTGCCACACAAGGGAACGGTTCGAGCTTCGGGTACATGAGCCTTAATGAATTCAAGCGTTTGCTGACCGGCTTGTTCAAGAGAGATCGTGGATTCGCGGATCATGGTGAGCAGACCCGACTTGGTATGCATATCGACCACAAATTTGTCCATGCCAGCCAAGACTTCATCAGTTTGGTGGATGACTAGATCGGGGCCTTCGGCAATGACATTGAGTTGGTCATCGGTGACGATCGTTGCAATTTCGACGATGACGTCTTTTTCGGGGATCAGCCCCGTCATTTCTAAATCCATCCACACAAGCACATCCGAGACGCTACGCCATGGCTGTGGCGATCTATCAATGCGCCGTTTAAATGGCCGTTTTTTAAAATTGCTGCCCGAGCGCGTATCGTCGTGGCATGAGTGATCTGCCAATCAGCATTTCTATTGTTCGCCTCGACAAGCAACTAGACCTTCCGACATACGCCCATGATGGAGATGCCGGCCTCGATTTGCTGGCCCGCGAGGAAGTCGCCATTTCTCCAGCGGGTGGCCGAATTTTGATGCCGACGGGTATTTCCATCGCCATTCCTCAGGGATATGCGGGCTTTGTCTTGCCTCGAAGCGGACTTGCCCTCAAGAACGGGGTGACGGTCCTGAATAGCCCTGGACTGATTGATTCGGCCTATCGAGGCGAAATCAAGGTGGTTTTGGTCAATACCGACCCTCGAAACCCATATCGCATCAGTCGCGGCGACCGTATTGCTCAACTTGTGATTCAACCGGTCTCTCACGTGCAGTGGAATGAAGTAGCCAAACTTGATGACAATGACCGCGGTGGCGGCTTTGGACATTCTGGTCGTTGATTCAGGCTGGTCGTTAATTCAGGCTGGTCGTTAATTCAGGCTGGTCGTTGATTTAGTCGGCTGCGCTCATTTTGGCCACTTCGGCCACGATGAGATCCCGGACGCGCTCACGAAGTACGGGAATGTCGTCCTCGGTCATACCTTCGGTGCTGATCGGCTCAAGAACTCGGACCTCAGCGTTGGTGTCGCCCATACGCCAGTCATGTTTGCGCAATGCTGACCGAGTCCCATGAACGGCCATCGGCAAGATAGGAGTACCCGTTGAAATAGCCAAACGGAAAGCCCCATCTTTGAACGCCCGAATTTCTCCGTCAAGACTGCGCGTACCTTCGGGGAAAATCATTACGGACATTTTGCGATCTAGCCAGGTTTCGCACACCTTTAGAGCGGCAGCTCCGCTTGAACGGTCGCCGCGTACAAGCGACATGTCTCCCGACATCTTCATCATCCATCCGACCAATGGAATCTTGAGGATTGACTCTTTGCTTAACCATTTCATTTCAATCTTGAGATGGCTAATCAACAACATGTCAACGAAACTTTCGTGATTGGAAACCATCACGTATGGATTGCGTTTGTTCTTTGGAAGTTCGCCACTTGTACGAAATTTCCATAGTGGGTTAAGCCACTGGTGCAAAACACAAAGTCGACGAAAGGTGTAACCCGTTGCGTAACGACCTTTGTCAAACGGCGTTGTGGCGACCCAGACGATAAAGACCAAGGGTGTCCAGACGATGACGATGACACCGAGGGCGAACCAACTCCAAAAACTCAGAACACTTCTTTTCAGCACATTTCATGTTTGCACATGAAAAGGTGCCATAAGGTTGTTCTGTGAGCCATCAGATCATTGAATTTGCCCAGTTACCT
>JBIKYT010000067.1:0-10527 GCA_044355095.1 Ilumatobacteraceae bacterium
CCGACAATGACGGGTTACTGATGAAGGGCCCAGAAACTCTCAACGGCAAAGTTTTGAACTACCTCGATAACTCACTCGTCGTTGATGGACTCGTTGCTCAGCGCCGATGGCTTGGCGAGGGTACTGCACCGTTTTGGGTTTTTGAAGCCGAGGCAAATGACGTTGCCATGTATTCGATCATCGTCGAGGGTGGACCAGCAGACGGTGCGGCGTTCCAAATTCGTGATCCTCAAAATCTCGTCGTTGTCAATGTTGATGAGTCATTGCCAGCATTTGATACTCCAACTGTGAGTGACCATCGCGGCGTTGAGCCCTACTGCACGCGTCTCCCGGTCCCCTGCCCATTCCATGAGATGACACTCGCCGATGCATTAGCAACGGGCAAAAGAATTGTCTTTATGGTGGGTACACCAGCTCATTGTCAGACTGGAGTTTGTGCGCCAGTTCTCGACGGCCTCATTGAAGTCGCGAATGATTTCAGCGATGTCATCTTTATTCACGCCGATGTCTATGCCGACGAAACTGCAACAACGACTGCGCCCGTGGTTGACGCGTTGAACTTAACCTTTGAGCCCGTACTTTGGGTGACCGACACTTCGGGCGTGATTACTCATCGATTCGAAGGTGTGTGGCACCCCGACGAAGTTCGCGAAGTGCTTGCGTAACGAACGAGTTGATCAGCTAAATGACTGACCGCAACCGCATGAGCGAGTTGCGTTGGGGTTGATGATGTTGAAACCGGCTTGGTTCAAACCATCTTTGTAATCAAGAGTCGCGCCGAGCAACAACTGGGCTGAAGCCTGGTCAACAACTACCTTGACTGATTCGCCATAGGTGGCCTGCTCATCATCTTCGGCAATGTCGCTGTCGAAAAACATTTCGTATGAAAAGCCGCTGCATCCACCGGGGCGAACGGCAACGCGCAATGCCATATCGTCAGCGCCTTCGGCCTGAAGAAGTTCCTTAACCTTGACTGCTGCGGTGTCGGTGAGAGTAATCACGATGGTTCTCCTGAAATGTTGACGAGGATGGGTACTGCGGGACTTCCCGGCCGATGGTCACTCATCGGTAGTCACACAATACCTGCGTTCTTAGGACTTGTCATACCGTGCATGACCGATACCATGACCACATGTCGACCATGCGGGTCCCTCCCTCCATTGAAGAGGTCACGAATCTGCTCCGAGCGGTCATCGACCCCGAACTCGGCAGCGACATTGTTGAACTGGGCATGGCCTACTGTGCCGAGGTCTCCGATCGAGGCGAGGTCATCGTTGCCGTCAAGCTCACGATCGGCGGATGTCCTCTACGGGGCCAAATCAAGAAAGACATCGAGTCTCGAGTCGCAACTCACCCCGGTGTCTCGCACGTCAAGATTGAGTGGGGCGAGATGAACGCCGAAGAGCGCTCGGCCACCATGGCCAAGGCTCGCTGGAACGCCAAAGAAAATGCCAAGGAAACTGCCATTCCCGCCACAACACGAATCTTGGCTATTGCCTCAGGAAAAGGTGGCGTCGGCAAAAGCTCAGTCACCGTCAACCTTGCGGCATCCATTGCCGCCAAAGGCTTCACCGTTGGTGTTCTTGATGCTGACATTTGGGGTTTCTCGGTGCCGCGCATGCTCGGGCTTGATCAGCGTCTTGAGGCCGAACATGATCCCGTGTCAGATCGACCAAAAATTCAGCCCAACAAGCGCGTCGTTGGCAAGGGTCTTCTCAAAGTGGTTTCCACTGGCTTCCTCGTGGAAAACGAAAGTACTGCGCTGATGTGGCGTGGGCTCATGCTCACCAAAGCTGTCGAACAATTCCTCAACGATGTGGCGTGGGGCGAACTTGACTACTTGCTCATTGACATGCCGCCCGGAACTGGTGACGTGCAAATGGGTCTGTCGCGCATGTTGCCCCGCACCGACATGATCATTGTCACCACTCCGGCCGTGAGCGCTCAAAAAGTTGCCATCCGTGCCGCCGACATGGCGCGTCGTTCGTATCTACGTATCGCCGGTGTCATCGAGAACATGAGCGCGTTTGTTTGCGATCACGGAACCTCATATCCATTATTCGGAACCGGTGGCGGTCAAGCACTTGCCGATGAGATTGGTGCGCCGCTTTTAGGACAGGTCCCTATCGAATCTTCAGTGGCCGAAGGCGGAGATATTGGTGAACCAGTTTCACTCGTTGGTGTCGGACTAGCAGCCGATGCTTTCCGCGCCATCGCGACGTTGATCGTCACCGAAACGGTTCCGCCCGTGCAGATGGCCGATTGTTCAGCTCGCACATTTAGCGAGTCAGAAGTCTCACTTCGCCCGCGCGACAAATAATCAGCAATCGTTGCTATTTAATACCCCTAGGGGTACAGTCATTTGAGCGAAAGGACTGTCATGCAACTTCCCGAAGATGTCACCATCGATCTCACAAAACGTCTCCGCCGAATTGAAGGCCAAGTACGAGGAATACAACAGATGCTTGCCGAGAGTCGCGAGTGTCGCGATGTCGTAGCCCAAGTGTCTGCGGCAAGCAAAGCGCTTGATCAAGTCGGATTCAAATTGCTAGCGACTGGTCTGAGTCACTGCTTAGCAAACCCTAAAGAAGCCGCAGCAAACGGCTTCAACCTCGACGAGGTTGAAAAACTCTTTATGAAACTTGCGTAAGCAACTTCTATCGACGTAGTCGCAAACTGTTCGCCACCACAAAGACGCTCGACAACGCCATTGCTAATCCGGCTAGGACTGGGTTCATCAGGCCAGCAACGGCCAGAGGTATAGCGGCGACGTTGTAAGCGAAAGCCCAAAACAAATTTGCTTGGATGATTCTGAGAGTCCGCCGACTTAACGCAAGCGCTTTTGGCACTACAGCCAAGTCACCGCTCACAATCGTTAAGTCTCCGGCTTCCATCGCCGCATCGGTTCCGGTTCCCATTGCAATTCCGAGATCAGCCGCGACTAGGGCTGCTGCATCGTTGACTCCATCACCAACCATGGCCACACTTGCGCCGCTCGCTTGCAATTCGGTGACTATACGCAACTTGTCGCCAGGCAATACGCCGCTTCGCGTTTCGCCAACATCAATACCGACTTGTTCGGCAACAAATTCCACCGGGCCAATAGCGTCACCAGAGACGATCATGGGCTGCACACCAAGTGCACGCAGTTCGGCAACTATCGCAGCAGCTGTTGGCTTAACTTGGTCACTCACCTCGAAACGAGCCACCACTTCCCCATCAACGGTTGCTTCAACAATCGTCGCAACTGAAGTGCCTTGATTTGTTGATCGTCCGATCGTGATGTACCGACCGTTCACCAATGCAGACACACCAACACCAGGAATATTGACAAACTCATCAACCCTTGAAGTGGCCACAACACCACGATCACGCAAACCATTCACCACTGCCCGAGCGATGGGGTGTTCACTTTGCATTTCAACTGCCATCACCGCCGATAAAAACTCGGGCTCAATTTCGTCGACACCTTGCAGGGTCATGATTCCGGTCGTCAGGGTTCCTGTCTTATCAAACACAATCGTGTCAATTCCGCGTGTCGCTTCAAGAACATGTGCACCCTTAATGATTATGCCTTCACGTGCTGCACGACTGGTTCCGACCAAAAGTGCAACCGGTGTTGCTAGTCCCAATGCACATGGACACGCAATCACGAGCACTGAAACAGCAGCCTGAAATGATCTTTGTGCATCACCAGATATCACTAACCAACCAACCAGTGTCGCCAGCGACAGGCTCATAACGATCGGAACAAATACCGAACTCACTCGATCGGCAAGTCGTTGAATCGGCGCCTTTCCATCTTGGGCTTTTTCAACAAGTCGTGCCATCTGCGACAGAACCGTGTCTCGACCGATGCGAGTGGCACGAACTAGTAGACGACCATTGGAATTGAGAGTTCCACCAGTGACCGTGTCACCTACTGAGATTTCAATGGGGATACTCTCGCCTGTCACCATGCTGCGATCAACTGCACTCTGACCTTCAACCACCACACCGTCAGTTGCAATAGTTTCGCCAGGTCGCACCATAAAGATTTCGCCCACTCCAAGTGCACCAATCGGAATAAGCGCTTCGACACCATCACGCCAAAGAGTTGCTTCTTGAGAACCAATATTTAATAGCGACCGCAAAGCTGCGCCAGCTCGACGACGCGATCGAACTTCAAAATATCGACCCGCTAACAAAAAGGTCACAAGAGTTGTCGCAACCTCAAGATAAATCTCATCGTGCGACTCAGATCCCATTGTTGAATGGTCGGTCATCTCGCTCGCTGCTGAACGAGGGAACAAACTCATATCCATCTTCATGCCGATTTCGCCAGTGTTGCCGAAAATCAGCGCCCACAAACTCCAGGACATTGCCGCGATCACACCAAGCGAAACCAAAGTGTCCATAGTCGTTGCTCGGTGTCGAGCATTGCGCCACGCCGAACGATGAAATGGTGCGGCGCCCCATATCGCCACTGGCAACGCGAGGGCGAGTGAAAACCACTGCCAACCATCAAATTGCAATGGACGAATCATTGACATCAACATCACGGGGAGAGCACATACTGCGCTTACTACTAAGCGCCTTCGGATATCAATGAGATGAACTTCAGTTGCAATCTCTGTTGTTGATTCGCCGTCTTCGATTTTCGGAGCGACCGCACCGTAACCGAGGTCTTCAATCGTTTTGATGAAAGTACCAACGGCTGTCGCAGTACCTTCGACGGAAACGGTTGCCTTAGAAGTGGCGTAATTGACAGTTGCACTCACACCATCAATCTTGTTGAGTTTCTTTTCAATGCGCGCCGCACAGGCAGCACACGTCATGCCAGTAACCGCGAGGACGACAGGATCGTTAACTGGCAACTGCTTCAAATCCTGCTTCGTCAACGGCGTCCACAATGACCCCCCACTCAACATCGGCTTCAGATTCGATTGTCACTTTTTTGGAATCAAGATCGACGTCAACACTTGTTACTCCGTTGATCTTGCTTAGTTCATCAGTGATTGCACCTTTACAGTGCCCACACGTCATGCCCGGTACTAGGAAGTTCGTCGTTTTCATATCAGTCTCGCTTCGGTCGTTGTGTAAATACCGCAGAACGCTTATTCAAAAAGGCATCAATTCCCTCTTGAGCATCAGGAGCAGCTGCCGCGTCAGCCATCACATCAATTGCAAAGTCGTACGCCTGATCTTGGGCCATATTGATTTGGTCGTAGAAAGTTTGCTTGCCAATCGCCTTTGACAAGATTGAGCCTCGTGTCGCGCGAGTGATTAAGTCAAGAACCGCAGCATCAAGTTGATCATCTGGCACAGCGCGATTGATCAGACCCCATTCAGCAGCAGTCTTTGCATCAATGGCATCTCCAGTCATTGCCATTTCTAAGGCCCGCTTACGACTTAGATTGCGGGCCACTGCCACTAACGGCGTGTGACAGAACAAACCACCCTTGCCACCAGGTATTGCAAACGATGCTGACTCTGCAGCAATCGCTAAATCGCAAGTTGCAACCAATTGGCAACCAGCAGCGGTTGCAAGAGCGTGCACTTTGGCAATGACTGGCTGTGGGATCGCTTGCAACGTATCCATCATGTCGGTGCAGATTTCAAAAATGTGCCGGGTCTCATCGCTATCGGCCCCAGCCATATCAGCAAAGTTGTGGCCAGCAGAAAAGACTGGACCATTGGCAGCGATGATCACTCCGTCGGCATCGCTGATTCCGATGTCTTGTAACGCACGAGTGATCTCAATCATCGTTTCCAGCGATAGCGAATTGCGCTTGTCGGGACGATTCAGCGTGAGAGTGGCGATCGCACCATCACGTGTGACAACGATGTTTTGAAACTCGCTCATATTCCTAGTCTCGCACTCCCAACATTGCTCCACCACCTTGACTACCGTGACTTCAATGAAGCCCAAAATCAGCATTATCTGTCTTGGAGTCAGTGACCTCGAAAGGTCACGGCTTTTCTATGAAGCACTCGGACTCAAGACTCATGATTTTGACTCCGCTCAGAGCGTGGTCTTCTTTGAGATGGAAGGTACTTGGCTTGAACTCTTCCCGAGGTCCGAATTGGCCAAAGATGCAGGCGTCATTGACAATGGCGACCCGACCTCAGGCTTTCGCGGGGTCACTTTGGCCCACAACGAACCCACCAAAGAAGGTGTCGATCGCGTGATGACGGAGGCGCTTGCTGCTGGGGCCAAACTCATCAAACAGCCAGAGGACGTGTTTTGGGGTGGTTACTCCGGATACTTCGCCGACCCCGATGGCCACCTGTGGGAGGTTGCGTACAACCCCTATACCGATCTGACCTAGAGCTGTAGTTGAGCGACGACTTTCTTGGCGCAGAACTTGCGTGTTTCAGGGGCAAGGAGGACCGCCACTATGTACGCCGAAACAGCAATCTGCGGGATTCCGATCCAATCACCCTCGGCTAGGCCAGCGGCAGCCGAAACGGCATGAAGAGCGACCGCAATCATCATGACCAGGTGGGCGCGGTGATTGCCGACATTGAGGGCTTTCGCGTTCGACAGATGCACCACCCCAAGGACGACGCTGATCAGCGAGAGGGCAAGCGTAAAGTCGTCTCGCATGAAAAGGGCTTTCCACAGACCGGCGACAATACTCACGATGGCCTGGAAAACAATAAGGCCCACCACAACCCGAAGGTGTTTCGGGTGCGACGTTTTCAACTCATACATAAATGTGCGCCCTGAGGGGCTCGAACCCTCGACCAACGGATTAAAAGTCCGATGCTCTACCGACTGAGCTAAAGGCGCGGAGAAGGAACGGAATTCGGAGCGAAACTCGCCCAGAACGCCGAATACATCCGACTTCCATGATAGTTCGCCCAAACCGGAAATATTCATTCCGATAGCAAGGTCGCAGGGTCTTTGACCACTTCGGAGGGGTTTACGAGAAGTGCGAACCCGCGGTTTCAAAGTTTGTGATTAGAAGGCCCGCACTGGACGCACGTTATGCGTCTGGCTTGTCTTATTGAAGCGTTCCTGTTCCCCTTCTCTGAAGTCCTGCATAGCCGCGCTTTCGCCAGAATCAACGCCGAACTCAGTGGAAGTGAAATATTGGGAAGAGCCGGAGCCAGAACTGTTAAAAACAACGCCAACACCCAACTGCCGCAAATTGGTGTACATCAACATTGCTTCTCCAAGAGAAGGCAAAAACCAATCTGTTTTGCCTCCACCCGCATAGTCAGACGCAGCCTGAATAGCACCACCGGTACACGTTGTGTCAGCGGTAGAAGTATTGCTTCCTCCAGCACCAACCGCTGAATTAGCCCATTCACCAAGACCCAGATAAGTGTTTTCAGAACACCACTTCATTCTTGGGTCCACAGTTGCACTGCCTGTAGTTTCACCAGTCACTCCGCCCACATTGACGTTTATTCCATTACCCCAACCCATCGGGGCGGCTTCCAAATAATCCAGACTTGTGTACTGATCGTAGTAATCAACAAAGAAAATGATTCCGCCTCCAGGCCCAGTCATTCCCACCTTGCATATCTCATTAGCAATGGAGTCGGCATCACTACCATCACACACGGATTGCTGCGTGATTGCCACTGTCGCATCCACACCATTGGTTCCGTTCGTACCATTGGTTCCGTTCGTACCATTGGTTCCGTTCGTTCCAGGAGCACCCGTGTCACCCTTTGCGCCAGCAGAACCAGTGGCACCAGCAGGACCCGTACTGGCTAGTTCGTAATATCCAAACACGTCGATCAACACGTCCGTTGACGCAGTCGTCGTTCCCATCGCATCGAACAAAACTTTGATTGTGCCGGTGTGGTCACCAACGGTCGGCAACTTGACAACCACCGAGTTAGCGATCGTGCCACCGCGCTCCACGTTCAGATTCGATGTCGACGGAACACCGGTTGCATCACCAGGTCGCACCGAAACAAATCCAGCCGCACTCGCATCAACCGCAGTCACCGTCAGCGACACCGCGGTCGCACCCGACGGAATCAACGAACCAACCACCGTCACGCTTTGCTCGACACCATCTACCAACGAGACCAAACCAAGATCACTACGAGTGTCAACCACCCGCACCGGCGTCATCGGCACAAACGAACTCGCCAACGACGAACCAGACGTAGCCCGCACCACCGCCAAACCACCAACTAAGACACCAGCTAAGACACCAACAAGAAGAACCGCTCCAGTTGATCGACGTACTAAAGGATTGGATTTAGTTAAAATTCTCATAGTGCGCATGATATACGCATCAGATGGGCATCATGCGCATCGAAGACGCAAACTCGAAATTAGCCCGAAATTCGACTCTGTTGATCGCCCCAACCAACCGTTACTATTGCCACATGGCTCCAGCACCCAAGAAAAAAGCATCTCCGGCTGTAGCGAAGAAAACTCGGCTGCACCAGGCCGAAGCCTCTACTCGTATGTTGAAGGCCGCCAGCGAACTACTTCTTCGGTATGTACCCGCAGAAGTGACTGTTCAGAAAATCTGCGAAAAGGCCGGGGTTCACTCAAGTTATGTGGTTCGCTATTTCGGGTCCCGCGAAGAATTGCTGTGCCAAGCCATCGAAACTGCATTTCTTGGTGTCTTCCTGAGTACCGGAAGCGAGGATTCAACTCGACTCAGTGTGGTTCTTGAAGGCGATCCTGATGTGATGAAACTTGTCGAGGCACGACTGCGAACGATTGCGTACTTGTTGGGTTGTGGCGTCAGCCCAGAACGATTTCGGCCAAGTCAAAAGATGCTTCTTGAATCTGTTTTTGCACAATCAAATAACCCCAATGTCCTCGACCGGACCAGGATCAACCTTATTTTGATGGGGACTTTAGTTTTTCAATCAATGGGTACTTTCGCCGAAGTCAATGACATGACTGAACAGCAGAAACAAGACATGCTTTCTTGTATCGGTTACCTGAGCCAGGCCGGCGAATCAATACAGGCAGCTTTGGGCTGGGATAAACCCCCGCCCAAGAAAAAGAAATAGCCTCGCCTCAACCCGTAACTGAAATCGCCCAACACGTAACCGGCTCAGTTCGGCAGCGAACGCGTTTGAACCGATATCCACGGCCCCACTTCGATGCTCGTAAGTAAAGGCTTTCCAGGAATGAACAGGTTGACGAAAGATACCCTAGGGGGTATAGTTCAGTCATGAGCCCAGTTCTCTCGCCCACCACTTTGTACTTCCAACAGTTCTATTTGGAATGTCTCTCGCATGCCAGTTACCTCATTGGAGATACGTCGACTGGCAAAGCAGTCGTTGTTGATCCACAACGCGATATTTCTGAATACCTCGCCGAGGCCGAAGCCCACGGACTCACAATCGGTCATGTTCTCGAGACCCATTTCCACGCTGACTTCTTGTCTGGCCACCTCGAACTCGCCGCAGCAACTGGCGCAACTATCGGTTACGGTCGCGCCGCCGAAGGGCGTCCTGAGTTTCCCATCACGACATACGCCCAAGGTGACACCATCCAACTCGGAGAAGTAGTTCTTGAGATCCTTGAAACTCCGGGCCACACTCCTGAATCAATCAGCATCGTCGTACGTCCAAATGGAATCGATAGTTCACCATACGGAGTACTTACTGGTGACACCCTTTTCATCGGAGATGTCGGTCGACCCGACCTCTTGGCTTCAATCGGTGTCACCGCCGATGAACTTGCTCGTCAGCTGTACCACTCACTCCGCGACAAACTGCTGACGCTTCCCGACACCACCAAAGTCTTTCCTGCACACGGAGCTGGTTCGGCCTGTGGGAAAAACCTCAGTACCGAAACTTCTTCCACTATCGGTGAACAACGAGTTTCTAATTACGCACTTGCCCCCATGAGTGAAAACGAATTCGTTGAAACTGTGACCGAAGGTCAGTCGGTTGCTCCGCTCTACTTCTTATACGCAGCGACAATGAATCAAAAGTCGCGCGAGCTACTCAATGAGGACACCCACGTCACAAAACTGACAATGAGCGAGGCGCTTGCCCACCAGTCTTCTGGCGCAGTTGTGATTGATGCCCGCACTGATACCGAATTTGCTCAAGGTCATCTCGCACGATCGGTCAACATCGGCTTAGGCGGACGTTTCGCCGAATATGCCGGCGAGGTCATGGTGGCTGGCACGCCCATCGTTCTTGTTGTCCCAGCAGGACATGAATCAGAAGCAAAAATTCGTCTTGCGCGCATTGGGTTCGACAACGTTGTCGGAGTTCTTGATGACCCGACCCGTGCGTTTGTTGAAAATCCAAAGCACGTAGAAACTGCGTCGCGACTGAGTGCCGCTGAACTCATGACACGCACGGGCACGGTCAAAGATCTCGTGTTAATTGATGTTCGCAATCCAGGCGAAGTATCTCTCGGAACAATCAAAGGTTCGTTGGCTATTTCGTTGCCTTCACTTTTGAACCGTATCCCCGAATTAGATCCGACGAAGCCCACTGTGGTTTTTTGTGCGGGCGGATACCGCTCATCAATCGCGCGAAGTTTGTTGCGTTCACATGGCTTTAAAGATGTCAGCGACATGGTCGGAGGATTCACCG
>JBIKYT010000128.1:0-2893 GCA_044355095.1 Ilumatobacteraceae bacterium
CAGTTCGCACAGTTGATTTTGCAAGTGTGGTTTGTGTGGCTTCCCCACTCACCATTCAATGAGACAACTCGCTACCGCAATACGCGTGTTCGGGGATGGATTGGCAGTCACATCATGTTGCTCGGCCAAGACCATCACTTGATTCATCACATGTACCCGCGGGTGCCCTTCTTTAGGTATCGCCGCTTGTTCCGTGAGATTCGCCCGTCGCTCGAAGCCAACAACTCCAGCATCCGCATCCCCGCCTACTGACCTACGGCGATCTGGTCGGAAATAACTGAGGAAAACTGTTAACCACACAGACCAGATCGCTGGCACTAGTCTGATCGACATGGAACAAGAAATTTCTCGTCTTCGTCGCCTCAACATCGGTGCCGGCATTTTGCACACCGTGTCGTTCATCGCGATTTTGTTGCTATCAAATAACTTCTCGCTACCGGTACAGGCGACTTACCTGACCGATGCACCTGGTCTCGGCAAGTTCTCCGAATCAATCAATTTGTTCAACATCAACACTGGCTACATGGTTGCGGCCTTCATGGCGCTGTCGGCCTTCTTCCATTTCTTTGTTGCATCTCCGCGAGTGTTTCAGCAATATGCCGATGGGCTGAAGGTACACATCAACAAATACCGTTGGATCGAGTATTCGTTGTCGTCGTCCATCATGCTGATCGTGATTATGCAGCTCAACGGCACCGCCGATTACATTGCTCTACTGTCAATTTTTGCCGTCAACATCTGCATGATTTTGTTCGGCTGGCTGCAAGAGCGTTACACAACTCCGGGTGATGGCGACATGCTGCCATTCTGGTTCGGTTGCTTCGCCGGCATCATTCCCTGGATCGCCACGGCAATCAACGTGTGGACACCTAAGGGCCCTGCTGAGTCAACGACGCCTGGCTTCGTATACGGAATCATTTTCTCAATCTTCATTTTGTTTAACTGCTTTGCCATCGTGCAGTGGAAGCAATACAAGGCTCGCGGCAAGTGGGCGAATTACTTGCACGGCGAACGTACCTACATCATCTTGAGTTTTGTCGCTAAGTCGCTGTTGGCCTGGCAAGTGTTTGCCGGCGCCCTCGCTGGCTGATCAGCGGGTCAGAAGGCGACGCTGCATCGCCGAATCGATCTGAACTGTTCAATCTCCAATATTCCATCTCCCGTGTTTGCAATCACTGAAGCGGACACCCAAAGAAGCAGACTGGGGAAAGGTGGGCAAACAGTGGCACAAAATTCTCTCAGCTCAGATCGATTACATGGAACGTGTTCGTGATGATTTATTTACTTGCATCGGGTGTGGATGTCTTTCATTCCAGCGATGTCAATTGGTGAATCCCGATGATGCAATGTCTATTGAAGGCTCGGGCCCTCGTCGTTTGTTACCAGGTACTCCGCGACCAGATCGAACCTGATTAGGCGCGCTTGAGGTCGGTGACCACACCACCTGCAACACGCACAATGTCTGCCGGCGCAGCGCCGAAGTTGTCGTTCCATGTTCCTGCAGCTGCCCACACCTCGTCGTACTGCAACAAATCCGGATCTACAAACACACGCAACTGTGTGCTGTGACCAAAGGGAGGCACACCACCTTTGGTTTTGCAAACCCGTTCATTTCCGCCCTGAGTTCCTGCGATAATGGTTGGATGTTCGAGGTTCGGCGACCATCAGACGGTGAGTTGTGTGGGTACGTTGACGAAATCAACGGTCTCTGGCGCTCGTTAGCAGTCTTTGGGGGGCTTCTTGCCACGTACCCCGATGAGGCTCAAGCCACTGACCACGTACTTTCATTGGGGCTGGCAAGCCTCGCCGAGCGGTGGTGGTTTCGAAATAGTCCTGTTTCAGAGTGGCAAGTCGTCTGTATACAAGAAGCAAGTCCAAACTCGGTGCGCCTTGCTCTTGACTTCTACTCAAGCCCTGGGGTTCCGACGGTCACGATCACACGCGACCAGTTGTCTGCATCAGTCGAGCTTTCGCTCTTGCCAAACTGACCTCCGTGTAGTTCAGTCAAGGTCAGCTGCGTTTCAGATCGGCGAGCGCTCCCCCGCTTGATCTGAATGGTCCAAGTATGAGACTCGAAACTGTTGTCACCGACAAAGTTGCCGATGCGATTATGTCGGTTCTTGCCGAGAAGTATTTTGAAACCTACGCAACCGTCGCTTGGATCACGCCAACCCAAGTCATGCGACCCAACCGCTTCTGAATCTCTTTGCGATCTGGTCGGGAATTGTTGAGGAAATCTGCAACTTAACCAGACCAGATCGATAATTCTGGCGGTGTGATTCCGGCATAGGGTAGGTACAAATGACGGACAGATTGACAACTGAGCGACTGATACTTCGCCGATGGACCGATGATGACCGTGAGCCGTTTGCTGAATTAAATGCGGATCCAGAAGTGATGCGCTATTTCCCCAACACTTTGACGAAGGTTGAATCGGACGCTCTCGTTGACCGCATTGAACATGGTTTTGTAACGAACCGTTTTGGCTTGTGGGCGGTGGAGGTCGACGGTCGATTTGCTGGCTTCACCGGACTCAATAGAACTTCGTTCACAACTCCGATGGGACCTCACGTCGAGATTGGTTGGCGTTTAGCGAAGTGGTCATGGGGCAACGGTTACGCGACAGAGGCAGCAAGGCGCGTGCTCAATACGGCCTTCAAGAACTTTGGTCTGCAAGAGGTGTTCTCGTTTACTACTGAAACAAACACCAAAAGTGAAGCAGTGATGCAACGAATCAAAATGTCTCGTCGGGTTGACTTAGATTTTGAACACCCGAACACGCCTGGCTGGTGGGGAGCTAGGCACATTGTGTATCAGGCTTCGTCAATGGAATCCTGAATTGATCAATCACAACAAGTCTCAACCTCGTAGTTAGGCGAGCGCCTCGCGAAGG
>JBIKYT010000129.1:0-2890 GCA_044355095.1 Ilumatobacteraceae bacterium
GAGCAAGGTTGACCGTTCAGCTGCGTACGCATCACGTTGGGTCGCCAAGCATGTTGTTGCTTCTGGTGCAGCCGATCGTTGCGAAGTGCAAGTTGCCTACGCAATTGGTATGGCTCATCCCGTGAGCATTTTGGTCGAGACCTTCGGAACCGAAAAAGTTGCCGTTGAGAAGATTGAAGCTGCCGTTCGTGCAACGTTCGACCTTCGACCCGCTGCCATCGTTCGCGACCTGCAATTGAAGCGTCCGATCTATCAGCAGACTGCTGCGTACGGCCACTTCGGTCGCGAGTTGGCAGATTTTGAATGGGAGAAGTTGTCACGCTTGTCCGAGTTCTCTGCTGCGCTTGGCCGCTGAGCAAGTCGATACCTGCCGATTGCGCGTGACATGACGACCGCTTCGGTCGATCACGAACCAGTCGTTGCTGGAATAGTTCCTGACCTCACCGGCCTCGATCGTGTCTTTGATTATCTCGTCCCAGTTGATCTTGTCTCAATGATTGAGATTGGTTCTAAAGTTCGCGTTTCGTTGAATGGTCGCCGTGTTGGTGGCTGGGTTATTTCACTTGGTTTACCATCGCCAGGTGTTTCTGCTGACAAACTGAAATCGATTGATAAGTCAAGCGGAATTGGTCCCGATGCAGAAATGCTTGATCTTTGTCGTTGGGCATCGGTTCGATGGTGCGCATCGCGTCTGCGTCCATTCTTGGTTACCGCATCACCGCATACGGTAGTGACGCGTCCCGCGCCACTGCGTCGTACCAAGGTTTTGGCTGAGCCCGTGTCGCCGGCGGCTACGAAACTTTTAGCTGAGGGTGGTGGAGTATTGCAGTTGCCACCTAGTGCAGATCAGATGCCAACGCTTTTGGCGGCAGCACGCGTTGGTCCGGCACTTGTTGTGTGTGCTTCGGTTGACTCAGCAAATGTTTTAGCCCACCGCTTGCGTCGAGCAGGTATCTCGGTGGCTTTGATGCCAGAAGAGTGGGCCTTGGCGCGAGGTGGCGTTGACATTGTTATCGGAGCGCGGGCAGCAGCGTTCGCTCCATGTCCAGGACTCAAAGTTGCCGTCGTGCTAGACGAACATGAGGAGTCGCTTCAAGAAGAACGCGCTCCAACCTGGCATGCCCGCGACGTACTTGCCGAACGTTGTCGTCGTGCCGATGCTCCGTTGTTATTGGTCTCGCCATGTCCAAGCGTGGTGGGAATGTCGGGACGCAAATTGGTAGCGCCATCGCCCGAACGCGAAAAGGCAGCCTGGCCGGTCGTTGAAGTTGTTGACCAAAGCGATCTTGAGCCGTGGAAACGTTCAATGTTGTCGTCTGAACTCATTGGATACTTGCGTCACGCTGATATCAGAGTCGCTTGTGTACTGAACACCAAAGGGCAGGCCCGACTCTTGGCCTGTCGTACGTGTAATGCTCTGACGCGATGTGAGGTTTGCCAAGGCGCGATGATCGAAGAAGTACCAGGACGCCTCGACTGCGGGGCGTGCGGAGCCACACGCCCACGCATCTGTGGATCATGTGGATCGTCAGTGTTGTCGCGTATTCGTCCAGGGGTCGCGCGTTTGCGCGACGAAATTGAAGCTGCAGCGCAACGTGATGTTTTGGCAGTGGTTGCCGGCAAAGAAAAAGAAGATTCACTTGATGACACTCAAGCCGATGTCTTCATTGGTACCGAAGCAGTACTGCATCGCGTGCGAAGAATCGATGTTGTCGCATTTTTGGATTTTGATAGCGAACTTCTTGCCCCGCGCTATCGCGCCAGCGAACAGGCCTTTTCGTTAGTTGCTCGCGCTGCTCGATTGGTTGGCACTCGCGATCGTGGTGGACGAATCATTCTGCAAACATCAATGGCCGATCACGAAGTGGTTCGTGCTGCAGTTGCCGGTGATCCATCTATCGTGAGCACAGCAGAAATGGCGCGCCGGCAGATGCTCGGACTCCCGCCGGCTTCGGCGATCGCCATTATCGAAGGGGACGGGGCCGATGAGTTTGTGCGTGAACTTGCTAAGTCTGCTGGTGTGAGTACTGCTGCCCATCGCGATAAGTGGATGGTGCGAGCAGCCAGTCACGAACTCTTGACTCAAGCGTGCGCATCGACAGCGAGACCGGCTCATTCAAAAATACGTATTGAGGTTGATCCGCCCCGTATCTAGCGAAGTCTTTCTAACGTTTGACGGTGAGGACGCGGAAACCTTGGCGAGATGAAATTCTCTTGACGGTCCAACCAAGTTCGGTGAGCCACTTTGCAAGTGAGTCGCTTCCGAGGTTTTTGTTTACTACGAGCACTGCGTAACCATCTGGCGACAGTCGTGCCAGCCAACGATTCAACAGATCATGCAATTCTTGTTTGCCAACTTTGATGGGTGGATTACTCCAGATGACATCAAAGACCACATCGTTTGGAACTTCATCAGGTGTTGCAACCGTGACGTTGGTGAGACCTAATGCCGAGGCGTTGTCGCGTGTGAGTTGTCGGGCGCGTTCATTAACGTCGACGGCCCATACAGCACTTCCTGGTGAACGACGAGCCATCGTCATCGCAATCGGACCAGCTCCACATCCGAGATCGAGCACATTGCCCGAGGCGGGGAGTGCGGGAGCCTCCATCAATAAGACTTTGGTTCCCGAATCAACTCGCCCGTGCGAAAACACGCCAGTGTCGGTTTCAATACTGAAACTTCCGTCGGGCAGCGAGACATCAATGCGCTTGCGCGCTGAGGGAACCTCGGGGTCCTCATTGAAATAATGGGCGGGCGGAAGATTCGAAGGAGCATCAGGTACAGACATGTCATAGGTAGCCTGTCAGGTATGTCGTACCAAATTCGTACTTTCGGAGATCCAGTGCTTGCTTCGCAGGCGGCAGCGGTCACAGACATTGATGGCAAGGT
>JBIKYT010000068.1:0-10458 GCA_044355095.1 Ilumatobacteraceae bacterium
TCCGTTACGTGCAATGCGCGAACTCGGAATCACCAACGAGAATGTCAACGTCAACGGTGGAGCAATCGCCCTTGGTCACCCCATTGGCGGTAGCGGACCGATGCTTATGCAGACCGCACTCGACGAACTCGAGCGTCAAGACAAGCAGACGGCACTCATCACAATGTGCACCGGTGGCGGTATGGGTACCGCAACCATTATCGAACGTATGTGATTGTGGTTGCCGCGAGTTACTCTCGCGGCAACCCAAGAACTCGTTCTCCAACAATGTTGCGCTGAATTTCAGTTGAGCCGGCGTAAATGGTGTGGGCGCGACTAAATAAGAACGTGTGTTGAAAGTCGTGCTCAAGTGAGCCTTCGTCGTGCATGATCAACGCGTCGGCTCCCAGCAAATCGGCTTCAAGTTCGCCGAGGCGTTGATGCCACTTTGACCAGAACAACTTGCCAATTGATCCTTCAGGACCAGGCTGACCACCCTTGATGAATCGGGTGACATTACGCAAACCCGACCAGCGCATGATTTCTAATTCGCCGTACGCACGCGCCAAGCGTTGCCGAATTTCCAGATCGTCCGCGACTCCTTTTTGCTGAGCAAGTGCCTTCACATTGGCGAACTCTTTGGCGAACCGCAACTGCTGAGCCATGAACGCCGTGCCACGTTCAAAGCCCAAAGTTCCCATGGCAGTCTTCCAACCGTTGCCGCGTCCGCCAACCACCATGTCGGCAGAAGTTAGAGCGCCATCAAAGAACACTTCACAAAAGTGATCATTCCCTGAAAGGTCTTTGAGGGGACGCACTTCAACGCCTGGTTGATCAATGGGTACCAGCAAATACGACAAAGCCTTATGCGCTTTTTCTTCAAGTTCGGTGCGACACAACACAAAAATCCATTGCGCGAATTGAGCTTGACTCGTCCAAACTTTTTGACCATCGATTCGCCAAGTATCACCATCAAGTACTGCGGTGGTGCGCACACCAGCAAGATCTGAGCCTGCGCCTGGTTCACTGAATCCCTGACACCAATACTCTTCACCCTTCAAGATCGGTGGCAAAAAGCGTTGCTGTTGTTCGGGCGAACCAAAAGTGATCAGCGTTGGTCCAAGCAAACCTTCGCCGAAGAAACCGGCGCGTTGGGGACCATTTGCCAAGGTGTATTCCTGAGCGAAAACCAATTCTTCTGAGACTGATACTTCGCGACCACCAAAAGCTTGAGGCCACGTGAGTCCAAGCCAGCCGGCGCGACCGAGTTCCTGCTCCCAAGACACGCGCACATGCCAGTCGTGAGCACCCATTTCTGCTGAAGTACCAAGTTTGCGGTAGTCGCCAACCAACTGCTCATTTAGCCACGCACGAACTTCATGGCGAAAAGTCGCGGCTTGAGCTGACTCAGAAAAATCCATTCATATAGTTTCGCCCGATTCGCACCTCTCGGCGTAATCGGCGCCCCCGACCTAAGGTCTTTTTATGGTCACTCCTCCCCAGCCCCCAGTAAACCCAGCACAGTTATTTGATCTCACAGGTCGCACGGCCCTCATTACTGGTGGAAGCCGAGGCTTAGGCAGAGAAATGGCTTTGGCATTCGCTCATCAAGGTGCCGACATCATGATCGCGAGTCGATCCATTGAGTCTTGCGAAGAAACTGCCGCTGAAGTTCGACGCGAGACCGGACGCAACTGCGTGCCTTATGCGTGTCACATCGGACGTTGGGACGAACTCGAAGGTCTCGCCGAGACGGCTTGGAGTGAGTTCGGTGGTATTGACATCTTGGTCAACAATGCCGGCAAGTCGCCGTTGTACGACAACATCACCAACGTCAACGAGCAGATGTGGGACTCAGTCATTGGCTTGAATCTCAAGGGACCATTTCGACTGTCGGCTTTACTTGGCTCGCGGATGAGTGAGCGCGCCAAAGAAACTGGCCGCGCTGGTTCAATCATCAACATTTCAAGTATCGCCGCCATTCACCCGACCCCAGATGTGATTCCCTACACAGCCGCCAAGGCTGGACTGAACGCAATGACGATCGGCTTTGCGCAAACCTTCGGACCTCATGTTCGCGTCAATTGCATCATGCCAGGTTCATTTCGCACCGATATCAGCAAGGCCTGGAACTGGGACATGGTTGACCAAATGATGAAGCGCGTTGCGCTCAAACGCGTCGGCGAACCCCACGAAATTGTTGGCGCTGCCTTATTCTTGGCTAGCGATGCGAGCACCTACACCACCGGAGCGGTTTTCACTGTTGACGGCGGCGTTCCAACCTGATCTCAACATCCGTTCTTGAAAGGACACCACAATGGCTTTAACAAATGAACAAAAGCTCGAACACCACAGCAAATTTGCGGCTGCAACAAATGCAGGGCAACCTGACATCACCATGTCGATGTGCGTTGACGGCGCGCTGGTGTGGCATAACTTCGACGACAAGAGCGTGCCGTACGCAAGCACCGGCAAAACCTTGACGCGGATGCACGCAATCATCCCGAACCTTCGTTGGGAGACTCGAGCAGTAGCAGCCACCAGCACTGGCTGGATGTGGCAGGCCGCAATTCGCGGTACCGCTCCTGCCGGAGAAATTTGTGCTCATTCGGTCATGATCGTCACGTTGAACGATGAGGGTCTCATCACTCAACTCGACGAATACATCGACCCATCGCAATTGTCTGCTTTACGGGGCTGACTTCTCGCTGATTCGACTGCGTTCAACACACGCTTCAACGCCTAAAGTCAAGACATGTCGAATCACAATCCAGGAAAACACAACATGGTTGAAGGTCGGGTCTGCATTGTCACTGGTGCCGGACGTGGAATTGGTCGCGAATACGCCCTCATGCTGGGTGCACACGGCGGCCTCGTCGTGGTTAACGACCTCGGTGCATCGCGTGACGGAAGTGGTGGCGACTCTGGTCCCGCCCAAGACGTAGCGAACGAAATCAAGGCCGCTGGCGGACAAGCCGTCGCCAACACCGACGACATCAGTTCGTATGCCGGAGCGAAGAGCATCGTTGATCAAGCAATTGACACTTTCGGTGGTCTTGACGTCGTCGTCAACAATGCCGGAATTCTGCGTGACCGCATGTTGTTCTCGATGGCCGAAGAAGAATGGGATTCGGTTATCAAGGTTCACCTCAAGGGAACGTTCGGCACGAGCCGATTTGCCGCCGAGTATTGGCGCAACCGTTCCAAAGATGGCAAGACCAATGATGCGCGCATCATCAACACATCATCGGTTGCTGGTTTGTACGCCAACCCCGGCCAGGCCAACTACGGAGCCGCCAAGGCCGGCATTGCAGCATTCACACAGATCGCCGCACAAGAACTCAGTCGCTACGGAGTCACCGCGAACGCCATTGCTCCGGGAGCGCTCACGCGCTTGACCGAAGACCTCAACTTGCCCGATGAAATGTTGGCCAAATTTGATCCTCGTTGGGTGGCCCCCATCGTCACTTGGTTGGCCTCGCCTTTGTCGAAAGACGTGACCGGCCAAGTCATCGAATCAAATGGCATGTTCTTGGCGATAGCCGAAAGCTGGCAGCGTGGTCCAACGCTCACGACTCCCCCAGCTGAGGCCGAAGACGTCGATGCTGCAATTCGTCCATTGTTGGTCGCCGCCCGTCCGCGCACCACGATGGCCGACATCAACTAGACACTTGTGACTTCACTTCTTGTTATCTGCACCGGCAACGCCGCGCGCTCGGTCATGGCCGGGGCGATCATTAATGATCGTCGGCCCGATCTAGATGTTGTCACTGCAGGCACGCTCACTGTCGATGGCCAACCAATCAGTTTTCGAACCCGCGAAGCACTCAAACAAATAGGACTTCAAGCGCAAGGTCACCGCAGTAAACAAATTGAACAACATCATGTGGATGCGGCTGACCTCATCATTGCTTTAGCACCCGAGCATGTTGAATGGATTCGTCGCAACTTTCCCCATGTTGCACATCGCACATCAACACTCAAGCGACTCAGTCGTCATCTGGAACATGATGGTCCATTTGTTGAACGCGTGACTGCGCTCAACTTGGCGGCAATTGAACTTGAACCGTGGGAAGAAGTCGTTGATCCAGGCGGCGGCGAAGTTGAAGATTTCATCCAATGCGCCTTTGAAGTTGTCCAATTAATGGATGATGTCATGCCCCGCTTGGGCTGAGAATCTGGTTGGGCATATAAACCACCGAAAACGGGGTGTTTTCGCGCCCAATAAATTATTTCTCGTCGAGTTATTCTTCGACGAATGGGGCGGCGATGCCATTCGCGAACAAGGTTTCAATGACCTCATCACTGCGACCTAATTCGCGCAGAACTTCAGCCGTATGTTCACCTAACTTCGGAGCAATCCATCGTGGCTCGCCTGGCGTCCCGTGAAAATCTGCCGGCGAAGCAATCATGGTTGTCGTGCCGTATTCATCGGGCACTTCAATCAGGCCGCCCGCGTGTTGCAACTGTGGATCAGCCAGAACTTCTTCGGCCGAATTCACCGGCGACCAAAACATGTCGGGTTCGGTCGCAAAAATATCGGCCCACTCGTCAAGGGATTTACCTGAGAACGCTTCATCAAGGAGTGCAATCAATTCTTTGTGGTTGATTGCTCGTTGCAACGGAGTTACAAATCGCGGATCATCAATCCACTCGGGGTGTCCGGCCACGCGTGCCAACGGCGGCCAATGACGTTCACCCTCAAGACCAACCACCCAGAACCACTTGCCGTCACCAGCTTGATAGTTATTCACCGATGGGTTCATCATTTGCGTGCGTTGCCCAATCATCGGATGTTGACCCCAACCCAACATCATGTTGAGATCAAAACCAATCGTGTACACGCCTTGACGCAACAGTGATGACGAAACCATTTGTCCAAGACCCGAACGTTCGCGCTGATACAACGCTGCCGAAATCGCACCAGCAAAAGTGACGCCAGTGGTGTGGTCGCCCATTCCACCACGTTGAAAGGGCAAGGCTCCACCTTCGGGCGTAAGCATGTGAGCAATTCCTGAACGCGCCCAGAACGCCGCGATGTCATAGCCCGGACGATTTGCATCAGGCCCTTCAAGCCCGTATCCAGTGATTTGTCCATACACCAGACGCGGATTGCGGGCGCTGACAGTGTCGTAATCAAGACCGGCCCGCTTCAATGCATCAACCCGCACGTTGGTGACAAATACATCGGCTTGATCTAACAGTTCAAGGGCAATCTCACGCCCTTCTGGAGTTGAAATATCAAGGGCGATTCCGCGCTTATTGCGATTGTCTAATTCGAACACCGGATTGTTTGGCATATCTCCGCCAAACATCCGTTGAAACGTTCTCGCGGGGTCTCCCGACAGTGGTTCAATCTTGATGACATCGGCACCCCAGTCACCCAAGACACCCGCCGCCGCAGGGCCAGCGACCCAAACACCTAACTCAGCAACCTTGACTCCATGCAAAGGACCAGACATAACAGTGACCCTAGTTGCCAGCGATTGCACTCAGCGTCTCGTCAAGCGCATCAAGAGCTCGAGCGAGTTGATCATCGGTGTGCGCTAATCCGACATTCATCATTCCGCGCGCCGCAATGTAAATACCTCGCTCATGCAGACCCAAGAAAACCAGCTCTTGCAAGACTTCATCACGCAGGAAAACATCGTTGATCGTTTGCGGAGCCGTAGCCAGCGCGTGCAACGACATCATCGAGCCAAATCCGGTCACTGACATCGGCAAGGCGTGACGAGCCAAAACGCTTGCAACCGACTCTCGGAATTCTTCCCCGCGCTTGGTGTGAGACTCGGCAACATCAGCGGTGAATACCTCGCCCAAAACTGCACATCCGGCGGTCATTGATGCCATGTTGTTGTTGAATGTTCCCGCATGAGAAATCACTTGGCGACCAGTGACTAACCGCCCTCCCTCAAGGCTGGTATCAAATTGATCGAGAAGTTCAGCGCGTCCACCAAAGGCACCAAATGAGAAACCTCCGCCAAGGTATTTTCCGTATGTCGTGATGTCGGCAACTTCACCGAGCAAGTGCAGCATTCCTGATCGGCCATGGCGAGATGTCATCACTTCATCGGCAATCACAATTGCACCGACCGAGCGCGCTGCAGTGCATGTTCGTTGAATGAACTCGGCATCAGCTGGCAGACATCCGCCCGAGCCCTGCATCGGTTCAAAGACAACGGCCGCCAATTCGCTCGCATGTTCTTGGATAATGACCTCTGTTGCGTCGGCGTCGTTATACGGCGCGATCACAAATTCATACGGAGCGTTCCATGGTGCTGGACCACTCACGAAATACAGAACCCCTCCGTGATATCCCCCCGAAAAGACCAGCACTTGACGACGGCCGGTTGCCTGGATGGCCGTCGTGATTGCCATGAGATTGGCTTCGGTGCCCGAGTTAGTAAAGCGCACTCGGTCGATGCCGAATCTCGAACACATCAATCGACTCAATTGGGCTTCGGCTGGATGAACTCCACCAACACTCACATTGTTGGCAAGTGCTGCGACCACGGGATCGAGGACCCGCCGTTCGCTGTGACCCAACAAACCGGCGGTGTAGTCGCCTAAGAGATCGATATACGAATGACCGTCAACGTCCACCAGAGTTGCACCATCACCAGATGCGAAGGCCACCGGGAAAGGAAGGTGGGTCAGCACCGTCCTGGTGTGTCCACCTGGCATGTACTTTCGTGCTTCATCAAAATGAAGACGGCTTTGCGGGTGACGGTCGGCGAAATCACGGCGCGCGACCTCAAGTTGATCGTTGAACATGCGGCAAGCGTAGATCGCTTCATGAAGTGTCAGGCACATCAGTTGACACTCGGGTGGAGATGAGGAGAATTGAACTCCTGGCCTCTACGATGCGAACGTAGCGCTCTGCCAACTGAGCTACACCCCCGAAGGTGTTTGAACTCTAGCGAGGAATTGAGGGCGTGCGTCAGGCGGCACGGACCCAGTCACGGCGATACGGCTGCTGTGAGCTCGGGTAACGGCGCAATTGGGAAAGTTTGTAGCAATAGCCAGCCAACGAAATGGCCGACAGCACAAACACATAAATGAAAAGGTCGCTCTTGGTCGTGAAGGCAATGAATGCTGACCCCACCGATAACAAGGCCAATGTCACCAGCACATTTTGTCGACGTTGTTTGATGAGATGCTGACGGCTGACATTTTGGCGAACGATGCCACGAGTGGGTGTGGCGTGCGACAGCGGCATGGGACGTTGACGACCTGGCGATGGCGCTAATGGACGAGCCATCGATCGCATCGGCGATCCTGGTCGAACTGGAGCCGAGCGCTGCAAGGTGGACAACTGGCGACGGAAATCAACAACCGAAGAATTGGGACGATTGTCCTGACGACCACGCAATAACGGGGGAACGAGAACCGCGGCCCATGCTGCGACTACTACTAACAAAACAATGGTGCCCACGATGACGTCCTCCCCTCAATCTTGAATCAGTGATCTGGCTTGTGCATGAAAGATCTGGCGACCACCGAGGTGGTCACGGGTTACTAGGCAACCCGCTTCATTACAGTTTTACAACATTCGTGACGAACGACGCAATATTAGGCGAACTTTCGGTGAACGACGTGTCAGGACATCAACCCCACCCGAAACCATGATTCTGGCTATTTCCCCTGTTCAGGGGCTCGTCGATAGGTTCCCGAAGCGCCGCCGGTCTTCTCCCACAGAGCCAACTCACCGATGACCATCGACTTATCAATGGCCTTACACATGTCATAAATGGTCAACGCCGCCACGGAGCAAGCGCAGAGGGCCTCCATTTCGACTCCAGTGCGCTCAAACACCTCGGCATGAGCCTCGACCAGGATGTGATCATCGGCGATCTCAAAGCTGACTGAGGTACTTGTCAACATCACCGGGTGACACAACGGAATCAGGTCTGACGTTCGTTTGGCAGCCTGAATTCCGGCGATACGGGCGACGGCCAACACATCACCCTTTTTCAAATCTTGGTGAGTCACGGCAGCGATCGTGTCCGGGCTCATGAAGATCTTGCAGCGAGCGACTGCCCGACGCTGCGAGGGTTGTTTGGCCCCGACATCAACCATGCGCGCTTGGCCCTGCTGATCAAGGTGCGTCAACCCAGATTCATGGGAGTCAGGTTGATTTGAGCTCGCAGTCACATCCCTAAGAGTATCTGCCAATCGAGATTGAACGAGTCAGGAGTCACCTAGTCCCGACAAGACACCGGTGAACTACATGCTCAACGATGGAGATATGAAGGTCATGACGCAGCAGTGGCAGGACTTACTCTTTGCGCATTGGGCATACCCGCCCGAAGTCGTCCAACGACTGCTTCCCGATGGCGTTGAACTCGACACTTTTGACGGCAATGCCTATGTGGGACTCGTACCGTTCAACATGCGCAACTTGCGACTGCGGGGCCTTCCCCCGATTCCCACCACCTCAAACTTCGCTGAAGTCAATGTCCGCACGTATGTCAAATCGCGAGGCCGTTCAGCAGTGTGGTTCTTCTCGCTCGACACACAAAAACTTCTTCCGACTTTGGTCGCACGACTGGCATTCAAACTTCCGTATTGCTACGGCAACGCACAGGTCACGTTGACCGGACAAGGTGAAGGCGCGATATTGACCAGCAATGTTGAACGCAAGTGGCCCCACCACTCGGCTTCGGCACTCGCTGTTCGCGTTGGCGCACCAATTGAACCCGGCCCCCTCGAGAAGTTTTTAACATCACGTTGGGGACTCGTCTCATCATCGCGCGGCAATCGGTTGTGGTACGGAGCAGTTGAACACGAGCCATGGCCGCTTCATCATGCTGAATTGCTACACCTCGACGACAATCTCATCACTGCGGCCGGACTCCCCCGCCCAGAAGGTGAGCCACACTTACTCTTTAGTCCTGGGGTTCACACCACCATCCACTCGTTAGAAAAATTGGCCTAAGAGAAACTGACCGCAACAACAACCGGTGAAATCAGCCGCCAATTTGCGACATTGACCGTTTGGGTCGGATGAAATTCACTTGATTGATCTGATGTCCCGCCCACTTAGTGCCGACGGCTCGTTCAACTTCGGCCGCCACTGCTGCGTCGTCGGCACCCGAGCGCATGAGATCACGTAAATCAAATTCAGTTGTCGCAAACAAACACGTTCTGAATTGTCCATCAGCGGTGAGTCGCACGCGATCACAGTCTCCGCAGAATGGTTTGGTCACACTCGGAATGACACCGACGCTTCCCTTGCCGTCGAGATAGCGCCAGCGATCGGCGGGAGCAGCACCACGCGCCGGAATCAATTCGAGCGGGTGTACTTGAGCAATTTGTTCAACGATTTCGTCTTGGCTCACGACTTTGTCGCTCAACCAATGACCTTCAGCATCGAGTGGCATGAATTCAATGAAACGCACTTCAACACCCTTGGCTCGCCCAAATTCGGCGAGATCAAGAATCTCATTGTCGTTGACTCCACGCTCAACAACTGCGTTGATCTTGACGCTCGAGAAACCGGCCCCAATTGCCGCATCAATTCCAGCCAATACACGCGGCAATTCATCGCGGCGGGTCATCTGTTCAAACTTTGCTCGATCGAGTGTGTCGAGACTGATGTTCACTCGCGCAATTCCGGCCAACTTCAATTCGTCAACACAGTTCGCCAATGTCGCGCCGTTCGTGGTGATCGCCAGATCGATTGGTTGGCCAGCAAGAGGCGAAGCAGAATCCTTTGGCACCGATAATGCGGCCAGTTTGGCAACCAGCACCGGCAAGTGGGCACGCATCGTGGGTTCGCCACCAGTTAAACGTATTCCGTCGACCCCAAAATGTTCGACGACGATGCGAGCCAAACGCTCGATTTCTTCGAAGGTCAGAACTTCGGTCTTGGGCAACCAGACCATGCCCTCAGCCGGCATGCAATACGTGCAACGAAAATTGCAGCGATCGGTCACCGAAATTCGTAGGTCGCGAATAGTACGACCATACGGGTCAACCAAATCTCGAACTGGAGCTATTGATGACATGGCTTCAGGATACGAGAAGGATGGTCAGGACCTCTCCCCCAACGCCAACTCCGTCACCATCGGGCACAACCGCGATGGCATTAGCCAAGGCCGAAGCCGCCAATTGATGACTTCCCTGCGAACGAACCGAATCAATGTGAAGTCGACCGTCGTCCTTGAAGTGTGCAATCACTCGCTGATAGTGGACTTTGCCATCCGACGAGCGCTTGATTGGGCTGTCGGCAATTGCAGTGATCAACGGACGATCCCAAGCCGACTCCAGGTGCCCAGCCATCTTGCGAATTGCCGGGCGGGCCAATAGTTCAAAACTTACTAACGAGCTCACGGGATTACCCGGCAACCCAAAGACCGGCACGCGACGGCCAGCGGCAGTGTCAAGTAAGCCGAAGGCAAACGGCTTAGCTGGCTTGATCGCAAGTTGCATCCAGTGCATTTCGGCGATGCGCGACAGAACAGCCTTGACGACGTC
>JBIKYT010000069.1:0-10341 GCA_044355095.1 Ilumatobacteraceae bacterium
CGACGCAACCATGAGCTTCAAAACCGAGTTTTTCGCACCAGGAACATCGACTTCTCCGGCCAATGGACCACTGCGGTGAACAACGATGCGATCCATGAACCCCAAATATAGGTCGCCAAGTAGGCTCACCGCTGTGGGTCGCGATGTGAAACATCTGGTACGGACGTGGCCCGATACTCCCGAAACTCGCGATTGGCTCACCTCGCCCCGCGAAGACATCGTGCTTGAAACCTCGAGCGGCCCCACCGCTGACGAGATCGCAGTTTTTGAACAAGAAACTGGCCCCTTTGTTTCGTATCGGCGAACCGTTACTAAAGGGCCGAACAGCAACGAACTTGTCGAGACCCTCGACTACAAACTGGTCATTCCGTGGTTCTCCTGGTTGTTCGGAAGGTTGATTGGTCGCCTAGTTCGTCGACGCGAAGTTAGGCCAGAGCCATCTCGTCAACCTGCGTGGGCCCCACCCGATCGTCTCACAGCACGTCAAGCCCAAGTACTCGGTCTGCTCGCGGCGGCTTCGTTGCTGAGCGCATTCGTCAACACCCTCTTCACACAAACTGTGGCTTTTGCCGGCGACGACTTTGGTGTTGGCGATTGGGGCCGTGGAGTTGCCGGAACTGTTGTGCGCGTCGGAATCATTTTGGGCCTGCCAGCAGCACTGCTTGCCGACCGCATTGGTCGACGTCGTGTGGTGATCGTGTTGGCGTGGGCCGCACCAATCATCGCTTCGCTTGGCGCGATTGCTCCCAACTTTCCGATACTTGTCGCAACTCAAACGTTAGGACGACCACTTGGTTTGGCTCTCGACTTATTAGTCGCAGTGATTGCAGCTGAAGAAATGCCACGCGGTTCGCGCGCCTATGCAGTTGGGCTTTTGGCAATGGCCAACGGACTCGGTGCTGGTGTTGCCGTCATCGCGTTGCCACTCGCAGATATTGGTGACAACGGTTGGCGTTTCATCTATGTCATTGCATTGGTGTGGCTTGCTGTTGCACTTGATCTCACCCGTCGACTACCTGAGACTCGTCGTTTTGAATGGCACCAAGAAGATGTCAAAGCAACACCGGTTCCGAAACTACGTCGTAAGCGCTTAGCAATTCAGATGGCCGTGGCATTCTTTGGCAACATGTTGCTGTCGCCGGCATCGTTTTTTCAGAACTCATTCCTCAAAGACGAACGTGGATTTTCTGCAGGCATGGTGGCTGTGTTCACTCTTGTCACATCAACACCTGCAGTCATCGGCCTCATCGTTGGCGCACGCGTCGCCGATCAAAAGGGTCGTCGACGATTAGCCGTGACATGCGCACCTATTGGTGGATTACTCATCGCTCTATCGTTCTCGGCAACGGGTGGGCTGATGTGGATGACCGCAATCATTGGCGCAATCATTGCCGCCACGGCGTACCCGCCACTTGCGGTCTATCGCACCGAACTCTTCCCCACTGGCAACCGTGGTCGTGCGGCGTTCTTGATTCTGGCGAGCGCGCTGATTGGCGGAAGCATTTCATTGCTCATCACTGGTGCGATCGTTGATGGTGGAACCAGTTACGGGCCAGTGATGCTTGCACTCGTTGTTGGCCCAGTCATGGTGGCCTTAATTGTGTTCTTCACGTACCCAGAAACTGCCCACCGTGAACTCGAAGAACTGAACCCCGAAGATCACACACTTCCGGTGAAGCGACCCAACCAATCTTGAATCACTTCGGCGATTTCGCCGTCTTTCTTTTTCATTTCATGATGGGCGTGCTGCACGAAGTGATGCGTCACCTCACCCGGAATCTTGGCAGTCCACTCTTGTAGTTCATCTGGTGAACCAAATTCGTCTTTGGTTCCCTGAATAAATAAGCACGGCACATTGAGTCGTTCAAAATGTTCAACACGCAAGCTCTCGGGTTTGGCTGGCGGATGCAACGGATACGAAATCAAAATGACACCAGCAACTGGCAATGCATCAAGCCCGTCAGTGTCGGGCACACCAGCGGCAACCATTGAACACATACGGCCACCCATTGAGCGACCACCCAACACGAGTTGTTGCGTGGCCACGCTCAGGTCAGTCGCAAATGCGTCGGCACATTCGCGCACGCGAGAAATCAATTTGCGCGGACGATCGGGAGCTTTACGACCCTCAATGCGATATTCAAAATCGTTGCGGCGAACTGGCAATGGCACAAGTTTGTCTTCGATCGCGATGAGCGACGGATGATCGCTTCCCGAGCCAGCACCTGGAAACAGCAGAACTCCGCTGACAATACTCATGAGTTCGCCAGCAAAATGCGGCGAGCTTCGCCCAAATCATCAATAGAAACTGCAGCTTTCATTTCATCGCCTCCGTGGTCTGGGTGAGCCTCACGTAATCGATCGCGAAATTTTGCTTTCACTTCTTTTGACGACGGTTTGGTTGTTCCAACGGGGAAGCCTAAGAGTTCGAGAGCCCACGCACGGGGATCACCCATTGAACGCATCGTTGAGGCCTTGCTGCCTACAAGATGACTGACAAATGCTGAGCCCAAGGGACCACGCCACGTCATGGCTTTGGTCAACACTGGTCCGAGTAACCGTCTGGTTGCTGGGTCAAGCCGTTCAAGTGCGTAGATCGAACCCAACACTTGACTCATCGCGCTTCCCTGAGTGTCGAATTCAAATGAATAGTCATCGCCGTCGCCGACAAGTCGGTGCACGCTGCGCGCCATACCTTGCCGATCGACTTGAAAACGATGACGAAGCCGCGGCTGCGGAACGCGATCGCCATTTTGCACTTGAGTCAACAGACGTTGCGTGTCGGGAATGACATCGTCATCAACATCAATGATGTGTCGGGCAATCACTGCACCTAATAACAAACCACCAAAACCTGGAGCGGGATCGCAGGGCAACACCAAATGGCCGAGCGACACCCGACGAGTCGGTGTTAACGGTCGGGTATGCCAGATTTCTACTTCAGCAAGAAGCACGAGAAATCATCGTTCTCAGTTGACGTCCACATCGTCAAACGCCACTTCGCCACCGTCGAGTTCGTCGAGTAGTCCGTCAACGATCTCTTCGGCCGCTGTGGGCACGATGAGGGTTGCTTCTTGCCAACGGTGAGTCACCTTGGCAGCAATCAACATTTCATTCAGGTCGCGACGTTCGGCCACGGTGTATTCATCGAGTTCATACTCGGTGACATCATCTTCGTCGTCGACGCCGCCGGTGACGGCAAGAGTACCGATGCCAAGTTCTTGTTCAAGACGATCAAACAACACGTCAAGACGATCTTCGTATTCGGCCGGAACAACAAGTTCAGATTCGACCCACGCGTGAGGAATATCGGCTTGCGCCAACGTTGCGGTCATTTCGGCTTGATGATCGGTTGACCACGACGACAAGTCGTAAAAAACGTTTTCAAAATCGGGGTCGAGCGGGTTCCAGTCGGTCACGGGGCAAACGCTACCCCTGATTTATGACATATGCCTGTTCAGGAACGCTTCTGTGACGACGTACTCTCGACGATTGTTCTCGGTGGCACGAAATCCATGACCCTCACCGTCGAATTCGATGAGTTCAACGTTGCCACCCGCAGCAGTGATTGCTTGAGCGAGTTGACGGCTTTGTGCGATATCAACAACTGGGTCAACAGTTCCGTGAAAAATCAATAGTGGAACATTGGCCAATTTGTCGGCGTGATGAATGGGTGAACGTTCACGAGACTTTTTGATTGTCTCATCAACATCGCCCATCAAGGTGCGGTTGTAATGAGCTTCGAAGCGGTGCGTTGTTGCATCAAGCGCGGCAATATCGCACACCGGATACGCCACCCGCACACAACCCGCCAAGTCGGGACGACGAATCGCTACTCCGAGCGCGGTCAACCCGCCCGCCGACCCACCCATGATTGCGGTGCGTTCGCGTGGACGACTGAGTGATTCAAGAATGTCAATCACATCATCAACATCAAGGTCTCCCCAACGACCGTGCATTGCTTGTGTGAATTCGCGGCCATGGCCAGTACTACCTCGATGATCGGGAATGAGTACGTCGTAACCACGGTCAATCCAATACGTCACGCGCGGCATAAAGGTGACTTGCCATTGATCGGTTGGTCCGCCATGAATCATGCACAACAAACGGCTGTTTGATTGAGGCGCTGAATACAAACGCGCGTGCAAAGTATCTCCGTCGCGCGATGCCACTTGCAACAACTGAGGTTCAACGAGTGCTGGATGATCCGCCCAGTTGGTGGTTGGACCAATCAACAAAGTGCGGCGCGGCCACGAGTGATCATCGTCGTTCAGTGTGGTGTCATAGGCAACGACTTGTGGTGGTGTCTTCCCGCCAGTACGAATAGCAACGAGCGTGTCGCCAACCCACGACAGTTGACCGTGAATTGCTTTGGCGTGTTCACGAATTGTTCCGGAAGCGATGTCGAGAGTGCACAACCGACCAAAGCCGCCTTCGTTACGAACGAATGCGATACGTGATCCATCAGAGTTGAAACACCAACTGCGTTGACGGTCGCCCCACGTGGGTGAACCGTGCTCGAAAGTTTCACGAGCCCGAGTACCTGAGTGAGTTGCCGCATTCAGCCAACCCGATGAGTCATCAAGCCAGGCAAGATTCTGGCCAGTTGCATCTGTTTGTGGTTGTTGATGTTGACGATTCGGGTGTTGTGCAATCACGCCGTTAGTCGACATGATGACGCTGTGATCCCACGCCATATTGGGTGGGTTCCATGCCTGCCATACGGGCGAACCTTGAAACCACACTGGGTCAAGAACAAATTCGTATGAGCCGTCATCGACGCGAGTTGTTTGTTTGGTCACGAGATCAATCGTCCAAACTTCGGCTTGATCGACCACCACCGCCACCGAGGTGCCGTCGGGCGACACTGCCGGCGAGCCAACAGTTCGACCTTCAAGCGACCACAGCGACTGCATCTCGCCACCGAGCGAGACCTGTTGCAGACCATTTGTTTTGGTCACAACTACTAATCCAGACGAGTCGGGCAGCCAGTCAAGACATCCCCCTCCTAATCCGCGGCCGGCTCGCACTGCTTCGTCCGACAGGCGACGCAATGAACCATCAGCCAGCGAAATGAGGTGCACAAACGAGCCCTGGGCATCGCTCATGACGACCGCTGCTGAGGCTCCGTCGGGCGACAATCGAGGTTCACTAAGGTCTCGCGCCTCAAGGATGTCGTCAAGCGTCACAGCCATACTCCGAGAGTAGGGGGTCTGGTGGTGAGGTTGCGAAATTCGCCGAAGGCGGCGAGAACACAAGAGATTAAATAGATAAATAGTTAAATAGTTAAAAAGCCCTCACAGGACGCACGTGGACAGGGTAGCCCTTGCCGTAGTCGAACTGATCGCCGATGACGAAATCCTGGACCCACGCGAGGTTGGCGGCGCCCTCAGAAGAACCCCAATAGCCGGTGGACGAAAAACCACCACTGGCGCCCGTTCCGGTATTAAGAGTTCCACCCGTGCACGCTGTTGTAACGCTTTGAGGAACATTTCTTGCCCACTGACAAAGCAAATTGAGCTCTGCAGTCGTGGGCAGATACCAGTCCGACTGTGAACCGCCACTATATGCACGAGCCGCCCCTGCAGCCGTAGTCGTGTCATTGCCTTGGGCAACAATTGCTTCTGAGTTTTTATAACCAAGACCGATTCCTGAGGCGTTGTAGTAGGCCGAAGAATCGTTCGTAATTGAAGGGACATCAACCGATTGGTACGTACTGATTGCCCACAGTAAATTCCATGGATCAGCACTGCCACCACTCCACGTATTTGGGGCAACTTCAAGATATGTGCAGTTCTGATTAAGAGTCGCCCCACAAGCAAACGTGCCACTCGCATGCTTATAAAACACTGTGCCGCCACCAGGACCCGTCTGACCCACCTGGTAAACAACAGGCGCAAGCGTCGTCGTTGTTGTAGTAGTTGTAGTAGTAGTTGTGGTAGTAGTTGTCGTTGTAGTTGTTGTCGTCGTTGTAGTTGTTGTCGTCGTTGTCGCCGACGGAACAGTCGTAGTCGCTGACGGAACAGTTGTTGTCGCTGACGGAACAGTTGTTGTCGCTGACGGAACAGTCGTTGTTGCTGGTGCGCACGGATCAGTCACTTGAGGCACCAACACAAAACCACCCAGCAACACCAAAGGCGCCACCACAACCGACAACCGGCCAGCAGACTGACGCACCCAACGCGCCACAATCACACCAGCAACCAACAAGAACACGCCAGCGATCAAAACAAACGTCGAACCGCCGGTCTCAGGCAATTCACATACATCAACCGCAACCATCACAACCCCCCCCAAGGCACCCACCAAATTTGGATATGACAGCCCACACATTACCCCCAGCAACTAATTCACACCCTCAGAACTTGCCATCTTTTCAATACTGCGGTGCGGAATAACCATCAGGCTCGGTCTGAGTCGCCTGCGCCGACTACCGTTGTCTTCATGCCTGAGCAGCCATCACGAAACCTAGCCATGGAACTCGTTCGAGTCACCGAATCAGCCGCACTTGCCGCATCACGGTGGGTCGGACGTGGCGACAAGAACGGAGTCGACGCCGCCGCCGTTGACGCCATGCGCACCGTCTTGGCCACCGTGCCGATGAGCGGAATCATCGTGATTGGTGAAGGCGAAAAAGACGAAGCGCCAATGTTGTTCAACGGCGAAGCGGTTGGCGATGGCTCAAAGCCCGACACCGACGTTGCGGTTGACCCCATTGACGGCACCACGTTGACTGCTATGGGCCGTGGTAATGCGTTATCAGTGATTGCGGTATCTGAAAAAGGAACGATGTTTGATCCAGGTCCGTGTATGTACATGGAAAAGATTGCGGTGGGACCAGATGTCAAAGGTTGTATTGACATCAATGCGTCGTACACCGACAACTTGAAGTGGATCGCTAAGGCCAAAGGCGAAAGCGTGCGCGACTTGACCGTGATGATTCTTGATCGCGACCGTCACGTGGCCTTGATTGAAGAAGTTCGCTCAACTGGTGCTCGTATCAAGTTGATTAGCGACGGCGACATTTTTGGTGCGATTGCAACTGCCTGGCCCGATGCCGGCGTTGACGTGTTGTTCGGTATCGGCGGAACACCCGAAGGTGTTACGTCAGCCGCTGCACTGAAGTGCATGGGCGGAGAAATTCAAGGCAAGTTGTGGCCGCGCAATGATCAAGAGCGTGCTGCTGCAATTGCGGCCGGGTACGACTTAGATCAGGTGTTGACCACTGACGACTTAGTGCGCGGAGACAACTGTTTCTTTGCTGCCACTGGTGTCACTGATGGTGAGTTGTTGAAGGGTGTGCGGTTCCATGCCGGTGGTGCAACCACACAGAGTTTGGTGATGCGTTCACGTTCAGGAACAGTGCGTCTGATTGAAGCCCACCACCAGTTAGAGAAGCTGGCTCAGATCTCAAGCATCGACTACGCGTGATCTCAAGAGTTGAAAATGTCAGTTCCTAGTTTCAATTAAAAGTTGCGAAGATCACGTCTGGCGTTATTGAGACACTGAAACCGCTATTCCGTCTAGCAACAGCGATAATTCGTTTTTCCCGTTCGCATCCATTAAGAGAAATTCAGGAGAGACCGTCGAAAGCATTAAGTTAACTTCACGAAAGAATCTCCGCCGTTTACTTCTCTTTTTCGGTCCAGTAATCGAATTAGCTGCCTCGGCCAGGAATATAGATAACCCCGCCGATAGACCCAACCGCCGCTCAAATATTGCAGTATTTACGTCCTGATCGATACTGTGAAGTAGCGAGAGTTTTCCGTAGTTGCCATCAAATTCAAAAGCACAATTTGCGTATAAATACAACCTCAGAATCGCGTGACGTGCTTGAGATTTCACGTTCGTCGGCAAAAGTTTTGCGCGAAGAATTGTCGCATCCTTAGGTCTATCCACTTCTTGATTCTCCAACCATTCACCCCCTTCACACCAACGAAGTAAAAAGTAAGAGCGAAATGGCACTAAGACAAGCCACTCCCAAAATCCTGATTCACCAATAAGCGCCGGACTCTCTGCAATAACTGGCGAAAGCGCCACATGTAATTGCTCCGCCAAGAATGCGTCTACTGCACTCTCGTCTTCCCCATTGACCAACTTTATAAAGACAGTTTTCCCCAATGAATCCAAGTCGATAGCAAAAGATTTCGCGTACGGAACTGGAACAGTATTGAGTTCATCAACAGAGCTACGAAGGGCAAATTCAATTTCTTGAACGTTTTTCACATTGTGGGACAATTTTCTTAACTCATTCATCTACTTCTTCTCCTGAGTCAATTGACTGCTCAATGCCAGGCAAAAGATTGTCAATATCGGCAAACCCGAGAATTCCTGACACAAAATCTTCGGCTCCTAAGGCGGCCCTTAGTTGGCGTGGTAGTTGATCATGCAAGAATTCCTGGAATCCAGTTATGCCCTTTGAAACGAAAATTTCGCAAATTTCGCGACAAGTAGCAGATAATTCTTGCTTACTGCCTTTTGACGACCCACCGATTGGCGTCAACCAAGAACTCCAGGCTTCTGCCACGGTAAGCAAATTCGGTTCCAAGGATTGAACAATTTCGTCAAAATCGAGGGTTTCCATTATCTCAAGGGTTAATGGGTCATCTGAAACCTCTTTTGCCAACTCCAACAAGCGCATTGCTATCGAAGGCCCGATACTTTCAGCGATCATTACAGCTAACGCCTTTTCTAAAGTCATTCGGGCCTTGACGATGCTCTTAAAATTGGCTATCGAATCATCGTTAACCGTCAATACTGTTCTTAAATCTTTGATAGAGGAATTGATAACAACCGTTGGACGGTCAGCATCCTCCAAGACAATTGCAAAAAGTTGTCGTGCCGAAAAAACATTTGTGGCTTCACTAAAATCAACCCATTTATAGTCGAAAAGACTGTTACCGGGGGGAACGTCCCTTTTGGTTTTAACAATTACATTGTTTGTCGTGGCCACCACTGTCCCCGGCGAAACTCCAACGCCAGGCGAAATATCAATTTGTCTCGATGCAACTACTACGGTTTCGATTGTTACCGCTTTAAGAAGATCGTCTACACGCGCAACCCATTCCCCGCTAATGCTTATTTCACCATCGGGAAGTTTTTTCAGTGTGGCTGCTGACATCTTCCGTCGTCGTTCAGCGTTCCCTGTCTCAATAATCCCTGAACGAATGTCAATTTCTTTGTACGACTTATGCCAGAGAGCGACGGTTTCGTGAGCACCTTTTGAATTCGCCGGAATACGCGTCTCAATACTGATCCTTATCTCACCACCTAGTCCACCTTGATCTGGCAAATCCTCCAAGAAAACTTCCCAATCGTCCCATGAAATTTCCTGGACTGCATTAGGAATAGTGGAAATAGTCTGCCAATCATTTCCAGTTGACCGATACTCAAATCGAATTTCGCTTGCTGGATTAGATATCTGTGGAAATGCGGTTGCCCCTCTCCTCACGGCTTCCTCCTCGCAATGATCGCCTGCTGACTACTTTGAGTCGCTTCAACACGTAACTTCGTTCTAATAATCGCCGAGAATGACTCGAGGCTTCCGACTAAAGATACGGAGACACTGTCAATCGCCGCCGGGACCAACAATCGATACTCAAGAACGATTGCGTCAACAACCACCGGCTCAATTCCTACTCCAGTTCGAGGCTCCACTTTGATGTCTAGAAGTGGCAAGCGTGAATCACCCTGTTCGCCCTTCGCCTCAATTCGTACTATTGAAGTCCAATCTTTAGCTTCAGATTTACTCTTATTGCGGACAACTTTAAAGGTTGAATTCACCGTTGCTCGTTCCCCCTGAAGCAGAAACTGATATGCAGGGGAAACGATTTTGTATGTAGGTCCATTATTTGTACCACCGCTCCGACCACCATTAAGTAGTTTTGCCAGTCCCTCGGGGATATCAGAATTTCCTTCAATTTTTCGTTTCAAAAGTGATCTCAAAGTTTTAGAGAGATCTGCTCTCATGTTCGTGAAAGCAACTCGCCACCCGATCTGATAGTTGACCCGAATTTTGCCCGGCCATCCCCAAAAATTATGTGCAGGTGGTTCGCTATCTCTGAGGAAAACTTCGACATTTCGATCATTTTCACTTAACTCATCAACAGGCACTCGGAAGTTGCCACCTTTCATGACTGCTACATAAGGAAAGTCAAAACCACTCTGATTGAGGTAACGGACAACCATCCGTGGCCCTCTGACGAAACTGGTCGAGTTAACCAGTCTCACATCGGTGCCCGATTGGCTGTAACGAGTCTCAAATTCTGTTAGACCCGCCACTTCAGATTCACTTAGCAATGTCACGCCGAGGCGAAGTTCGCCCGATAATGCGTTGTGCGA
>JBIKYT010000019.1:0-31248 GCA_044355095.1 Ilumatobacteraceae bacterium
TTTCTGAACTATTGGGTATTCCCGATGATTGGACTCAGACAGTTCTTTTCCCCGTTGCTTATTACACAGGTGATGATTTCAAGCCGGCTCACCGTTTGCCGTCAGACACCATGACTCATTGGGATTCATGGGGGACGCACCGTTGAGCGTCAAAGTTGAGCCAACGCTCATTGGTGAACATTTAGCTGGTCGCGAGTTTGTGTATTTGATTACTCACAACGGCGAGCGTTCGCATGTCGTTGCGCTGCGTCCTGATCTGAACAAGGACATCGCTCGGTTCGCAAATACTGGTCGAACACCGTTGGCAAATGTTGCAGCGAACAGTTCAGTGACACTCACGTGGCCGCCGTGTGATTCAACGCAGACTCATGAGCATGCCAAGTATTCGGTGGTCGCCGACGGCACAGCTCGCCTCGATGGTGACGTCATCGTGGTGACAATCACCAACGCTGTTTTGCACCGCCCTGCTTAGATTCAGGCAACGTTACTGACGTAACCGTTGGCATCAACCAAAATGTGGGCGATGCCGTAGACGTAAAAGCACACCGTGCCACGCGCCGATACTGGAGCGATCACTGCGTTGGGGACTACTTGTCCGGCAACGAAGTTGAGGTTTGATGCATTGGGCCGACTGTCGCACGGATACACAGTGACGTAACCGCCATACGACGATGTTGAAATTCCGAGTGCCGTGACATTCAGTGACACTGCGGTCACCCCACTTGCGGGAATCCCCGAAGTTCCAGCAATTGTGACTTCAAGTGGCGTGCCGTTTCCGGCAATGTCACCAATCGATTGAGCGTCAATCCCGCCCACCCCCGAACGAGTATCGGCGATGCGATTGGGAGTGATCGGCGAGTAGCCAAGTCCGGATTCAAAGTTTCCATTGATGTCAACAATGATGTCGGCCTGACCATAGACATAGAAGCAGACCGTTCCAGACGCTGATAGCGGAGTGAGCACGGCGTTGGGAATCGTTTTTCCAGAGACAAAGTTCAAGCTTGAGACATTTGGACGATCGCCACATGGATACACGCTCACATAACCGCCGTCATTTGAAGCGACGGTGTTAGTGATCGTGACATTCATTGACACAGCCGTCACTCCAGATGAAGGAACTCCATTTCGACCAAGTACCTGAACTTCGAGTGGTGCACCACCACCATCAATCTGGCCAACTTTTTGTGCGGGTACGGCACCAAATCCAGAGCGAGTGTCAAAGAGTCGCGATGGTGCAGTGGGATTAAATCCGCTACCGTCTAAGAGCGATCCGTTGATGTCGGCGATGATGTCAACAGCAACATTGCTATAGAAACACAGCGTTCCAGAATTAGACAGTCGAGCAACCACGGCGTTCGGCACAGTGTCACCCTTATCAAAGTTGAGGCTGGAAATTTCTGGAAGACTTCCGCATGGATACACCGTGATGTAACCAGTGCCAGATGCGTTTGTTGCGGTGACGTTGAGAGAAACTGCGCTGACGCCCACAGGAGCGATGTTATTTTTGCCAGAGATCTGAACTTCGAGGATGTAGTCGCCACCAACTTGGCGAACCGGTACTCCACCTTCGCCATTGCGTGTATCAAAAATTCGTTGCGGGCTCATTGACTTCATCGTGATTGGTGATGCTTCGGTGATCGCGAATGTCACCGTTGCAGTCGCCGAACCCGCCGTCGCACCCGTGGCCGTGATCGTCACCGACGCCGTCGACGCCGCAGTTGGGGTACCACTAATCACACCAGTTGACGATGAAATTGCAAGACCTGCCGGTAACGAACCCGACGTCACCGCATACGACACCGAACCTGTGAAGTTACTTTGCGTCAACGCAGTTGAAGCAGTGATCGCTGAACCCACAGTGCCCGACACCGTTTGCGTCGCAGGACTCAAGGATGCCGCCACCTCGAGGCTTGTCCCTGCAACCATCAGCAAACGATTGGGTGTATTGGTTCTCGCGTCGGTCACGATTCCAGCAGTTGCATCAGAGGTGAGGACGGTGGCGATGTTGGCGGGACTGAAACTGGGGAATGCGGTTAGGGCAATAGCGGCAGCGCCTGTGACATGAGGAGCGGCCATTGAGGTGCCGCTTTTCGTGGCGTAGTCATCGGTTGGGTCAATGCTTGCTCCCTTAATGTCAGAACCAGGCGCAAAGATGTCGACACATGAACCATAGTTTGAGAAGAAGGATCGTGAATCTTCAATGTCGGTCGCGGCGACAGTGATCGCAGCAGGAACTCGTGCGGGAGAATATTGACAGGCATCGTGTTGGGCGTCGTCAATGTCATCACCGTCGTTGCCGGCTGCGACGACGACAACGAAGCCTTTGCCAATTAAAGAATTGATTGCGCCATCGAGCAAAGCACTAGGTGAACCACCAAGGCTCAAATTGACAACTGCCCGTTTTCCGTTGAGAGGGTATGAAGCGACGTAATCGAGTCCGGCGATGACTGTTGAGTTACTGCCCGATCCAAAACAATTAAGGACGCGCACCGGAACCACATCGGCACTGGTGGCGACTCCATACGAAGTTCCGGCCGCGGTTGAGGCAACATGGGTGCCATGGCCCTGGCAGTCATTAGTTCCTTGACCATCGCTGATTGAAGTAAATCCGCTTTTTAGTCGGCCGATGAATTCACTAGTACTGGCAATGCCTGTGTCAACGATAAAGACAATGGCATTGTCGCCGCGGTTAGTTGTTGACAACAGTCCATCGAGAACTGCCGATGTTTGATCGATACGGTCAATTCCCCACGAATAAGTTGAGGTAGTGATCCTGGTGCTGGTTCGCGGTGTCACGCTATTTGATGGGGCCGATGGTGGACTATTGCCGCTGCTATTTTCAGCAACAACGGTGAACGTGTACGCGGTGCCGTTAACAAGGTTGTTCACAGTGCACGTCAACGGACCTTGCGACCATACACACGTTTGTCCACCTGGTGAAGCAGTGGCCGTGTACTTGGTGACTGGGTGCGTCGGATTAGCGGGGGCATCCCACAAAACTTCGATCTGTTGACTACGTGAAGAAATCGCGCGTACGTTGGTTGGAGCGGTGGGTGGCAGTGGCAACTTCAAGTCCCAATTCAAAGTGAGATTGCCAGTTGCATTGCCGTAGCCATCAACCGCAATGCGATATGTCTGACCAGCAACTGCTGCAAATGAGACTGCGCTCGTTTGACTCGTCTTCGTGTCATCGTTAGAGGCAACAACGGTTAATGCGTTAAGAGAACTCCCCGAGTAAACCGCCAGCAAAGTGTCAAAGTTAGAACCCGCAGTACTGAAATCGATCTGTCCGGTCGCAGGTGCGGTGTAGTTGAACCACACTGAGTGCGACGGGGTGAAGCCCGCATGGGAGGGCTCGCCAGATTCGGCGGTCGCAAAAGATGTCTTTGTACCGGTGCTGTTACTGAGTCCGGTGATGGTGCGTGATGTCGCAAAATAGTCATGGAGTGAACCTGGCCGAACAATGCCAGGTGCTGATGCCGAAGGGCTAGTTCCTGCGTCGTTGGTGGCAGTGACACTCACGCTGTAGGCATCCCAGTCAGTGAGGCCAGTAATCGTGCATGTCGTCGATGGTGGTGACGCGCTACATGTACCAGATCCTGGCTGAGCAGTGGCCTGGTACGACTGAATCGCTCTGCCGCCGGTAGATAGGGGAGCAGTCCATGAAACTTCAAGCGATCCATTCGCCGCGACTGGTGTTGCAGTGACATTACGTGGGGCCGATGGTGCAGTGTCAACGGGAGGCGCGACGAAAGAGTGAGTAAGAGTTGAGCTACCGCGTGATGAGTTAGTGCTGGCTAAACGAATGTAATACGTATTGTCTTTCATCACGTTGAAGGCGGCTGACGTATACAAACTTGACCCTGCAATATCAGTCCAGCCCGACGGTCGAACCAAGTTGGTGAGCGCTGTACCGGTGAAGACACTGACAACAGTGTCAATTGAACTATTTGACACTTCCAAGGTGAGGGCGCCACTGAGAGCAGGCGTATATGAGTACCACACTGATGCTTGGATCGATGCATCTGTTGCCGATGGTTCGCCGGTCTCGATGCCGTAACCAGAATTGATAATAGTGGTTGCCCCGGTGTCGCCCGTTCTAACGATCGCCGCACAGAAATTATCGCCAGCTGGAGAAAGTGGACAATTGAGGGTTTGGGACCAATTAAGAGTGATTTTCCCTTTCGTTGATCCGAACGAAGCCACGCGAAAGTAATAGGTGTTGTTAGCCAAGACTGCTAGTGATATCGCACTGGTGACGACACCGTTGAAATAATCAATGTCGTCGTTGAAGGTAACCCTGTTCAGAGCATTGACAGTTGAACCTGTGAACGCGGTTAACACGGTGTCGAAATCACTTCCGACAGTATCAATCGAGAAAGTGCCCGATTGCGTTGGTGTGAAGCGGTACCAGACCGAAGCCCCGCCACTACCGTTCGGGTCAGACACATCAAGGGGAGGCTCGTTAGTTTCCAGAGTTGCGTTCTCGTTGGAGTCAGTTTCGGTGCCAGATACACCTATCAATGGCAAGGCGGCTGAAAATGAATTATTGGATAGACCGACGACGACCGAGTTGCTCGAAGTGGATGCTGTTGAAGTGTTGGTTGTGTTGCTGGCCGTCACCTGAAAGGTGTAGGTGACGTTAGAGCTCAGTCCGACAACCGTGCACGACAGTGGTCCCGACGTCCAACTGCAGGTTTTGTTGCCGGGTGTTGAGGTGATCGTGTAACGAGTAATTGTGCTTGATCCCGAATCAATAGGAGCGTCCCAGGTGACAGTGGCACGTCCGGATCCGCTTGCCGCAACAACGTTTTGAGGTGGCGAAGGAGCAACGCCGCTACCGCTTGGAACATGTAACAACAGATTGGGAGAACCAGTTCGCGTATCGGACAACTTGTTGGCGCTGACCGATGCCAAAGTCATCGTTTGGATTGATGTCGAAGTGAGTGCAAGATTGGTGCCCCAAATCGCGGCTACTGCACCGGCAACATGTGGACTGGCCATTGACGTTCCGTTGAGAGTTGCTGTTCCACCGTTGAGCCATGTGGACAAGATGGAACTTCCGGGAGCAAAGAGATCGACACAGGTGCCGTAATTTGAAAATCCGGAACGGGCATCATTTGAAGTTGATGAACCCACGGTGATTGCTTGAGGTTCACGAGCCGGAGAATATAGGCAGGCATTATGTAGCGCTGTGTCGGTTTGATTGCCGTCGTTGCCTGCAGCAACAACGACGACTATTCCGTCGGTCACAGCGTTGCGAATAGCAGTATCCAGAGACGCGCTGGCGCCACCCCCAAGACTCAAGTTAAGAACAGCTGGCACTCCTGCGGCATGGTTGGTGATGGCCCAGTTGATCCCGGCGATAACCCCAGAAGTAGAACCACTTCCGTTGCAGCTCAGAACACGAATTGGAACGAGTGTGACGGCTTCGGCTACTCCGTAAGTTGCGCTACCAATGGTTCCAGCAACATGGGTGCCGTGTCCGTTGCAATCGGTGGTTCCGCGGTTATCGCTAACGGCCGTGTAGCCAGCAACAAGACGGTTACCAAATTCACTATGTGGCGCAATTCCGGTGTCGACAACATAGGCAGTGACGCCAGCACCGTTCGAGCGATCAACGTATAGGCCATCAAGTGGAAGGTTGACTTGATCAATGCGGTCTAATCCCCATGGCGGATTGGGTTGACTACTGGAGACCGTGATGATTCGGTCTTGTTCAATGTGTTGAATAGCAGGGTTGCCTTTGAGGGCTTTCAGTTGACTTGATGTGAGCGTTGCGGCGTAACCCTTAAAGGCAGCCGAATACGTTCTCGTGATTGAACTACCTAAAAGCGATAGTACGTCTGCCTTTGCAATGGCGCTTGTCGAAGGCTTAAGCATGATGATGTATCGGCCCGGAATGGCATCGCCAGTGGCCGCGGGTGACTGAGTCGTTGCCTCGAATGAATCAAGTGAAACCACTTCATCAACTTCAATGCTGAGAACTCGTGGGTCGTCGGCGAGCATCATGGCTTGGGGAGTGGTGAGTGAGGCACTGAGACCAGAAAAGACATTGGTAAAAGTTTCGTGAACGGCAGCACCGGCAACTTCGAGATCGCGGCCAATTTCAGCAACGTCGGCGTCGGTTGCCACAGCAACAATGAAGCGCTGGGTTGCACCCTGGGTGTTCGGTAAACGAAGTTCGGTGCGTCCAGAGGCGGCAACTGGCGAGACTGCGAAGGTCGTTGCGAGAAGAAGCGGTGCGGCAAAGAGCGCGAGGAGACTCTTGAATGCTCGTTTCGACCCGATATTTTTAGCGCCCACTGGTTACTCCTGACCTTGCCTCAGGCTAATTGCCTCGAACTAACACGCCTACGACAACGTTTAGGTTTGGTCAAGAAGACTGACTATTTACGGAGTAAATCACGGAGCGAATTATGGGGCGAACCAGCCCATGAGGTCGGCAATCAGGTGCACTGGGGTCGATGAATTGAAACAGACCGTGTTGCTGGCGCTCACCTTGGTGATCACGAGGTTGGGAATGTCCTCGTTGACGCCAAAGTTGAGGTTTGACGTGGGAGGTTGAGGCTGGTCACATGGCCACACCGTGGCAAAGCCAGATTTTGTGGCGCTGGTGGCGGTGACATTTAAAACAGCTGCCGTTGCGGCGCCGGGTGTTATCGGAGAAGTTGCTGAGAGGTCGAGAACATAGGTGGGCGTCGTTGAGATTCTTATGGCCGGGCGAGTGTCAAAAAGCCGTTGAGGCGTGATGACATCGAGATTTGATCCTTGTTCGAACCAACCACTGATATCGGCGATCAAAAAAGTCGGCGACGAAGATGCAAAACAAACTTGGCCGTTTGAGTCAACAGTTGCGATGACCGCATTCGGGATGTTTTGATACTGCAAGTAGTTGAGGTTCGACGTGTACGGCTGAGGTTGGTTGCACGGCCACACAGTGATGTAGCCAGGTGCCGTTGCTCCGGTTGCGGTGACGTTGAGGACAACTGAATTGGCACCAGTAGTCGGTATCCCGAAATTTCCCGTCATTTGAAATGCGTACGGTGTGTCTGGCGTGACGACGAGCCCGGTCTGTCGCAAATCAAAAGCTCGTTGGGGCGTGAAGGTGTGCAGGCCGTCTCCGCTGATAAACCAACCACTTAAATCGACGATCAAGTTGACGGGGGTAAACGAATCGAGACACAGTTTTCCGTATTGATCGGGTGAAGCAATGACCGTGTTCGGGATGTCCTCGCTTGCGGCATAGTTCACACTTGAAGTCGGTGGCTTGGTGTCTGCACACGACCACACGGTGACGTAACCATCTTGAGTTGCGCCAGTTGCAGTGACGTTGAGCGCAACTGCCCCGAGGCCTACGTTGGGTAATCCGAAAGTTCCTTTCAGATCAATCACTAGAGGATTGTCTGTGCTGATGAATCCAGACGGGCGAGTATCAGCAATGCGGACTGGTTGCATCGGTGAAAAGACTTCAGGCGCAATCAAAAGTGCGGCATGTGCCGCGTGCGCTGCATCAATGATGCCAAGTCCGCAGTGGTAGGTGTCATTGATGTTGCTCGAACATTGCGACAATGCGGTTGGAAATGGGTTGGCAACGCCTGGTTGATTGAGTAAAGCGATCACTTGGTCGTACGTGAGTACGGGGTTCGCTGACAACATCAACGACACAATGCCGCTGACAATGGGGGTAGCAAAACTCGTACCACTTGCATTGGTATAGCCACCGAAGGTTGTCGTACGAATTGCTTGCCCAGGAGCCGCAATAGTCACATTTGAACCAAAGTTGCTGAATGTTGTTCGTTGACCCGTCGGGTTGGTAGCGGCGACGGTGATGACGTTTTTGCAGTTTGCTGGTGAACTTGGCATCACATCAAGGTCGTCGCCGATTTGGTCGGGGCCGCCGTTGCCTGCGGCGACAACAACGATTGCGCCGGCGGTAGTGGCTGCATCAATCGCTTCTTGTTCGCTGACTAGGCATTCGCCTGAACCACCAAGACTGAGATTGATCACGCGTGCTGGTGTGGGATTGAGTGGGACACCATCAACGGGTAATCCTGCGGCCCATCGGATTGCTTTGATCTCGTCGGCGGTGTCTCCACCACACGGTCCAAGGATACGAATGTGTTGAATGAACGAAAGTTGGTTGACTCCGGCGATGCCGAGAGCGTTATTGACATTGGCGCCAATGACACCAGCGACCTTGGTTCCGTGCCATGTTGACGAACTTGCTGCGCAACTTGACCCTTCCGATGCATCTCCGGGATCGGTGGCATCGCCGTCATTGGAGAAGAAGTCGTAACCAGGCACCAGTCGTCCAACCATGTCGGCGTGGGCAGTTCCGCCAGTGTCGATGACCGCAACGACTACATCGCTAGATCCGACCGTGTGATCCCAGGCCGCTTCAATACCGATTCCCTTATCAGGAGTTGCGAAATCCTTGAGATACCACTGTGACCCGTAGTCGGGATCATTCGGAGCGGTCGCCACGTAACGCTTTTCGTTGATTTCGGCAAAGGCCACTTTGCCGGTGTCAACAAGTTGTTGCACGAGAGCATCAGCTTCGGCGCGACTAATTGGTTGGTCAAGTTGAATGACCTCGAGACGATTGGCAATTTTTGACTCAACTGTTGCTTCAAGGTTGAGTTCATTTTCAATCAGCGACATTGCGGCCAGTGCGCTTCGCCCCGGCAGTCGTTCAACGATTAATTCAGAAACGGTGTCGGTGCTAGTTGCAACAATTGTTGCACTGCTCGCGAGGGAGCGCATGGGAATGACCGAAACTGAGATTCCGATCAACATCGCGAGCGCGGGCAAACGTAATTTCACCGCAGGGCCTCGGCCAACGCGCGTACTGAACGCTCATTGATGGGGTCACTGACCAAGATCACTTCATCAGCGCCGGCATCACGCATTTCAATCACGCGTTGGCTTACATCGCTCAATGTCGCTGCCGTATACGTCTCTGGCACGGGGCGTTCGCCGGCAGATGTATCGGTGACGACGAGTAGGCACGCACTGCGTTTCAATGTTGCAGGATCGCGGCCAACCTCGCGGGCGATTTCTGAAATATGGTGGCTCTGCTTGGCGAATCCTTCAGCCGAATTACCGAACCAATCGAACCAGGTATTCCACCATTGGGCATGGGGAAGCGCGGCGCGCAAAACACGTTCGCCCATTGAGCCGATCATGAGTGGTATCGGACGATGTGGTGGGGGTAAAAGTACTGCATCATCAACCTTGTTGAATCTGCCAGCAAATGTGCAACGTTCACCAGAGCACAAAGTCCGCAATATGGTGAAAGCTTCTTCAAAGCGAGAACCCCGCTGGTCGAAGGGAATGCCGAAAGCATCAAATTCGGGTTGATTCCAGCCAGCTCCAACGCCGAAAATGAAACGACCTTGGCTGACCTCGTCAATTCCGGCGGCCATCTTGGCGAGAAGGGCGGGTGGGTGAAAGCCCACGCAGGCCACGAGGGGACCAAGTTCAATTCGCTCGGTGACCGCCGCCAGGGCCGACAACAAAGTCCAGGCTTCCCAGGGACCTCGCTCGGGTCGACCATCGCCCCGATAGATGAGGTGATCGCCAATCCACATGGAATCAAAACCGACCTCTTCGGCGGCGCTGGCCATCGAAAAGTATTCGGGCCAACGCACTTCACGCTCGACCTCGGGAAGTTGAATGCCAACTCGGACGCCATGAATCAGACTCACCCTTATGAGGCTAGAGAGGTTTCGGTCTACGGTGTGTCCATGGGGCAAAATCTTGACATTCGTAGCGACCCGACGACCATTGATGCGCCATGGATGAACGAGGCTTTACGAGCCTCGGGCATTGCTGGTTCGGCAACGATCACCAAGTGCACCTTTGAGGGTTTTGTGGGTACAGGGCAGACCGGCTGCAACGCTCGTTTTTCGTTGGAGTGGGATAACCCGGTGGGCCGTCCAAAAACAGTGATGGGCAAGTTCCCCTCGTTTGATGAAACGGCGCGGGCAACTGGGTTTGGAGGCACGGCCTACGTCACCGAGTTCAACTTTTATTCGCGAATCGCATCGACGGTCAATGTGCGAGCTCCGAAGTGCTACCACGCCGCGCTCAACGTTGAAGCACAACAGTTTTGTTTGATCATGGAAGACCTCTCGGGGTCAGAACAAGGTGATCAGTTCGTCGGGTTAAATCTGGACGAGGCCGAACTCGCGATTGATCAAGCCGTTTTGTTGCACGCGCCACGATGGGGTGACCCGACTCTTCCTGAATCTGGTGTCAACCCAAGCACTATTGAAGAGCGCTCGGCGAATTTGGCCATGATCTACGGCTTCTTGCTCCCAGCATTCGTCGATCGTTTAGGCGCTCGGCTTGAACCCGAGATATTGAAGGTGATTGAAGACGCCGCGCCAGTCATCGGGTCATGGGCTTTGGGTTCAGGTACTCCTTTGACAGTTGCGCATTACGATTTTCGGCCAGACAACTTTATGTTTGCTCGTGAACCCGATGCTCCACCGCTGGTGGTCGTTGACTGGCAAACAGTTAACGAGGGTTTAGGCATGGTTGACGTGGCGTATCTCATCGCCGGCAGTTTTTCACCAGAGCGACGTCGTGAAGTTGAAAAACAACTGATTGAGTCGTATCGCGTGAAACTGAATGCTGCCGGCATCAACTACGACGTTGATACTTGCTGGCGCGACTATCGCTTCGGTTCCATTTGGGGTCTCATCATTACGGTGCTGGCTACATCGATGGCTGCACGTACCGAACGCGGTGACGATTTGTTCGTCACGATGGCCACTCAGTACGGCCATTTAGTTCTTGATCATGATGCACTGAGTTTGTTGAAGTAATCATTTTTAGAGTGGGGGATATATGACAACGACAGAATTCAATCCAGATTCGCTTCGGGCGAAGTATGAGTTTGAACGCGATAAGCGTTTGCGCGCCGAAGGTAACGATCAATACATCGACATTTCCGATTTTGATCAATACCTCGATGATCCATATGTTCAGCCGTTTACCCGCGAACCACTCTTTGACGAAGTTGAAGTAGCAGTCATTGGTGGAGGCTTCGGTGGATTGTTGGCCGGCGCACGTCTACGTGAAGCCGGAGTTACCGATATCCGCATGATTGAAAAAGGTGGCGACTTTGGCGGCACCTGGTATTGGAATCGCTACCCGGGCGCAGCGTGCGATGTTGAGTCGTATATCTACTTGCCTTTGCTTGAAGAAATTGGGTACATCCCGAAGCAGAAGTATTCAAATGCCCCCGAAATTCTGGAGCACAGCAGGGCAATCGCTCGTTTCTTTGATCTGTACACCAATGCCTGCTTGCAAACCGAAGTCACTGAATTGCGTTGGGACGAAACTGATCGTCGTTGGTTGATTCATACCAACCGTGGTGACATCATGCGCGCCCGATTTGTCGTGATGGCCAATGGGCCACTGCATCGACCAAAACTCCCAGGTATCAAGGGAATCGAAACCTTCAAGGGCCACACATTCCATACCAGTCGCTGGGACTACGACTACACCGGTGGTGACTCAACTGGTGGTTTGTCGAAATTGAAGGGTAAGCGTGTTGGCATCATTGGAACTGGTGCTACTGCAGTTCAATGTGTTCCTCATCTTGGAGCATCGGCCGATCAACTGTTTGTTTTCCAACGCACGCCATCGTCAATTGATGTACGCAACAATCGCCCGACCGACAACGAATGGGCGGCATCGTTGCAACCTGGTTGGCAAAAAGAACGCATGGATAACTTCAATGCGTTGGTGAGCGGTGGTTTTGCTGAAGTCGATCTAGTTCAAGACGGATGGACCGACATCATTGGCAACTTATTGATTCGTCTGCGCCAAGATGCAAGTCCTGATCTGTCACCTGAAGGTTTGGCGCGCAATCTTGAACTTGCCGACTTTGAAAAGATGGAACAGATTCGCGCGCGAGTCGAAAACATTGTGAGCGATCCGAGCACTGCTGAACATCTCAAGCCGTGGTATCGCCAGTTCTGCAAGCGTCCGTGTTTCCACGATGACTATCTTGCAACCTTTAATCGCCCCACTGTTGAACTTGTTGATACCGATGGTCGAGGCGTTGATTACATCACCGAGAAAGGTGTGGTGGCCAATGGCATCGAATATGAAATTGATTGTCTGATTTACGCAACTGGTTTTGAAGTGGGAACGAATTTCAGTCGCCGTGCCGGATACGAAATCTATGGTGTTGGTGGAAAGTCTCTGACTCAACACTGGGATGATGGCGCTCGAACCTTCCATGGCTTTCACAGTCGCGGATTCCCGAACTGTTTCATTGTGAGTGGTGTGCAGAGTGGATTTACTGTGAATTTCCCGCACATGCTTGAAGAACAGGCTCGTCACATTGGCTACATCTTGAGTCAGATTTCTGAACAAGGTGCGACACGAGTTGAGACTTCTGAAGAGTCTGAACAGTGGTGGGTTGATCGCATCATTTCGCTGTCGCAGAACAACATCAAGTTCCTTGAGTCATGCACCCCTGGCTATTACAACAACGAAGGTAAGCCGGCGGCGCGCAGCGTACAAGGCGGCAGTTATGGCGGTGGACCAGTGGCGTTCGTGCAGGTTCTCGAACAGTGGCGTGCCGAAGGTGGCATGCGCGGTTTGATTACTTCATAAATCGTCGGACTTTTTGGCTTTCAAGGCCAGGGGTATCAAGCCGATAGCGCAGACACCAAGGACGATAAACATCGTGGCCACCTGCACTTTGTAGGCATGATCACGATTGCCAATCCACAGAATTGCCAAAACAGGTAGCACGATCGCGAGAGCGGCAATTGTGACGATTTTTTGGGGGTTCTTGGCTTGAGTTCGACTCTTCTGGAACATATTGAAGGCATATGCCGGAATCACGAAGCCCCCGATAGCGGCAAACAGGGGATTGATTTGGCTCACACTCTCGTTGGTGATCGATCGGGTGATGTAGACCGAGGCGGCGGTGGCGATCGCCGTTAACACGCAGGCGGCAGGAGGTGTGAGGCGCATAGGCGAAGGGTACCGCATTCGGCCTACGCCTGAGTGCCGACAACAATTGTCGTGTTATTGTCAATACATGAGCGGACTGCGGGGGTTGATCACTGAGGCTTTGGCGAACGCCGACTGGCCCTATCGCGACGATGGCGCGCCCTCTGCTATCGGAACATCAATCTTCTATGGCGACACTGTCGTTGGAGGATCAATCCAACCGTATGAAGACGTTGGTCTGATACGCATTATTGCCTTCGGAAGTGCTGATGCTCCCGTCAATTCTCGACCGAAGTTGTACGAATTATGCGGAAAACTGAATTCTGGTCTCCTCGATGTCACATTTGAAATCGATGCAGTACTGAAAGTCCCCGTGTGCCGAACGACGGCGCATATTGAATCGGTTCATGAACTTACTGGACAAAAAGTGTTAGCACTTCTTGGGACTGTTACTGCAAATTATGTTGCCTACCTCCCGGCATTTATTGCTGTGAATGAATTGGATTGTGAAGTGGATGACGCACTTCAAGCTCTTCAGCAGAATTACTCGTCAACTTACTAAGGATTTTGATTGATATGAATCGCACAAAAAGTAATCACAAAATTCCGCAGATCCCTGAACTTGTCGCGGGTGAAAAATTGGTAGCTGAAAACAGCAAGCCAATCAATTCATCAATGACTGGTCTTGGGTTGTTGGCGCAAGCGCGACTCGAGGTTGGCAGAGTTAATGATCCAGCCGAATTAGAAGCAGACCAGACTGCCGCTGAGTTTTTGAAATGGGCGCGCTCTGGTCCGTCATCTGCTGATCAAAACCAGTTGATGGTTTCGAACCAAACAACATCGGCCCGCCGGTCATCCTCGGGCACGATGGAGACCGGTGGTTTTGGAGTCGGTGGCGAAGTTGAACAAGATATTCGACGCGAGGCAAACGGTGGTCAGGCTTTGCAAGCTTCCACGCGTCAGCAGTTTGAAGGTTTCTTTGGCACCGACCTGGGTGATGTACGTGTTCACGCAGATGCCAAAGCTGCTGAGTTAAGTCGCACATTGGGTGCTGATGCATTTACGGTTGGCAGCAACGTATTTTTCGGTGCCGGTAAATTCTCTCCTGGCAATGACTCGGGAGATAATTTGTTGGCGCACGAATTGACCCACGTAGTTCAACAGAGCAGAGGCGCAAACCGACGAATTAACCCAGATGCTGTGCGAATTTCTAGATCTCCTATAGGCAATGGTGTGATTCACCGGAGCATTTCCTCAGAGGATGCAATCTTGACCACCTCTGCAGGCGGATTGTTCGTTGCGTTCGGCGGATTATTGGTGGCCGCCGAAGAATTGTTTATGAGTCTGAAAGATGAAAAATCTGACAGTGAAAAACTCTTGCGGAGTTGTCAGGTTCTGAGGAATAGTTCGGACATCACAAAGTCAAGTTTGCAGATTGTTGTTGCTGCTGGTGGGGGAATGGCGGGAACATTAACTCAGGCCATTCCTGGAATCGGTTTAATCGTCTCGTTCATGAGTTTGATGGAAAACCTTCTGAATCAGACCTTGCCACTGATACACGCGCGAAAAACTGCAAATGCAACTCTCGTTGAACTCAATAAGAAGGCGGCAGGCTTCCGCCCTGGTTCGCCAGAAGATACAAATGCGAAAGTCAATATTTCTGCGGTCAAACGCGTGATTCAAGAATCGTCTTGGAAATTGGGCATTGTCATCACTAAGGCAGTACTGGACGCTGTTGCTATTGGTGGTCAGATTGCCAATCTTTCGGTTGTGGGAGCACCTGTAGGAGTGGTGATGACCCTTGCTGCTGTTGGCTCAAAGGTTTTTGTTGGCGCCGTCGACACTGTCGGAAATTGGGTTGCTGAACATAAGTCGGCGAAAGCTGAAGTTGCGTATGACGCGGCAAAAAAGAACTTGGAAGTGGCCAAAGAATCAGGAGATACGGGCGATATTGATACGGCTCAAAAAGCACACGATGCGGCGTATCAAGTGCTTTTGTCGAAGAGCACGCGTACTGCATTTAAGCAACTTCTTGAAGCTGCTTTCCAGGGCATGCGTAACGGGGAAGATTTTTGCGAACCCAGTATGAGGAAGTTGCTACTGGATTATGGCGTGACTGAAGCATTTATCTCCGATACCGAAGCACTATTCCGAAGCACCGCGATAGAGGGCCGACAGACTATTCAGATCGACAGTGAAGTCGCGTTAGTCGAAGTTGGGAAGTTGATCGCAGTTGGTGAACCCAAGACGATGCAAAAGCGAATGAGTGAATGGAGCGCTTCTCTCGGCGCTGGATTGAGCAAGGCAGCGGGCATGGTTGTGGGCGCTGGGAGGGGCGCTGGGAAGGCAGTCGCGACTTCGATAGCAGCTGGGGCGGCAGTCGGTAGCGATATCGGTAAGGCAGTAGGAACAACCGTGGGGGCTGTGGGTGGCATGGCGGTTGGTGCTGCCGTCGCTGGCCCACTCGGGGCGATCGCTGGTGGTGCTACGGGTGGTGGCGCAGGTTTTGCGACTGGGGCAGTTGTTGGAGGAATAGTGGGCGGGGTAGTTGGACCATTTGCGGCAGCTGGTCGTGCCGCGGTTGAGTTCTTTACATCGAAGCCTCCTCCCAAATTCGAATCCGATGCCAAATATGAATATGTCGAGAAAGAAGTCAAGACTGCAATTGAAAGCGCGTTAGCGCCGATCAGGGCAAAAGTTAAGCCAGGAGTCGGAGTAACCGAGAAAATACTCAATAAAGCTTTAGAAAAGCCATATGCAAATCTTCTCGCACGTTTCATTCCAAAAGAATCGGTCGGTCGTCGCGAACAGATGAATGACATGGTCACAATAGAAGTGAAGCGTTTACTCGCTGGCCTGAGGTCAGATGGCAAAGAGATAAACGTCGCGGAAACAAAGATCACTTTCACCAACACTGCAATCAAGATCACTCTTGCGTTGAAGCCCAATATGGTGGCGCCACCTAAAAAAGCAGAAGACACCAGTAAAGCGCCGGTCAAAACTTCATTCATCAATCCGATGCATGCCGACAAAGGAACGTCCGATCGTGGTGCTCGTGTTGCTTCAATGGGTACGAAAAAGTAATCCGACACCACCTCAATGAGTGATAAATCCGAATTATTGCATTTTTCCTTAGATGATGTGCGAGTCTCTCTCTTTGCACCGTTTGGTTACTTGGCTATTGAGGAAAGGGATCAGGTGGCGGTGCTCTGGTCGTCGGACACCGAAGACAGAAAAATTGATTCAAAGACTTTTGAAGTTCGCTGGATGAATGCGGGACCAGGCGCAGCTGTTGAACTAAGCGTCCAGCGCATGGGCAGAACATCAAAATGGGATGAGTGGTTGTCTGTCGTAGTTGACGGAATCCAGTGCGAAGGACGACGTTTTTCTAGTAACGGATCTGGTGGTTCGATGCAGGGTTTCGTCTTGTTTGTTCCAACCGATTTCCCATTAGTCATTCGGGCAGAATGGCCGCGAGACGAATCGGCATTTGATGAAATGTGCGCAATAGCCGAATCAATCAGAATCCTCGTTCCTTTTGAAGATGTCGAAGGAAAGACGAGTTCTTGTCATGAGGGATTTCGTATGAGTGTTTGGCATCCAGCCGATGCCATAGTGGAAATGACTGAAGATTTCATCCGGATTGTGATTGACGGGGGTAGTTGGGTTTTACGTCGCAGTCATGATGACGAATTGTCACAAGAAAAAGACCATGGTCCGGATCTAAAAACGCTTGGCGGAATTGAAATGAGCATGAGCCCAGGACTGGAGGGCCATAGTGCGCGCATTGTTCATACAGCGGAAGTTTTCGGGGTCGTGGCCGAAGGCAACAATGCCACTAATCTTGAGGCGATCACCCATTCGCTGCGTTTTCACCAATTCATCGATCAATAATTATTGGATTAAACATGAAATTCGGATCGTCGAAAAATAGCAATCAATGGGAATTGTTTGCCGATGAGATTTTGCGCTTCGGTATTGTCAAGCAAGGCCCAGTTGGTGATGATTTAGCAAAGCAGGGTCTGCTCTTGCCAGGCTTCAAGTCGCAAGAGTCAATCAACAAAGAGACTGAAAAGAATCTTGTTTCGGCTTGGAAGTTGTTGGAAAATGAGATTTCAAGTAAATCGTTGTTTGCCACGGCGATCCGATTAGCTCACGCCGACAAACATGATGCGGCCCTCATTGCTTTGTTGGCTGCCGTTGAAATCAGTCCAGAGCGCCGTCGAGTTGTCGTCGGATTGGGCGGTAAATCCGAGGGCACTGTCACGCTTGGTGTCGTCGCCCATGTTTTGCCCGAATCACTTTCGTCTGCTGCTCCCGATAGTCGTTTGAATCGATCGGGATTTATTCATGTAAGCAATACGGGGCCGTGGGCAACCCGAGAAATTCACCTTGCACCATCGTTGGTTTGGTCAATGCTTGGTTCACAAGACCGCGACCCCGAACTACCCATTGACATTGAACATCTCAACGGGGTCTCGCGTGCGAGTGATACTCAAGTTGTTTTGGTTGCTGGTCCCGATCGTTCGGCGCGTCGACAGCGAGCGTTGGTCCGGCTGGGTGCCGAACGAGCCATCGCGTTGAAGGGCACAGACGAATCAACCAATTGGGCGGCAGTCGTTCGCGAAGCCACGCTGTGTGGTGCTGCAATTCTGATTGACATTGTTGATTCAGTTCCGCCACGTATCAAATGGTGGATTGAACGAGCCAACCATTTGCGTTGGGGAATCTTGTCGGAAAATCAAATACCCCTAGAACAATTGCCCGATCGGGCGTGGGTTGATGATCAAATCAATGATCGCGTTGCGAGCGCTGCATCAGTTCTGCAACAAATGGGCGGCGCCTTAGGTGCAGGTCACCGTTTGACCTTTACGCAACTTGACCAAATCCGAAAGTCGTTACCTGCGCTTGGCGGAGACCCGAGCCATGCAGCGCGTCGTTTAGTCACTGGTGATCTTGATCGCTTGACCACACGTATTCGTCCCACTCGTTCATGGGACGATTTGGTTTTACCAGTTGAAGATTTTGAACGAGTGCGGATGGTGGCAGCGCGTTATCGTCACCGCGACACCGTTCTTGACGAATGGGGATTCAAGCCGATTCCGTCGGCTGGTGTTGTTGCCATGTTTAGTGGCCCTCCCGGAACCGGTAAGACCATGTCGGCCGAAGTGATTGCTGCAGACTTAGGTCTTGACTTGTTTAAGGTCAACTTGGCAACAATGGTGTCTAAGTACATCGGCGAAACCGAAAAGAACCTCGAACAACTCTTTGACGTCGCCGATACGGGCAATGTGGTTTTGTTGTTTGACGAGGCCGACAGTATTTTTGGAAAACGTAGTGAAGTCAGTGATGCGCAAGATCGCTATGCCAACCTCGAAGTGTCGTACCTGTTGCAGCGCATCGAACGATTTGATGGTCTGGTGATTTTGACGACAAACCTCAGTAGCAATATTGATAATGCGTTCTTGCGGCGCATCCATGTTGTCGTTGATTTCCAAGCGCCCGATGAAAGCGAACGACGTACTTTGTGGTTGAAGGCCTTGCCTAATGGTGCGCCGCAAAATGAAGTTGATATTGACTTCTGTGCACGTTTCAAACTCTCTGGTGCTGATATCCGTTCGGTTTCTTTAGGTGCTGCGTTTATGGCAGCTGATGAAAAGAAATCAATCTCAATGTCCCATGTGGTGACAGCACTATTTGATGAAATGCGTAAACAAGGTCGTCTTGTTGACCGTGGTTCTTTCGCACCATATGCCGATTTACTTCCTGCTGAAGGCCCAATTCGTCGCAGTTGAGAGCGTGTTTATCTCTTCCATGAGTCACATCCACCCGTTTGTGATCGGCGAGTGGGTAGGGTGACCGAGCCGGGACGATGGTTCGTCCGAGCGATGCGTGTCATCCCAGACAGGTTCGCGGCACCTGTCAAAGGAAACACCCCTCATGTCCCCATCCACTTCCACTGGTCGTTCGACCACGCCCCGACGACGCCCCGAAGGCGGTTCGCCTGCTGGCGGCGCCTCAACAGGTGGTCGCCCATCAACAGGCGGACGTCCATCAGCTGGTAAAGCCCGCAGCAAATCAACGAATCAATCACGCGCCAAGTCGGCGGCTCGCCGCGATGATCGCCGTGGTTTCCGAGCCGAAAATGGTTCGGCAACTGCATCAAACTTCGCTCCGAAAAAGCCCACGATCATCCCGATCGAAGTTGGACCCGATAACGGTTTCGTCAAAATTGGTGTGCCCGCAAATCTCGCCGGCATCCTTGCGGCAACCGGAGTCACTGAACCTTTCTCGATTCAGAGCGTGACTTTGCCCGACTCATTGGCTGGTCGTGACGTTCTTGGTCAGGGTCGAACTGGCTCAGGTAAAACACTCGCGTTCGCATTGCCGTTGATTGCGCGCTTAGCCGCTACCAAAGTTGGTCGTCAGGCAAATCGTCCACGTGCACTGATTTTGGTACCTACTCGCGAACTTGCAACTCAAGTTGCTGCAGTGATTGATCCGTTGGCAACTGCGTGTGGTTTACGCGTCATCACTATCTTCGGTGGAGTTGGACACGGACCGCAGCGCGATGGACTTCGTGCTGGCGCAGAAATTGTTGTTGCGTGCCCAGGTCGCTTGGTCGATCACATGGGTGAAGGTGACGCCAAGCTTGATCGTATTGAAATCACCATTATTGATGAAGCCGACCACATGGCCGATCAGGGTTTCTTGCCCATGGTGAAGCGCATTCTTGACGCCACTCCGAAGGTTGGACAGCGCATGTTGTTCTCGGCGACTTTGGCGGGCGGCGTCGATGCAATTGTGTCGCGTTACTTAGACAATCCGGTTTCTCACGCCGCTGAAATCGAAGCACCAGTGTTGCTCGATCACAGCGTTTTGGTGATTGAAGACGCTGATCGTCTAGAAGCAGTCGCTGAACTCGCGCGTAAAGAACGAGTCGTGATCTTCACGCGTACCAAGCACCGCGCCAAGCAAATGGCAGCAAAGCTGCAGACATTCGGAATCAATGCAGTTGATATGCATGGCAACTTGTCGCAAACAGCGCGCGAGCGTAATTTGGCGGCGTTCGCAAGTGGTGCAGCTTCAGCGTTAGTTGCGACCGATATTGCTGCTCGCGGAATTCATGTCGATGATGTGCCTTTGGTTGTCCACGCCGATCCGCCGATCGAGCATAAGGCGTACACCCATCGTTCGGGCCGTACTGCTCGTGCTGGTGCTGCTGGTCGCGTGATCACTGTTGCTTCAACATCACAAGTGAGTGAAGTGAAGCAGTTGTTGCAAAAAGCTGGAGTCACTGCAACATGGACTGGCATTGACGTGTCAAATATGGTCAACCGTCCTCGTGGCGAACATCGTCAGCCACATCGCGAGCGCGGCCGTGGCTCATCTGTACGCAACAAAGATTCTCGGAATCGTCGTTAGTAATTCATAGATGGCATACTTTCGGGCTATGAACCGAAAGAACATCACAGCGATCTTGATCGCCCCCATCCTTATTGTTATAGCCGCATGTTCTGGTAGCGGCGACGACGCAACAACTGTGCCTGAAGAAACTACGACTGTTGTCGAAGGATCAACGTCAGAGCATCTTTATGAGGCAACGATTCGTCGCACTAGTGACGGTGTGCCGCATATAGTGGCCGATGATTTCGACGGAGTCTTTTTCGGACAGGGCTACGCAAGTGCTGAAGACCACGCATGCTCACTCTCAGATCAAATGTTGAAAATCACGAGTACGCGGGCGGCTTATTTGGGTGCCGGTGACAACGACGCCAACATCAATAGTGACTTCGCATGGAAGTCGATTGGCATCAACGAACTTGCTCGCGCGGATTACCAATCGGCTTCAAAAGATATTGCTGACCAGTTTGAGGCTTTCGCGGCTGGTTGGAATGCTCATCTAGAAGAAGCGGGTGTAGATGGCCTGACCGGTTGGTGTAGCGGTGCAGATTGGGTGCGCCCAGTAACTGGCGAAGACATTTATGCCTATTCGCGTTCAATCGCTCTCAACGCATCGAGTTCACGGTTGGCGGGCTATATCGCCTCGGCTATTCCACCAACTGCCGAGGCTCAGCCAGCCAACTTTGATGCACCAGCGTTAGAAGCGACGCCGATGGCGAGTAACGGGTGGGCTGTTGGTCGCGATTCGGTTGAAGGTGGTCAAGGCGGCGTACTGGTTGCGAACCCGCACTTTCCTTGGGAAGGTGAGTTGCGTTTTTGGGAAGTGCATCTGACGGTTCCCGGTGAAATTGATATTTACGGAGCCAACCTCACTGGGGTTCCTGGAATCGGAATCGGATTCACCGAAAACTTCGCGTGGACCCACACGGTTTCAGCGGGTAGTCGCTTTACGGCCTACACGTTGACCCTTGATCCGGCAAGTCCGACGTCGTACCTAGTTGATGGTGCGCCAGTTGCGATGACATCGCAGGACTTCACAGTTGATGTGCTTGGCGAGGATGGCACCACAACTTCAGTGAATCGCACCCTTTGGTTCAGTGAGTACGGACCCATCCTTGACTTCCCTGGAGTCGGTTGGAGTAATTCGTTGGTGACGACGTATCGCGATGCAAACATCAACAACGATGAGTTCATCGAGCAGTATTCGGCGATGGGTCGTGCTCAATCGCTTGACGAGTTCATTGAGGCTCATGAGACCTATCAGGGTGTTCCGTTGTTCAATACCATCGCAGTGAGTAACGATGGTCGCGCCTGGTACGGGGATATTTCGGCAACGCCGAATCTGACAGATGAGGCTGAAGCCGATTACATGGCACAAGTTGCTGCTGGGGGAATCGCGGCTATTGGTCGTCAAAGCGGTGCAATTGTTTTGGATGGTTCAAAGAGTTCGAACCGTTGGGAAGAACAAGATGGTTCTCGCGATCCGGGACTCGTTCCGTGGAGCGAACTTCCCATGACTGAGCGGACTGACCATGTCTTTAATGCCAATGACAGTTTTTGGTTAGCAAATGCTGCGGAAACATTGCAGGGTAAATACTCGGTTTTGCACGGAGAACAAAACAGTGCACGTTCGGTTCGCACACTTGAAAACGCCCGCATTCTTTCTGAGCAATCACCATTTTCTGGCGCAGATGGATTGTTCTCGGGTGAAGAACTCCGTGATGCGGCCATCGCAAATACGAGTTATCCCGGTGTGCAATTGGCCGACGGGATCGCCGAGCGTTGCTCAAGTGTTCCGAATTTGACGATTCCAGAGATTGCCACTAGTTCAGGTGAAGTTGTTGTGGCGTCTTCAAGTGTGGATATCAGTGCGGCCTGTCAAGTGCTTGCCGATTGGGGTCAGACTTTTGATCTTGATGATGCAGGTGCTCCGCTGTTCCGCGAAATATTGGGACGTATCTCGGCCTTGAACGCTTGGCCACAGGTGTGGGCTGTTCCGTTTGATGCGACTGACCCAGCAAATACGCCTCGTGGTTTGGCTGCTGCTCCGGCAACAGGCGACGACCCGGCACTCGTGGCGATTGGTCAGGCAGTAAAGGTTCTTGAGTTGGGCGGCCGCACGCCAGATGCCACATTGCGCGACACTCAGTTTGCGCCCCGTGCATCGACTCGAATGCCGGTGCCTGGTGGACTCGGTAGCGATGGCGTGACCAATGTGGTGAGTTGGGGCGGGCTAGGTTCATCGACCGAGACAGTGCCAGGTCGCGGAGACCGAGTCGCTCCTGGAACCACATTGACTGCGGATGGTTATCCCATTAACTATGGAACCAGCTTCTTGATGACGGTTGATTACACGCAAGGTGCTCCACGAGCATGGGCCTTCTTGACGTATTCAAATACGGGTGATCGCACATCGCCCCTCTTTGATGCGCAGTTGCAGCGTTTCAGTGAAAAGAAGTGGCGTGATGTTTTGTTTACCGAAGAACAAATCAATTCCGACCCCGAACTCACCGAAAAAGTCGTCTACAAAGACTAAATCCCCCTGTGTTTCTGGTGCAGATTTGTAGCGGAATCCGCTACAAATCTGCACCAGAATCACAATGAAATGTGAGTTTTATTACGAGTCAGGTTGGCCGTCGAACACTAATTTGAGTGTGAGTTCGGGTTCATCTTTTTCGAGTCGTTGCAATCGATACTTGTTTTCGAACAATGCAACCATCTCGTTATCGCTGCGATACAAAATTCTGATTCCACCAATTTGACGCAAGCGATCGGCACTGGCCTTGTCGGTGATTCGCATTGCTTGATAGGGCGAGGAAATGATTTCAGTCGGCGCGCTGAACTCGCTCGACAATCGATAGGCGAATACTTCAAACTGCAAAACACCTACAGCGGCAAGCACGGGTTCGGTGTCACCAAAATCAAGGTCGCGTAACACTTGAACAACACCCTCTTGATCGAGTTGTTCAATTCCTTTGCGGAACTGCTTAATTTTGCTGCGGTCAAGCGGGCGGGCGCTGGCAAAGACTTCCGGAGCGAATCGTGGCACCCCAGGAAACTCAACCTTTTTGCCAGCGTAAATTGTGTCGCCAATTCGAAGATCGCCAGCGTTGACAAGTCCGATGATGTCACCCGGGAATGCTTCTTCAATTGTTTCGCGATCGTTGCCAAAAGCAGTCGTTACATACTTGGTGCCGACGGCGCGTCCTGAACGAGCGCATTCGATATCCATTCCTCGTTCAAAATGTCCAGAGCACACTCGAGCAAAAGCCAAACGGTCACGGTGATTCGGGTCCATATTGGCCTGAATCTTGAAAACAAAACCAGCGAAGGGACTGACGAGTGGTCGTTCTACTTCGGCGATATCAACACGCGGTAATGGTGGTGGTGCAAGTTCGGCCACCGCATCAAGTAAGGCCCGAACTCCAAAGTTTGTCAGCGCTGAGCCAACGAAAACGGGGGTGCTTTTGCCGGCGAGGAAGGAAGGCAGGTCGACGTTGGCTTCAATGGCATCAAGTAACGAACATGAATCGAGCGCAACCTTCCACGCATCGCCCTCTTCGACTGCTGCTCGTTCGGCATCGATGATTTCCTCAGGAGCAGCGGCAGCACCACGAGCCGTTCGCGTGTATTTGGTGAAGAGTCCGGTTCGGCGATCAATGGTGCCGCGGAAGTCGCCAGGCTGACCAACTGGCCACGTTGCCGGAGTGGCGCGCAGACCGATTTGTTGTTCGACTTCATCGAGAAGTTCGAGCGGGTCACGTCCAGGCCGGTCAAACTTGTTGAAGAATGTGAGCACGGGCAAGTTGCGCGAACGACACACATTGAAAAGTTTCAGGGTCTGGGCTTCAATACCCTTTGCGGTGTCGAGCACCATGATGACCGCGTCAACAGCGGCCAAAACGCGATAAGTGTCTTCGCTGAAGTCACGGTGGCCTGGCGTGTCAAGAAGGTTGAAGACATGGTCACCGTATGGGAACTGGAGAACAGTCGATGAAATGGAGATGCCGCGTTGGCGCTCCATCTCCATCCAGTCAGATGTAGCCGAGCGCTGTCCTGCACGGGCTCGCACTGAACCGGCATCTTGGATGGCGCCGGCATACAACAAGAATTTTTCGGTGAGGCTGGTTTTTCCGGCGTCAGGGTGACTAATGATGGCGAAGGTTCGGCGTCGTAACGCTTCCTCGGAGATATCAGTACCGGTTTCCATGGCATAACGAGGGTACAGGCAGAACCGGCCAGTGTTGGGGAGGCGGGGGATTAACGCGGTGAGCGAGCTTCAAACATCTCGGCGGTGATCGCCGTGACGACCTGCTCGGAGCGTGATCCGAGGGAGTAGAAAAGTTGGCGCAGCGAACTGTAGGACAAAAAATGGCCGATGACTGTAAATCGGTCTTCGTTCATCTTGGTGCGCTCGGCCGAAAACCAACGCTGAAACTGGACCTCAAGAAAGTGATCGCGTTCACGGACGACTTCTTTAGCAACAGCCCAATTAGAACTGAGTTGTTCAACTGCGTCAACGAGAGGGCCATAAGTACGAATCAAACTGAGGCGCAGATTGACAAATGTTGTCAGTCGACTATTGAGGTCGCCTGCTGGAACATCAAGCGTGATCATGTGTTCAATGTGGGGCTGGATCTGTTGATACGAAACCGAAATCAATTCGCCGAGCGAATCAAAATAACGCGTGAAAGTGCGTTCGGAGATTCCGGCACGCTCGGCGATATCGGCGGCAGTCAGATTGACGCGACCTTCGGTTACAAGTTCGATAATTGCGTGAATCGCCGCCTCTTTACCCTTGCGGACGCGCTCGTGGCGACCGTCAAGTTTGTGGATCGTGGCGCTGCTCATACATTGCACAATAGTCATCGAGGTGGCACTACTCTCAATTGAGATTGCATCAGAAAGACGGTGTGGAAATGGTTCTAGATATAGCCAAGGTTCGGGCAGAATTCCCCGCTTTAGCCCTTGCTGACCGTGGGGGTCCGCGTATTTACTTGGATAATCCCGCCGGGACCCAAGTGCCGCAAAGAGTGGTTGACCGTATGGTGTCAGCACTTATCGACTCGAATGCCAATATGAATGGCAACTTCCGTACCTCGCGTGAGGCCACTGAGATTTCACGTCAAGCACACGTGGCGATGGCCGATTTCTTTAATGCCCGAAGCGAAAATGAAGTGATCTTCGGACCAAATATGACGTCGTTGACTTTCATGATGACTCGGGTTTTGGCATCGCAATTTTCCCCTGGGGATGAAATCATCTTGACCCAAATGGAACATGATGGAAATGCCTCACCGTGGCGCATCATGGCCGAAGAAAACGGACTCATCGTGAAGCGGCTTGAATTTGATCGCAACACTTATGAGATTGATCTTGGCTTACTTGACTCGCTCATCACACCTCGAACCAAGTTTGCGGCGATCAATTATTCGAGCAATATTCTCGGAACTATCAATGACGTGAAAGCAATGTGCGCGAAATATCGTGCCGCCGGAGTACTGACCTACGTTGACGCTGTTCAATTTGCTCCACACGGCGCTATCGATGTGCAAGACCTTGGATGCGATTTCTTGGTGACGTCTGCTTACAAGTTTTATGGACCACACCAAGGTGTGCTGTGGGGTCGCGAAGAACTGCTCAATAGTTTGCCCGCATACAAGTTGCGAGTCGTCAAAGACGTTTCGCCAGGTCGCTACGAAACTGGCACGCAATCGTTAGAAGGGCAAGCTGGCACACATGGTGCAATTGAGTACATGCAGTGGGTCGGAACGACGATGGGGCAAGAGCATTTAAATGACAATCCCCATCATCGTCAGCGTACGAAAGAAATTCACGCGGGCTTAAAGGTGATGGCAATCTACGACCGCATGCTCGTTGCCCATTTGATTACTGGTCTCCAGCGACTGCCCAGAATTGAGGTGAGGGGAATCACCAATCCAGAACGATTCACTCATCGAGTACCGACGGTGTCTATTACTCGTCCAGATTTAGTTCCATCGGAACTGGCGAAGTTCCTTGATGAACACGGGGTGTATGTCTGGGACGGACATTCGTACGGAATTGATGTTATTGAATGGCTTGGTCTGCAAGATCGTGGGGGAGTCGTGCGAATTGGCCCGACTCATTACAACACGGTTGAAGAGATTGACACTGCGCTTGCGTTGATCGGTGATTTCGTGAGTCGTTTGTAACAGTTGATGGGTGCAAATGGAAGGAATTTCGCGCGTTGCTGACGGCTAGGTTATGGGTATGGCCGACCAAGGTGAAAAGCATTTCAGTCATCGCATCGGACTTTTGCGAGCGATGGTTCTCGGTGCCAACGACGGCATCATTTCAACGGCGTGTTTGATTCTTGGTGTCGCAGCATCTGACGCGAGTGGACACACGATTCTCGTTGCGGGAACCGCAGGACTTGTTGCAGGTGCTGCATCAATGGCGATTGGTGAATATGTCTCGGTGAGTTCGCAACGTGACTCTGAACAAGCCGACATCAAGAAAGAAATTTGGGAACTAGAAAATACTCCCGAACGTGAGTTGGCAGAACTAACGGGGATCTATCAGTCAAAGGGTTTGTCACCAGACCTCGCCCGTGAAGTGGCGATAGAACTCACCAAACACGATGCGCTCAAGACCCACTTGGCTGAAGAATTAGGTATCTCTGCCCACAATATTGCCCGGCCAGTTCAGGCGGCCTTTAGTTCGGCGGTGGCGTTTTCGGTCGGAGCGGGTATTCCGTTGTTGGCGTCTTCGCTGGCCAACGACGCCAATCGAATTTGGCTCACGATTGTGGTGGTCTTTGTGGCATTGCTTGGACTCGGTGCGAGTTCAGCATCCTTTGGGGGTGCTCATCCGACTCGACCGGTTTTGCGGATCATGATCGGTGGTGGAGTCGCGATGGCTTTCACCATGGCGATCGGCAGTTTGTTTGGCGCAACAGTCGGTTAGCCGACTCAGGTGCCACAGAACGTCTGATAGTTCTTGTACTCGCTTGGCGCGGGTTGGGTGAAGCGTTCTAGCCCAGAACGTTCATTGAATGGTTGCTGAATGACTTCAAGTAACTGCAGAGTTGGAGCCAGATCACCTTCGGTGGCGGCAGCAAGAGCCTCTTCGACCAAATGATTGCGTGCGATGTAGATCGGGTTGACCAAATTCATTGACGTTGCTATGTCGGCTGATGGTTGTGATTCGCAACTGATGAATTCTTTCCAACGCGACTCCCACGCATCGTATTGTTCGATGTTGATGAACGAGTTGCGAGCAGCTGATGCATCGCCGTTGATGACCGATGAAAGAGATCGGAAGAATTGGGTGTAGTCAACTGATTGAGTATGCAAAATCTGTAACAAGTCGTTCACGAGATCTGTTGGCGCATTCTCGAGTCCTAGTTTTCTACTCATGCCCGCATCCCACAAAGCCTGATACTGCTTGGGGAAATCCGTCAATACTTCAGTTGCTATCGCCACAGATTCATCTTTGTCGTCTGAAAAGAGCGGCAATAAAGTTTCGGCGAGGCGAGCCAGGTTCCATTGCCCGATATTGGGTTGATTGCCAAACGCATAACGACCGTTGTGGTCAATTGAACTAAATACTGTTGTTGGATCAAAAGTATCCATGAATGCACAGGGGCCGTAGTCGATTGTTTCGCCCGAGATTGTCATGTTGTCGGTATTCATGACTCCATGAATAAAGCCGACTTGCATCCATTGGGCGATGAGCGACGCTTGACGTGCTGCAACCGCCTTGAAAAATTCAAGATACTGATCTTGGTGATCAACGAGATGTGGGTAGTGGCGCGCAATTGCATAATCCGCTAAACGCCGCACCAACGTTGGATCTTCGTGATGGGCAGCATATTGAAATGTTCCAACACGAAGATGGCTTGAGGCAATGCGGCACAACACTGCGCCAGGCAACCACGTCTCGCGAGCGATTTGTTCTCCGGTGGCAACAATTGCCAGCGATCGAGTTGTTGGTATGCCGAGAGCATGCATCGCTTCGCTGACGATGTGCTCGCGCATCATGGGTGCGATGGCGGCCTTGCCGTCGCCACCTCGCGAGAAAGTCGTTTTGCCCGAACCTTTGAGATGAAGATCAAATCGTTGACCGTCAGCGTTAAGAAGTTCTCCAAGTAGTAACGCACGTCCATCGCCAAGGCGAGGCGAGTAGCCGCCGAATTGATGACCGGCATAAGCGAGTGCCATTGGGGTGCACCCGTCGATGAGTTCATTGCCGAGCAAGAAGCGCACCCCTGCTTCTGTTTTCAAGAACTGAGGATCGAGATTGAAAGATTGAGCAACCGCTTCATTGACGATGAGTGCCTTTGGCGAAGGTGCAACATCTGAATTCCAAGTAACAGCCAGCTCGGGCAAAGTCTGCGTGTATGAGTTTTCAAATGTCACGGCGGTTGCGCTCACATGGGTGAGGTTAGGGGACTGCGAGCAAAGTGGGCGATTTGAGTAGAGTTTTGCTATGGAACTTTCGCAAGCCCTCTATACAACGCGCGCTATGCGCCGTGTCACGACCGAGCCAATCCCTGATGAGATCATGGCCAAATTGTTGGATGCCGCAGTGCGTGCACCATCGGGTGGCAATACGCAAAAGTGGCGGTTCCTGATCTTGACCGATCAAGCCAAGAAAACTGCGTTGCAGAAGATCTATAGCGAAGCCTTAACCGATTTGAATGCCACGCAATACAAGCCCATGATGGACCTGATTGCCAATGGTGATCCCAATGATCCAGAGGTCATTCAAGTCAAGAAGACCTATGCGTCAGGTCGTTGGTTGGCTGACAACCTCGACAAGGTGCCGACACTGTTGTTTGCCTGGGGTAAGCCCAATGGTGAGAGTTCCATCTTCCCGGCTTTGTGGAGTCTGCAATTGGCCGCGACTGCCGAAGGTATTGGAACATCGTTGACGACGTTGTTGTTCAAGAAACACACGCAACAGGTGCTCGATTTGCTGGGTGCTCCGGCAGTGGGCGAGTGGGTGCCGATGGCGATGATCACCCTTGGATATCCGACGGGCAAGTGGGGAGTCGCGAAACGTCAGCAGCCACATGAAGTGGCGTTCCAAGAAACGTGGGGTAATCCCGTTTCGTGGACCGTCGACCAACCCCTTTGGCCCTAAGGGGCGATCTGGTCGGGAAAAGCTGAGGAAAACTGCCACTTCGCCAGACCAGATCGGTCAAGAAATACGCAAAGTGAGGGCTGCTTGACCGGGTCGGACTGTTGGCAAGGTGATGGTGTCGCCATCGCGTTGAACTGTCTCGTGTGATCCGAGTAGTTCGACTACACCAAGTGGCAAGCCTGGAATCGTGAATGAGTCTTGTGCTGTTGCGAGGATCATTGCATACGTTGCGCCATCTGCACCTTGTGTGAGTCGCACAACTGAACCATCAGATGCTGCGAGTGTACTCATCTCAAGTTTGTGTGAACCGAAAATCGCTGCACCATTGATCTCGAGCCATTGCCCAATCTCAACCAGCCGTTGCTTCTGAATGTCAGGGATTTCACCGTTGGCTTTCGGGCCGATATTTAGCAACAGATTGCCACCATCGGCAACGCTGTTAATCAGAAGGTGAATGAGTTCGGTTGCTGACGCGTAGGTCGTTTCGTCGTCGAGCTGGTTATAGCCAAAACTCATGCCGATTCCGCGACACACTTCAAACTTTCGTCCAAGCGCAGTAAGTCCCGATGAGTATTCAGGAGTGATGTAATCGCAATGTGCGCTGCCCTGCACGACGCCGATCATGTCAAAGCGATCGTTGACAACTCCATTTTCGTTGATGTTGTAGTAGTCGGCCATGAGTTGCAGCGCACCAGCGCCACCTCCTGGCCAACCGACGTCATTCCATAGCAAATCTGGTGAATAACGATCAATGAGTTCCAGGTAATGAGCAGTGGCGTATTGCTTGTACTCATCGGATTGTGGCGTGGCCATCAACATGCTGAGCCAGCCGTTGTAACCAAGTCCTTGAAAGGTGAGATCAAGGCCTCCGCAGTAGTACAAGCCAGCGCGCATGCCGACACTGCGGACTGCATCACAGGCTTCGCCAACAAGATCACGAGTTGACGTGTAACGCGGACCTTTGAATGGGTTGTGCAGTTCAGTGGGCCACATGAGTGCACCGTCAATGTGTCGTGTGCCCATCACGATGTATTTGGCATGTGACTGGGCAAAGACATCAGCCCAGTCGTTGGGATCCCACTCTTGCGCCGCCACAAAGAACTCGTCAACGAATTCGTCATAAGGCTTATCGCCGTAGACCTCGGCGTGATGTTTCTGAACCGACGAACCTTCAATGGCGAGCGAGTTCACGTACCACTCGGCATACGGCGACTCGGTGAACGCCACGACATCGCCGTACTTGGCGGTCTGGGCAAAGAGATCTTCGGTTAATGGGGCATAAGCCGGAACCGAGGCGGGGTACCAGTGAATGAATATCCCAAATTTCGCGTCGTCGAACCACTGGGGCAAGCGATGCTGCTGAACCGACTCAAGGGTTCCTTCGTATTTCGCCACGGACACACGGTACTTGACCGATCTGGTCTGGCGAAGTGGCAGATTTCCTCAGCTTTTCCCGACCAGATCGGCTAGTTGGGAACTTATTGGTGCACTGAACGACTGATGGCTTGTGACCAGTACCGAACCTGAACAAACCGCAACTGAAATCGCTGATGAACCTTCAGTCAAAGGGGCGTTGTGGCGCCGTTTGTGGAGGCTCCATTTCTTAGCAGGGTTGATCATCATGCCAGCCCTTCTATGGTTCGCTTTCACTGGCCTCGTCGTGTTGTATGCAGAACCGATTAATCATGTACAGCACAGTTCGTTGTACACCGTTGAACCATCTGGTGAAGA
>JBIKYT010000070.1:0-10143 GCA_044355095.1 Ilumatobacteraceae bacterium
GGGCGAGTCCACGATCGGGAAAATTCGCCGAAAACTTCTGGTTATTGAGGAGCAGGTCGTCCGTATTTGGTGTGAATTTTTCAGGTGTTGCCACTCCGACATTGTGTCATACCGAGAGGTAGTCTCGCCGTATGACTTTTGATGCAACTGCTCCCATGGGCCTCGATGCTGGCGATGGCGCCGGACGTTCCGATATCTTCACCCGCCTTTTGAAGAACCGCGTGATCATGTTGGGTACTGATGTCAACGATGACATGGCGAACCAGATCTGTGCTCAATTGCTGTACCTCGAAGGCGAAGATCCCGCGGCCGACATTTGGTTGTACATCAATAGTCCTGGCGGTTCAGTGACCGCTGGTATGGCGATTTACGACACCATGCAATTCGTTAGCTGTGATGTTGCCACTGTGTGTATGGGACTTGCCGCTTCAATGGGTCAATTCTTGTTGACCGCCGGAACGACTGGTAAGCGTTACACGCTTCCTAACGCGCGCATCATGATGCACCAGCCCCTGGCCGGACTTCGCGGTCAGGCCACCGACATCTCCATTCAAGTTGAGCAGTTGGGTTACACCAAGCGTCGCATGGCTGAACTTACCGCGTTCCACTCGGGTCAAACCCTCGAGCGCATTCAGGCCGACGCCGAACGCGACCGCTGGTTCACCGCCGAACAAGCACAAGAATATGGCTTGGTTGACAAAGTAATTTTGAAGCGCGGCGAAATCCGCTGATCTCGTTGCGCTACGGCGCAAGAGTGGTTGGGGGCGCAACGCTGCCCTCAAGACCAATGACATCGGGCATTGCTAGGCCACACGTTGATTCGACCCACGTCGCAATATTGCGCGCGGGTCGTTCGGCTTTATAGGCCGCATCAGAAAGTTCTTGACGACTGAGCGGATCTTCGGGATCAACATCGGCGGCTTGGTCGATGAGAGCGGTGACTGTCTTCCAATCGGCTTCGATAGCAAGAGGAGTGATCTTGGACAGACTCTTATAACGGCTGAGCAAATCTCCGATATCTGAAGTGACAGTTAACGGGCCAGTGAGTCCAGGTAGTTGTTTTTCTAGTTCGCCACAAAAGTTGGCTCCGCCGCGTTCAGGGTCGCTGCATCCGACACTGAGGGCTGTCAACACCAGCGCACATCCAGTTGTCAGCAAAACCTTAGGTAGACCACTTGTGAAATTCATGAGTTCACAGTCTCTCAGACGCTGGCCTCTGAGTTATGTCACGCCGTATGTCGCCGTGAATTCGAGGTCATCCCCACTATGACGCGAGCAGAAATCCCTGCGATTAATCATTTTGGAGGAATGCATGTTGTCTGCAGTACGTACTGCGAGTGTGGTCGCCGCCACGGGCTGTCAAGTCATGGTGGAGGCGCATATCGGGCTTGGATTGCCAGGGTTCACAATTTTGGGCCGGCCCGATGATGTCTGTCGCGAGGCTCGCGATCGTGTTCGTGCGGCCATTGTGACAAGTGGGTTTTACTGGCCGAGTCGTCGAATCACCTTGAACCTTGCCCCGTCCACGCACAAGAAAGTCGGTAGTGCTCTCGATCTTGCAATTGCGATTGCGTTGTTGATTAGTGACGAACAATTGCCAGCCGAGTGTGCAGATGGTCTTGCTTTCATCGGTGAACTTGGTCTTGACGGACGCGTGCGTGCAGTGAGTGGAGTTGCCCCAATGGTGATGGCGCTTCGCAGCGGAACGCCAACAGGTGACGATGAAGAATACGAACTCCCGTCAATGAAACCGTTACGTGGAGTCATTGTTCCGGCTGGCAATGTTGCTGAAGCCCGCATTGCTCGTCCGCCGGCAGTACGCGTTGCTCAATCTTTGCGGCAAGTTGCTGAATGTCTCGTCGGCAATATGGCCTGGCCGGATATCAACGAAAGCAAAGGCGCCGATGTCGGTGTCGAAAAGATTCCTGATCTGTCCGACGTACGCGGTCAGACGGCAGCGCGACTTGGTCTTGAACTGTCGGCGAGTGGGGGACATCACCTTTTGTTGGTCGGTCCACCGGGATCAGGAAAGACGATGTTGGCTCAACGATTGCCCGGCATTTTGCCCATCCTTGATGATGAGACAGCACTTGAGGCGACGATGATTCGTTCGGCGGCTGGTGAACCGCTTCCTGCGAATGGTCTTGTGACGCGACCGCCCATCCGCATGCCCCATCATTCGGCGAGCGCAGTTTCAATTGTTGGCGGTGGGTCGACCTCAATGCGACCTGGTGAAGTTTCCTTGGCGCATGGCGGGGTGCTTTTCCTCGACGAATTAGGTGAGTTCGCCCCGTCAACTCTTGATGGTTTACGACAACCACTTGAAGAGGGTGTTGTGCGCGTTGCGCGAGCAAATACGCGGGTGTCGTTACCCGCTCGATTCACGTTGATTGGTGCGACTAACCCGTGCCCATGTGGCGGCGGTGCGCCAGGTTCGTGCGAATGTGATGAAGCGGCGCTCGCTAAATATCGACGCCGCTTTAATGGTCCATTTCTTGATCGATTTGATGTGCGTGTTTTGGTGCACCGTCCAGGAGTGGATGAATTATTGGGAGGAGAATTGGGTGAGAACACTGAATCGGTGGCTGCTCGCGTGTTGCGTACTCGATCAATTGCAATCGAACGACAGGGAATGTTGAACGCACGTTTGTCAGGTGAGTTGCTTGAACAGTTTGCTCCAGTCTCTGAAGCAGGGATGAACTTGTTGCGTTACGAACTAGAAATCGGTCGGCTGACCGGACGTGGACTTCATCGGGTACGGCGAGTTGCACGAACTTTGGCCGATCGCGATCTACACGAAGGTGCACTGAGCGATCGACACGTTGCCGCGGCCTTAGCGTTACGGGCGCGGATTGCGCCACGTCGAGGCGATGACTTGCGGCAAGTGGTGTAACGATGTCGATCGAGTCACAACAGCCCGTCAAGAAACTTAAAGACACGGCAACGCGACTTGCGCTACTGCCATGGATGACCCCAAAACGGTTACGGACGTTGCTGTCGTTGGGAGAACCCAGTGACATCAGTGCAATGTTAAGTGGTTGGTCAGTCGAGCATCGTTCGCCAATGGTTGATATTGCGCCCAACGTTCATGCGCTATTGACGACTCACTGTTCAAAAACAATCAAACGCATGCTGGGCGATGTGTGGTGTGAAGCTCTTCGTTGCAACGTTGATCTGCCGCAAGCACTTGAAACGATGGACCTACACGTTGTTGGTCGTGGCCAATATCCACAGCAGTTGAACGATGATCAGGATGCGCCGCCCCTGTTGTATTCGCGAGGCAATCTTGAATTGCTCTCATGTCGTCGTGTCGGGATTGTTGGAACGCGAAATGCCACAGAGCACGGCCGCAGTACGGCATTCACGTTTGGCAAGACGTTGGCACAAAATGGCGTTGCCGTGGTTTCGGGTTTGGCGCGCGGCATTGATGCCGCCGCACATCGTGGAGTGTTGGCGGCGGTGTCTGAAAAACCCAGGTCTGAATCAACAGACAATGCTGGTCCAATCGCGGTCGTGGCAACGGGACTCGACGTGGTCTATCCACGAGAGCATCACAGTCTGTGGGCTGAGGTCGGCGAACGCGGTTTGCTGCTATCCGAAAACCCGCCGGGCACCGGACCGTTGCCATATCGCTTTCCTTTACGCAATCGCATCATTGCGGCGTTGAGTGAAGTGTTACTCGTCGTTGAATCGCGTCTTGATGGTGGTTCTTTAATCACCGTTCGAGAGGCATTGGATCGCGGTGTCACGGTGATGGCAGTACCTGGTGCCACATCTACGAAAGCTGCGCAAGGGACCAACATGCTCATCCGTGATGGCGCCTTAGTCGCGATTGAACCAGAAGATGTACTGATGGCACTTGGCCTTGATACTCGGCGAATTGTGCCAAGTTTTGATGCACGTCAACTGCCACTATGGCCCGATTCAGATGTCCTTGACTTAATCACAACCGATCCACTCACACTGAATGAAGTTGCCCGACTGGCCAGTGAAAAACTGGCGATGTCATTTGGTGATGTCGCTGTCAGCCTCGGTCGATTAGAGGCACATGGTTGGCTGATGTGCACTGCTGGCTGGTTTGAACGCGTAGGTGCCCGATAAGGGTCTCATCGACTCTGTACTCTGACATCGTGAATCAATCAGCCGGCGAAACGTTCAGTGCAACGTGGGGAGTTGATGACTTCATTGGTTCGTTGACATCAGTCTCTGAAAATACGTTGGCGGCTTATCGCAGTGATCTCGTTGATTTTGTTGAATGGGCCGAAAGGGGATTGGCCGATACGCCAGCCCGCGTTGACCGCTTAATCTTGCGCCGGTACTTGGCCTATCTCGGATCACGTTCATTTGCTAAACGCAGCATTGCCCGCAAAGCATCGGCTTTGCGGCGCTACTTTTCCTGGGCCCGCCGAACTGGTTTAGTTGAGGTTGATCCAGCTGTTGCCTTACGCGCACCAACGGGCGAAGGTCGCCTTCCAAGAGTTCTTGATGGGCCAGAGTTGCAAACGTTGCTCGAACCAACCGAGATTGACGAAGGCGAACCACTGTGGCGTCGCCGGCGCAATGATGCGCTACTTGAAGTGCTATACGGAAGCGGCCTGCGTGTGAGCGAACTGTGCAATCTTGATATTGACAGTGTTGATCTCAAGCGCAGTGTCGTCACGGTGTGGGGTAAGGGCGGTAAAGAACGCCGGGTCCCGATGTCTCTTGCGGCCGTTGAAACCATTCAAGACTGGCTGACATCGCGACCCGAAGTGACGGGCGGACTTTCTGGGGCCGCCCTTTTCTTGAATTCGAAAGGTGGGCGGCTCGGAACTCGCGATGTGCGCAGGGTTCTTGACGAACGGTCGGTGAATCCCACGCACCCTCACGCTTTGCGCCATACCTACGCCACACACTTGCTGGATGGAGGGGCCGATTTGCGGTCAGTCCAAGAACTTTTGGGCCATAGCGACGTGGCGACGACCCAGCGATACACGCACGTCAGTAAAGAGCGTCTACGGTCGGTGTATACAAGTACTCATCCTCGGGCCTAGCGGTCTGGGCATGACGCCACTGCAACCGATGAACGTTTTACGAACATGACCGAGCCCGAAAATAACACCGACACACCTGATGCGCCCGAGGAAAAACCGTCGCGCGTAACGCCGGCCATCGAGCGGGCTTGGGTGCGTTGGGTTGAAGAGCGTGATGAAGCTGCTCGCGATCAATTGATCGTGCACTACTCGCCACTCGTGAAGTTCGTCGCTGGCCGTGTCGCCGCTGGATTGCCGGCAGGTATTGATACCGGTGAACTGAATGGCACTGGTGTTTTCGGATTGATGGATGCAGTTGATCGATTTGATCCAAGCCGCGGATTTAAGTTTGAAACCTTCGCGGTGCCGCGCATCAAGGGTGCAATTCTTGACGGATTGCGCGCCCTTGATTGGGTGCCACGCTCGGTGCGTTCACGTTCACGGCAAATTGAAACTGCAGTTGCCAAGCTGGGGAATGAACTCAAACGTGCGCCAACTGACGAAGAGATCTGCGCTGAACTCGGGATTGATATCGAAGAATTGCAGAAGTGGTTATCAACAATTTCGGTCGCAAACGTTGGTCCTCTTGACCATGTTGTCGGCGGTGGCGACGGCGAGCAACGTCAATTGCCTGCTTCGCCCGATCAAGGTCCCGATGCAATCGTTGAAGATCAAGAGTTGCGCCAAACAATGCGCTCAGAAATTCGTAGCTTGCCCGAACGGGAACGCACCGTCGTTGCGCTGTACTACGACGAAGGTATGACCTTGGCTGAAATTGGCTCGGTGCTTGGCGTCACTGAAAGTCGCGTGTCGCAGATTCACTCCAAGGCGATCATCATGTTGCGGGCGCGCATGTCAGCCGCTGGCGTATAAAACCAAAATCAGTTCACCGCTGCTCGTTGACTTTTGCTCACGCTGTTTGGTGATTCTTTTTGCTTTTCTCGTGACTGCGAGTTGTTTGGTGCCACCTGTCGATACCGCGGTGGCGTTTCCCTACGTTGAACCGGCCTGCGTCTATTGCCCGGGTCGTCGAACAATTGATTTTGGGCAGTCGGTGGGTCGTTCGGTCGTTGCCCCCGTGGCAGGAAGAATAACCTTCGCGGGAAAGGTCGTTGATCAGCAGTTCGTGACGATTGATCCCACGCCGAGCACCGGATTTGACCCCGCAGTGGTTCTGACGATCGGGGGGCTCGTGATTGACAATGATGTCCGGTCGGGGCAGATCGTGAAGTCTGGTGAACAGATAGGTGTCTCCAACGGACTCATTCATCTCAGTATGCGATATATCAGTGAAGGAAAACCGGCTCGCTATGTTGATCCCACGGCGTATGTGGGACGACGTCGAACTCGAGCCCGATTGATCCCTAATTCGCGCCGTGGCGGTCGGCCGGTCGCTCAGCAGTTGAGTTGTCCGGCGTCTTTTGGCAGGTGAGGTGGCACTTTGGGGCCTGATCCCGCTAGCGTGCTCCACGCAAGTAACAACTTGCACCTTCACCATGCATGGTCCTCATCCTGCGGTCGTCACTTTGTGATGCGAGGTCCCGTGCCCCTAACCGCAGAAACAGGAGGACAGTGCCATGGCCATCGTCACGATGCGTCAACTATTGGAAGCCCGAGTTCATTTCGGTCACCAAACCCGTCGTTGGAACCCCAAGATGCGTCGCTTCATCTTCGGTGAGCGCAACGACATTTACATCATCGACTTGCAGCAGACCCTCGAGCGCATCGAGACCGCTTACGCATTCGTGCGTGACTTGGTCGCCGGTGGCGGTTCGGTTCTGTTCATTGGAACAAAGCAGCAGGCTCAAGACCCCATTGCTGGTTTCGCCGAGAAGTGCGGCATGCCGTACATCAACGAGCGTTGGTTGGGTGGAATGCTCACCAACTTTGAAACGATTCACAAGCGCGTACAGAAGATGCTCGAACTTGAGCGTCTTCAAGAAACTGGTGACTTCGCATTGATGCCGAAGAAAGAAGCTCTTTTGAAGAGCCGCGAATTGGCCAAGTTGCAGAAGAACCTCAGCGGTATTCGCCACATGACCAAGCGCCCGCAGTGTGTCTTCATCATCGACACTAAGAAAGAACACATCGGCGTCACCGAAGCGAACAAGCTCGGTATTCCGATCGTTGGAATTGTTGACACCAACGTCGACCCCGATCTCATCACGTTCCCGATTCCAGGTAACGACGATGCAATTCGTGCGAACGAATTGATGTCAAAGATGATTGCCGAAGCAGTCATCGAAGGTCGTTACATCGCATCGAAGCGCAATCCTGGTTTGGTTGCCCCTGAAAAGAGCGACGCCGAAAAGGCTGAGTTCGCAGCGAACCAGGCCAATGCTCGTACGCAAGCAGCTGCCGCTCAAGCCGAGCGTGAAGCCCGTCTTGCTGCATCAAAAGCACCTGTTGCTGAAGCAACTGATTCTTCCCCGGAGGCCTGAGAAATGTCGTTTACAGCCAAAGATGTTCAGAGTCTGCGTCAGTCCACCGGCGCCGGCATGATGGATTGCAAGAAGGCTCTCGAAAATAACAATGGTGACATTGAAGAGGCCAAGCAGTGGTTGCGCGAAAAGGGTTTGGCTGCATCAGCTAAGCGTGATGACCGCGACAACAATCAAGGCGTGGTTGCTCTTGTCGTCACCAACAATGTTGGTGCAATCGTCAAGCTCAAGTCAGAAACTGACTTCGTTGCCGGTAGCGATCAGTTCAAGGGTGAAGCGCAAGCTTTGGCCGAACTTGTTGCCGCAAAAAGCGAAGCCGCCGTTGCTGAGCGCGCCACGATCCTTGATGACCTGAAGATCGTTCTGAAAGAAAAGATCGAACTCGGCGAAGTCGTGCGTATCGAAGCAGCACCTGGCAACATCGTTGACAGTTACCAGCACATCCAAGGTGGACGTGGAGTCAATGCAGTTCTCGTCGAACTCGAAGGCGGTTCAGTTGAACTTGCTCACGACATTGCCGTGCACATTGCGTTCGCTCGCCCCAAGTACTTGAACCGTGAAGAAATTCCGGTCGACGTTCTTGAAAAAGAAAAGGCCACCCTTGAAGCGATCAGTCGCAACGAAGGTAAGCCCGAGGCTTCATTGGCCAAGATCGTCGAGGGCCGCATTAACGGTTTCTACAAAGACGTGTGCTTGGTCGAACAGCCGTACGCCAAAGATGACAAGCAGTCGGTCACCCAAATTTTGGGCGGCGCGAAGATTATTCGTTTCGCTCAAGTTGAGATCGGCTGATTGATCATGGCCGGAACTGACGCTGGTTCATCCCGTCAGGCCGACCGTCCCGCATGGAAGCGGGTCGTGCTGAAACTGTCGGGAGAGGCCTTGGCCGAACCGACGGGTTTTGGACTTGATAATGGTGTTCTGCATCAGGTTGCAACCGAGATCAAAGACGTCCGCGACAATCTCAAGATTGATGTCGCGGTCGTCGTTGGCGGTGGCAACTTCTGGCGTGGCTTAAAAGGTGCTGGGCAGGGCATGGACCAAGCTCAGGCTGACTTCATGGGCATGATCGCCACCGTCATGAACGGTTTGGCCTTACAAGATGCGCTCGAACGAGTCGGTCAACAAAGCCGAGTCATGACTGCTATTGAAATGCCTAAGGTCGCCGAGCCGTACATTCGCCGTCGGGCTGAGCGCCATATGGAAAAGGGTCGCGTCGTTATTTTTGCTGGTGGAACGGGAAATCCGTTCTTTACGACCGATACCGCCGCGGCCCTGCGAGCCGCGGAAATCGATGCTCAGGCCATCTTGAAGGGGACCCACTCAGGTGTTGACGGGGTGTACACCGCCGATCCCAAACTTGACCCCACCGCGACTCGGTATGACCGTATTTCGCATAAGGATGTCATCGAGAAAGAGCTCCGGGTCATGGACGCCACTGCAATCGCCTTCTGCCGCGATAACAAAATTCCGATCGTGGTTTTCGATGTCAGCACCCCTGGGAACATCAGATCCGTTCTTGAGGGCCACGCCATAGGTACGCTGGTCGGGTGACTGACGACATCCTTCTCGAGGCCATCGACAAGATGGATAAAGCCGTCGAGCACGCACAAACATCTTTCACCACGATTCGCACGGGTCGAGCGACACCGGCTCTCGTTGAAAAGCTCATTGTCAGTTACTACGGGGCTGATGTGCCCTTGCAACAATTGGCTGGTTTTCAGGTCCCCGAGGCTCGCACGCTGGTGATTAAACCTCACGACCGTGGCTCATTGAATGCCATTGAAAAGGCCATTCGGGACAGCGATCTTGGTATGTCCCCGTCAAACGATGGTGTCATTATTCGTCTCAACTTCCCGATGCTCACCGAAGAGCGACGCCGCGACTACGTGAAACTCGTGAAGAATATGGCTGAAGACGGTCGTGTTGCCGTGAGAAATGTGCGACGAGATGCTCGTAAACAATTAGAAACGGCCGAAAAAGCCGGAGAAGTTTCCGCAGATGAACTTGAGCGGGCAGAAAAAGAACTAGACAAGATCACGCACGACCATGTTGAACACATCGACAAGGCCGTGCAACGTAAAGAACAAGAACTTCTGGAAGTCTGATAGGACGGGACCATGAGCGATGACATGTGGCGCAGGGGTGCTGGCTCAGGCCAGGACGACGAATTTGAAGACTTCGGTGAACTCCGATTCTCCGATGATGAGGGTGACGATGAGCCGGCTCCGCTGAGTTTTGGCGACAGCGACACCGGATCACTTCCGCATTGGACAGAAAAGCCCACGGGTGAATTGCCGCGACTTTTCGGTGATGATCCATCGGGTTCGGTATCGCGTCCGATTCCGCGCGACCCGTCACGTGATGTTTCGCGCGATGTTTCGCGCGATGTCTCACGGGACGTGTCTCGCGAACTGGACCGTGACGAGTCAGGCGAGGTCGACGTGTGGGGTTCGTACTCAGGTTCGGCTCCTCGTCCTATTCCTGATCGCCCGTCCGGTGCAACCGAGCGGCCGAGTGATGATTCAAGCAGTGGTCGTCCGCGCGTTCGCCTCGGCGAAGCGACTGGCGGAACGCGTCGTGATGACACCACCGGTACTTCAACGCGTCCGATTCCGAATGTGCGACGCGACGACACTGCGGGTACGAGCGGAACAAGTCGCAGCGGCCGAATTTCGATTAGTACTGAC
>JBIKYT010000130.1:0-2770 GCA_044355095.1 Ilumatobacteraceae bacterium
CAGGCAAGAAACCAAAGACCTTGGCAACATAAATATCAGTCACTGGAGTGAGGTCTTGCGGTCGTGCGGCAGCAACTAGTTCTTCAACATTGAAGCCGTCACCGTTTGACGCATGAGCAGCAGTCGAATGGTTCAACATGTCGAAATATTCTTGGGTCACCAAAACTGTGGTGGTAAACCCTGCCGCACGAACTTGATCGGTGAGGTCCCAGCCGAAGTTGAAAAACACAGGCGTGTTGTCGGCATGAAATTCGGGAGTCGACGGAACTTGTGTTGATCCGTAACACAACGGAACTTGCAGGTACATGCGTCCACCGGGGGCAAGCACTCGATAGATCTCGCTGAGTGCCTTGGCAGTGTCGGGCACATGTTCAAGCACGTGCGGCGTGAGCAAAATGTCGATTGATGAATCGGGCAAGGCCATCGCTTGCAGATCGATCTGGATGTCGCCCTCATGAGCCGACAAGTCGTAATCGCTGGCGGTGTATTTGAAATAGCGTCGCATCATCGAGCGGTAGCCGGCACCCATCCGCGGACTGGTTTCGAGGACCCGTAGATTTTTGACGTAGCCCCGACGTGACAAGAAGCAGAACAACAAGAAGCGATCGCGAGCCACACTGCCACATCGCGGGCAGGTCGCCATTTCGGTGTGATAGGGGCCGATGAACTCGTCACCAGACCAATGACAGATATTGCATACCGCAGCGGCGGTGGTGATCGTCTTGGGGTTGACCCACGGTTTGAACCCCAGTTCCCACCATGCGCCTTCAGAGGCCGCTAAGCCCAACCGTCGAGCGATGGGCCGTAAGAGTTGGCGAACTCGCTGAGAGGTTGGTTGCTGTAAGCCAGAAGACATCGGACTTCACGCTAATAGGTGGCGGGACTCAGCGGGGGTAACTCCTGATCTCGCAGGTGTCACAGGGTTAGGATTGCAGTGTGCGAATTCTTCGAGCCTTAGTTGGACGCTTGACCGGCCGAGATATGCGGGTGTTGCGAGCCGAAGTGGCCGAGATGCGTAACCAGATTCAGGTCATGAGCGATATTTTGCAGTCGCTTAACCATGACATTCGATCTGGTTCTGAACGCTCGCTTCCGTTGTTTATGGGTTATGCCGAGCGTTTACGTCTTGATGCCGACACTGTTGTCGGCGCGACTCAAGTGATAGAGCGACAGATTGCGCAGCTTCAGCAGCGTCTTGACCACTTGTCTGTGCCGAACCAGGACTGACCAATGACGGCCCAGCCGCAAGTGCTCGTTGATGGGCGAGTCATTTCGCATCCAACTGCCGGTGGGCGAGGAGTCGGGCGCTACACCATTGGACTCGTGCGGGCGATGCATGAATCGGGTTCAGCAGTGACGGTGATGAACCCGTCGGTTGACGATGAGCAGTTGTGGCTTGATGCGATACCAACTCTGCGGGTTGCCCCGTTTGAACCGAGCACGGTGCGCTCGGCCTCGGCCGATACGTGGTTTATGTGCACGCAAATGATGCTGCACCCAATACCGCTTGATGTTGTGCCACGCATGATCACCGAAGCCGGCTTGCGCGTTGTTGGGGTTCTGCATGATGTCATTCCGTATCGGTATCCAGAACAGTATTTACGTGATCCGAGCGCGCTGCGGCAGTCGCAATTGCGCGCCATGCTCGTGCGTACTTTTGACGCGATGGTTGCCAACTCAACTTTCTCGGCTGATACCAGTGCTTCGGTGTTGAAGTTCGATCGCTCACGAATTCATGTCGTGGGGGCGGCTGTTGAACCACAGTTTTGTGCGGGGTCGGTTTCGGCTGCGCGATTGCAGCGACTGGTTGACAAGGGCGTTGACGTAAGGCGAGGTTTGGTCGTTGCTGTCACCGGTGGCGATGATCGCAAAAACACGCCGGGCCTCATTCGGGCATGGGGCTCAATCAACGCCGAACTTCGTCAGTCGCATCAACTAGTGATTGCGTGTGCGGCCGTGCCAGTAGTTCAGACTCGTTGGCGCGAGGTTGCTCATTCGGTGGGGCTGACGGTGCAAGATGTTGTTTTCACCGACACAGTGACCGATGACGAAATGGTGGCGTTGTACCAATCGGCTCGACTGTCGGTGATGCCGTCTCTTGAAGAAGGTTTTGGATTGCCAGTGGCCGAAGCCGCGGCCAGTGGTTGCGTGACTATCTGTTCAAACAATTCATCGCTTCCCGAAGTGATTGATTGTGACGAAGCGCTCTTTAACGCGAGTGATGTCGTTGATATCGCTCGGGCTATCGAATGGGCACTCACTGATGAAGAACATCGAGAGCGACTGAAAGTTGCCGCAGGGCGCGCGGCGCAACGTTGGACATGGAAAAATGTCGGTAGCGATGCGGTGGCAGCGCTGTCGGGATACTCGCCAAGAAGTGGGCATTCGGTTCATGTGCGCAAACGAATCGGCCTGATGGGACCATCGGCAGGGTCGCCTTCGGGTATCGGAACGTACAACAGGCATCTGGTCGATGCATGGCCGATTGCCGACAGCAAGCCAGAAATTGTTGAATTCATTGATGTTTCTAGTACTTCACTTGCTGTGAATGACTGTCATTCTGCGGCCGGAATGGGTCGGTATTGGTATCCGCACGATGTTGATCATTTGATCGTCTCGTTGGGTTCGTCGCCTTACCACGCTATGTCGGTTGCGCGTGCTTCTGAATATGCCAGCCATGTCTGGCTGCATGAACCAACTTTGGTGGGGTGTCATGTTGGTGTCGGTCATCAATCTGGTTCGCGCGAATGGGCTGATGATTACATGCGCG
>JBIKYT010000020.1:0-31011 GCA_044355095.1 Ilumatobacteraceae bacterium
CTCACAGGAGCCACCGGAGCGATTCCCATTTCAAGCTGAGTCACCAATTCTTCGACCGACGGAATGCTCTTCGGATCGGCGGCAACATCGCTACCGGTTGATGAGACGTAGGACGACTCTTCAACACCTGGCAATGTGGGCTGCAAACGCTCGTCAATCGAGAAGATTCCCAACTCTTCGCGCTCGGCGTAGGTCAAGTACTCAAGTGCCATGCGGCGGAACAAGTAGTCCATGATTGAAGCGGCGAAACGGATGTCCGGATCGTCGGTCATACCTGCTGGCTCGAAACGCATGTTGACAAACGCTTCAACGAAGGCTCGCATTGGCACGCCGTACTGCAGGCCGTAGCTGATGCTCTTGGCGAAGGCGTCCATGATGCCTGACAAGGTTGAACCCTGCTTCGACACGGTCAAGAACACTTCACCGGGGCGACCGTCTTCGTATTCACCAATCGTTGCGAAACCCTTGCAATCGGCCACGCGGAACTCGAAGGTGCGTCCACGACGACTGCGGGGCAACTTCTGACGAACTGGCTTAGCGACGATCTTCTCGACGATCTTTTCCACGACAGCAGCTGCTGATGACTCAGCGGTACCTTGCTCGTCGCCCTTCTTGGCGGTTGACAACGGCTGACCGACCTTGCAGTTGTCGCGATAGATCGCAACAGCCTTCAAGCCGAGTTCCCATGACAACATGTGCAGTGCTTCGATTTCTTCAACAGTTGCCTCTTCGGGCATGTTGACCGTCTTCGAGATAGCACCTGACAAGAACGGCTGCACCGCACCCATCATGCGGACGTGACCTTCATAGTGAATGGTGTTGTCACCCATTGAGCAAGCGAACACGGCAACGTGTTCAGCAGCCAAGTGCGGTGCACCCAAGATTGACTTCTCGGTGTCGATGTAGGCGATGATCTCGTCGATCTGCTGAGCGTTGTAGCCCAACTTGCGAAGTGCCATCGGGATGGTCTGGTTGACGATGACCATGTTGCCACCACCGACCAACTTCTTCATCTTCACAAGACCAAGGTCGGGCTCGATACCAGTGGTGTCACAGTCCATCATGAGACCGATGGTTCCGGTTGGCGCCAACACGGTGGCCTGCGCGTTGCGCACACCGTATTCTTCGCCATCGCGAACTGCGGCTTCCCATGACTCCTGGCCAGCACGCAACAACGATGCCGGCATCACTGTTTCGTCCGCGATTTGGTAGCTGGCGTCGCGGTGCATGCGCAGAACGTTGAGCATGTAGCGCTCGTTCTCAGCAAAGCCAGCGTGGGGTCCCATACGGCTTGATGTACGAGCACTTGTGGCGTATGCGTGACCGGTCATCAGGCTCGTGAGAGCAGCGGCCCATGCACGACCTTCAAATGAGTCGTACGGTAAGCCAAGAGCCATCAACAATGCGCCAAGGTTGGCGTAACCAAGACCGAGCTGACGGAACTTACGGCTGTTGTCGCCAATGGCTTCGGTCGGATAGTCGGCGCGGCCCACCAAGATTTCTTGAGCGGTGAACATTGTTTCGATGGTGTGCTTGTACGCATCGACATCGAAGTTGCCCTGCTCATCGAGGTACTTCAACAAGTTGATCGAAGCCAAGTTGCAAGCCGAGTTGTCAATGTGCATGTATTCACTGCATGGGTTCGATCCGTTGATGCGACCTGAAGCATGCGAGGTGTGCCACTTGTTGATCGTGGTGTCGAACTGCAAACCGGGGTCGGCGCAATCCCATGAAGCTTCAGCAATCTGACGCCACAAGTCGCGAGCTTGGACGGTACGCACTGGAGTGCCATCAGCAACTGCACGGTATGTCCATTCTTTGTCATCACGAACAGCTTGCATGAAGTCATCAGTGATACGCACCGAGTTGTTGGCGTTCTGGTACTGCACGCTAAATGCATCTGAACCGTCAAGGTCCATGTCAAAACCAGCGTCGCGCAACACGCGAGCCTTCTTTTCTTCTTTGGCCTTGCACCAGATAAATTCTTCGATGTCGGGGTGATCAACGTTGAGGATGACCATCTTGGCGGCACGACGAGTCTTGCCGCCCGACTTGATTGTTCCGGCTGATGAGTCTGCGCCACGCATGAAACTCACGGGACCAGAAGCGGTGCCACCGCCTTTGAGCAACTCAACACTTGAACGAATCTTCGACAAGTTAATACCTGAGCCCGAACCGCCCTTGAAGATGATTCCTTCTTCGCGGTACCAGTTCAAGATGGCGTCCATCTTGTCTTCAACGGCCAAGATGAAGCAGGCACTCGCCTGCTGCGGGACACCCTTGACACCGATGTTGAACCACACCGGGCTGTTGAAGGCGGCGCGCTGGGTCACCAAGATGAACTTGAGTTCGTCACTGAAGTTGTCCGCTTCGGCCTGATCGACGAAATAACCACCCTCGACACCCCATGTGGTGATGGTGTCGGCAACACGGTCAATGACCTGCTTGAGCGACTGTTCACGCTCGACGGTGCCTGGGGTGCCACGGAAGTACTTCTGGGCCACGATGTTGGTGGCGTTCAGCGACCAGGTCACCGGGAACTCGACATCGAGCTGTTCGAAAGCGACTGAGCCGTCCTTCCAGTTCGAGATGCGAGCATCTCGCTTCTCCCAGACCACTTGGTCATAGGGATGCACACCAGGGGTGGTGTAGTGACGGCGGATTCCGATGGCGAGGCGGTCCGGGGCGAGTGACATATTGATTCCTTTTTCTGAAAGTCGAGCGAGCGAGATGACTGATGCTGATATTTGTTGGAGTTAGATCATGACACATCAGACACAAGATGTGGTGTATTCCCCCGTTGACCGCGCGTGTCACCACAAGCAGTAGTGAAATTACAGCAGCGTAGTTACACCCGTGTCAACAACCACCGCGTCACACCTGCTCACACGGGGTTTTTGGAGTCACTTCAGTGCCGACCGTCACAGTGGTTGGCACGTCGGCCGCACCACCAACCTTCATGCACATCAAGTCTTCGTTGAAAGAGTGACGGATTTCCGTAGGTCCAGGACCTGTTCATCCCACCCAAGTCCGCCGGACTCGACCCAGAAAACACCAGATCTTGTGCCGCCAGACCACTAGCCACGGTCCTCCGCCACTACTTTCAACGTTCGTTACCCTAGGCGCATCACCCTGTGGGGAGGAAGTGGATAACCCTGTGAATTAGCCCTTTGTTTAGGGGAAAACCCTGTGGATAGGGGTGTGCATAACAGCTTTTGAACGAAATCAGCCGATTCGAGCGATGGAAACGGGAATTCCGTTCAAAACTGATGTCCCAGAGAGTGGGTCCATAGCCTCATGATCGCTCAAGATGTTCGAATTCACGCCACTCAACGACTCGGCGACGTGCATCTTGGTTCCGGCGTAATCATGTCCCCAACCGTGCGGCAAACTCACGACACCAGGTCGAATGTCATCGGTGATCTCAACTGGAACAACCACAGTGCCAACTCGTGATGTCACCGAGACAAAAACTTCATCACCTGATTGGCCTAATAAATCGAGGCTTTTTGCATCATCAGTGTGCATTTGCAACGAACAGCGCACATTGCCTTTGACAAGAACTTGAATGTTATGCATCCATGAGTTGTTTGTTTTCAAATGGCGTCGTCCGACTAACACGAAACGATTTTTCGTAAATTCCTCAATGGAATCAAGCAAACGAGGCACATCCGCGATGAGCGCTTCGGGTGCAAGTTCAATCATTCCGCTGCGCGTGCGCAATGCATCAGGCAGTCGCGGTTCAAGAGCACCGAAGTCAACACCGTGTGGATTATCCAACAACAGTTGCAGCGACGCTCCCCCAATGTTTGATCCAAAGCCTGCACCGTATGGTCCGGTTTGCAACATGAAATCCAACATGCGCGCTGGTCCTCGTCGACCATCAGCATTCAATAAGTCAATGATCTCATCAGCATGCCGCCCGTGAATCGGCGAGGACGGATCACCAATACTGTTGCGCACCAATCCCTCAATTGCTAAATCATCAGCAAGATGTGGATCTGCATCAGGTCCAAGGCCTTGCGCAATCATTCCGAGTTTGGCAAGTATCTCCCACTCATCGGGTTGACCTTCATCGAGATCCAACACAGGCAAGCTGTAATTGGCGACATTACGAATTGCGAACTGCAACAACAACACGTCGTAATGATCGCGTTGCAACTGCGATGGCACCGGGAGAATGACATCGGCATGACGGGTGGTTTCATTTAAATACAGATCAACGCTGATCATTAATTCAAGCTTTTCAAATGCTTCATCAAGTTGACGTGAATGTGGTGTCGACAAAATCGGATTGCCAGCCACCGTCACCAAAGCCTTGATACCGACATCACCAGCATCCGTTATTTCTTCGGCCATGGCGGCAGCGGGATATTCACCCATCACTTCGGGATAGCCCTTCACTTTTGTTTTACCGCCACCGCGTCCGATCCGAAATCCTCCGCCTTTTCCAGAAGTTCCGCGAGTCGTCGGTCCACCAAGTGCAGGCTTGGTAAACATCACTCCACCAACCGCATCAAGATTTCCGGTCAAGGTATTTACTACGTCAACAAGCCACGAAGCAGTCGTGCCGAACTCTGTTGTCGTTGTTCCGATTCGTCCGTACACGGCTGCCGTTTTAGCCGCGCTTAATTCACGCGCAACTTGACGAATGACTTCTGCTTCAAGCCCAGTTGCCTCGGCAACTCGTTCAGGTGTGAATTCACGCGACACTTCGCGCACATCGTCAAGTCCATTCAAAAGAGCAGCGATGTGATCTTGGATCTTGACCAAGTTCTCTGCAAACAAAACATTGACAATCGCCATCAAGAACAGTGCATCGGTCGCGGGTCGAATGGCGATCCATTGATCGGCTTCTTCAACTGTTCGTGTTCGTCGCGGATCAACGACCACAACTTTGCCGCCACGGGCACGAATGGCTTCCATTCGTCCCGGAAAATCTGGCGCAGTACACACACTTCCATTCGAGGCATAAGGGTTAGCCCCCAAAATCATTAGGTAATCAGTGCGATCAAGGTCAGGTACCGCAACCGATACTCCGGTACCGAACATGTAGCCAGCCGCGACTTGTTTTGGCAATTGATCAACAGTTGAGGCACTAAAACGATTGTGGGTTCCAAGACCTTGCAACAAAGTTCGGTTATACAACATGGCCGACAAACTGTGGGCACCAGGGTTGCCAAGATACACACCCACCGCATCACGACCGTGACGTTCAATCACATCTTGCAAACGACCCGCAACTTCGGCCCATGCTTCATCCCATTCAACTTCAACGTGTACACCATCGCGTTTGATATGGGGCTTACGCAGACGATCAGGATCTTCATGGAGTTGTTTGAGGGTTGAACCCTTCGGACAAATGAACCCATGTGAAAACACATCGTCCATGTCACCACGAATGCGTCCGACAGTTGATCCCTTCACAGAGATCTCTAATCCACAACCGGCTTCACATAACGGGCAGGTTCGGTAGGCAATACGTTCGTCGCTCATTCCCTCACCCTAGAACGCTGGGTTCAGCGAAAACTGAATGAGCGAATCAGCTAACAGGAGATTTGTCGAGCAATGCGGCTTCGCGCTGAAAGTCTTCGGCCGCGTCGAAGTTCTTGTAGACGCTGGCGAATCGCATATAGGCCACTTCGTCAAGGGCCCGTAAACGTTCGAGGACGGCCAAACCAACCTTGGTGCTTGGCACGTCGCCACCACCGGTGTTGCGGAGTTCTTCTTCCACCGAATCGGCCAACGCGTTGATGGCATCATCATCGATCGGGCGACCCTTAGAAGCAGCCTTCACACCCGAAATCAATTTGGCGCGTTCAAATGGCTCGCGGCCACCCAGGGTTTTGGTGACCATCAAAGGCACCTCGTCCATGCGCTCAAAGGTTGTAAAGCGATGCAAACAGTGCGGGCACTCGCGGCGGCGGCGAATCGCGGCACCGTCTTCGGCCGTACGCGAATCAACCACCTTGGTGTCTTCATGTCGGCAGATGACGCAACGCATGCCACCAGCGTAGTGGACAGCCAAACTATGAGGAGGGAACAATGAGGCGCTGACCCACATCGATCGATGCGCCACCGTTGAGTTCAATCAATGAATGCACATAATTTCGAATGTTTCCACTGGTCAATGACGAAGCGATTGACCACAAGGTGTCACCGGATTGAACGATATAAAAGCCGTCACCTTGAGCAAAAGCCAATGACACGTCGACCCCGTTGACTGTCGTGCTGAGGGGTTGTGCGCTCGCAGAAAGGGGCGTCACCGTAGGGATGGAGGCAGTCTCATCCCCACGGCTCGCCAAAGTGCGGAAGCCGAGGCAGGCGGCTACCACAACACCGAAAACGGCCAAACCCACCACCAGCCGACGACGCAAGTACACGTCGTGGGACAGGTGGCGAGTAGGGGCCATAGAAGAACTAGTAATGGAAGAATTTGAAATCGAAGAACTGGTACTGGATCGTCGGGGCTGAATTTCAACGATGTAACGGGGGTCAAGCGCGAGGGCCATGATGAACCTTTCTGATCAAGTAGCTGTTGTTGCTGGTGTTCTCAGTATTCGTGAGGGGTATGGCACAGAAGTTCTGTGGTGATGACCCGAACGAACGCTTGTTCGTAGGCTATGCGAACGCGTGTTCGGTGTCAACCCTTGTTTTTAAATAAGCCCCCGACCAGCACTTTTGGAATTTTTACGAACAGGTGTTTGACTCCAGACACGAACACCCGTACGATGCTGGCATGAGCGAACACATTCTCACCGACCGTCAACGCAGCATCCTTGAGTGCATCGAGGCCAGCATGGAAGAGCGGGGCTTTCCGCCCTCCGTGCGCGAGATTGGCGAAACCATCGGACTCACATCACCTTCGACCGTGCACAATCACCTCAATACGTTGCAGCGTTTGGGCTTTCTTGAACGTGATCCCAACTTGCCACGCGCCATCAAAGTCAACTGGGATCGCAATAGCGGCGCCATCATCGCCCGCAGTCGTGTGCACCACGTTCCACTCATCGGCGATGTCGCCGCCGGAACCGACGTTCTCGCCCAAGAAAATGTGGAAGAACTGTTACCACTCCCCGCCGACTTCACCGGCGAAGGCGACTTATTCATGTTGCGCGTTCGTGGCGACTCGATGATCGAGGCCGGAATTCTTGATGGCGACTATGTCGTCGCGCGCCAACAACTCACCGCGAACAACGGCGACATCGTCATTGCGGGTATTCCTGGTGATGAAGCAACAGTCAAGACGTACACCCGTAAGGGCCGCGAAATCATCTTGATGCCGGCCAACCCACGCCTCGAGCCCATGCACTTTTCCTCCGACGATGTCCGTATCTTCGGCAAAGTCGTGACGGTCTTACGTCGCCTCTGATCTCGTCAAGGGTTACGAGCGACCAGCTCGATCTTCGGGACGGGGCGGCGCCCACATATCGCGTGATTCATAGGTGACGTACACCTCGGGTCGACCATGAGCGACAACTCGTTGACGCGCACGACGACGTGAGCGCGTGGCGATGATTGCCAGAATCAATAACGCAAGCGCAATCAAAACCAGTGAAGCGCCGCTCACCAAGAGCGCTCCATCCATCATTGACGCGTTGCGACCAATAGCGACCACCGCATCGGCTTGCGGTGATTGCACAGCCACAGTGAATGTTCCTGGTTCGGAAATCACGAATGTCGCCACCGATTCTCCCATGAAATCGGGTGCGTCATATTCGACCGAATCATCGGGTCGCAAGTCAACTGCGTCTCCCCCAGCATCGGTCAGTGTCACAGTGACTTCAGGTGGAATATCAAATTCAAAGTTGCGTGCATCGTTGTTGCACGGACCAATTTCGTTGATTGTTCCCTTGGTCTCGACATACACGTAATAGCGACCAGTCGCCGAAATATCTACGGTTGACACACATCCAGTTGGCGTGCGGACTAGATCGGCGATGAGTTCTTGATCACGCTGAACGCCGATCAAGGCCAAAGTCATTCCAACAACAAAGACGGCAATCGCCGAAATCCACCACCATTTCACTGAACGAATTTTGGTGGTGTCATCAGACATCAGGAAACTCCGAGTCGCTGCGCTACTCGCTCGATCGTGGCATCACTTTGCACGACGGCCACTCGAATAAATCCTTGACCTTGTTCACCGTACAAATCGCCCGGACTCACGAGTGTTCCGGCTTCACGCGCCAAACGCTCGGTGAACGCCCAAGCATCTTCAACTTTGAACCACAAGTAAAAGCCACCATCAGGCAACGAGATATCGACGCCCGACCACTGCGACAAAATATTCGCCATACGCTCAAGTCGGCGGCGATACACCTTGCGCTGCTCAACAACATGCTCGTCGTCGTTCAAGGCAGCGACGCCAGCTGCTTGTGCTGGCCCTGGCACCATCATGCCGACATGCTTGCGAACTTCGGATAAGTAATGCACGAGTTCGTGATCGCCGGCGTAAGCACCAACCCGCAACCCAGCCAAGTTTGAACGCTTCGACAATGAATGAACGGCAATGACTCCATCGGAACCATGTTGCAAAATGGTTTGCGCCGGACCATCCCAAGTGAACTCGGCATAACACTCGTCGCTGAAAACCGGCACTCCGTGAGCGCGACCCCAAGCTGCGGCAGCCCCAAGATCGTCAATAGCACCCGTCGGATTTGAGGGGCTATTCACCCACAGCAACAAAGCGCGCTTGGCGTCTTCGTCACTAATGGCGCTCAGATCAATTCCGCCACGATCGTTACAAGGGACCGCTACGGAGCGACAGCCCGCCAAAGTTGCGCCCATTTCATAGGTTGGATACGCAACGGCTGGATACAACACGGTGTCAAGCCAAGGCGAGCGTAATTTCATCCACTGCGGCAAAGTGCCGACGAACTCTTTTGTGCCAATGCATGCGGCAATATCAATCGGTGCAATCGCCACATCGAAACGGCGTTGCATCCACGCGGCAAACGCGTCTCGTAAACCGGCGGTGCCAATTGACGGTGGATAACCCCGCTCACTATTGCTCGCAGCAAGCGCGGTAATCACCGAAGCAGGCGGCGGATCACACGGAGTCCCAATCGACAGATCGACGAGACCACCATCAAATGAAGCGGCCAATGGCTTAAATGAATCCAACCGCTCATACGGATACGGAGGCGGAACAAAACCGGTTGTGCGATCAGGTGACGAATTCATGAGACTCCCATGTTGCCCGTTGGAGTGGGGTCAATGCCACCATCAGACACGACAAATTCGCTCAATCGACCCACCGAGGCTTCGGCAAGACGAGCCCGAACACGGACACCGTTGGTTTCGTGCGTCGTTGACACAACCTCACCTTCGCGATGTACCGAGGCCAAAACATCGCCCCGCTCATACGGGATGACTAGTTCAATCACCTTGCTGACCGAGCGCAAGCGATCAGACAACGTCTGCAAAAAGAGATCAATTCCGTCACCTGTGTGAGCGCTGATACCAACCGAACCTGGGTGCCAAGCCACCACATCGGCAACACCTACTGGATCAAGATCGCTCTTATTGAAGACCAAGAATTCGGGGACTTCATCGGCATGAATTTCACGCAAGACAGTGCGCACTGCATCAATTTGTCCATCGGGGTCTGATGAAGAACCATCCACAACATGCACCAGATAATCAGCTTGTGCGGCAACTTCAAGAGTGCTCTTGAACGATTCCACAAGTCCGTGCGGAAGACGCCGCACGAAACCAACGGTGTCGGTTACCAGCACTGGTTCACCACCAGGAAACGACAACCGGCGGGTGGTGGGGTCGAGCGTGGCGAAGAGTCGATCTTCAACTAATACACCCGCATTCGTGAGGCGATTGAGCAACGTTGATTTACCAGCGTTGGTGTAGCCAACGATGACCACATTGGCGAGTCCACTTCGTGAACGACCTTTTCGTTGCAGATCGCGGGTGCTACCGAGGTCTTTCAGCTCTTGTTCAAGCCGTGAAATACGGTTCTTGATTCGACGGCGATCAACTTCAAGTTTGGTTTCACCACTACCGAAACGCGAGCCCACACCACCACGCTGCTGCGACATTTTTGCGTCAGCGCCACGGCGCAAACGAGGTAAGCGATAACGCAGCAACGCCAACTCAACTTGTGCTTTACCTTCAAGGGTGTGGGCATTCTGCGCAAAGATGTCAAGAATGACCGCGGTGCGATCAAGTGCAGTACGTCCAAGTAACTTTTCTAAGTTGTATTGCTGACCTGGCGACAACTCATTGTCAAACACCACAGTGTCGGCATCAACTGCCAAACACAAATCGCGCAACTCTTCGGCCTTACCCTTACCCACAAACCAGGTGTGATCTGGCACGTCCCGCTTTTGCGTGAGTCGTCCCGCTTCATCAGCGCCCGCGGTATCAATGAGCAAACTCAATTCATCAAGACTGGCTTCGGTTTCTTCTTCGGTTTTGCCATGCAATGTCACGCCAACCAGCACAATTCGTTCACGAATCGTGCGCTCAATGAGCGTTTGACCAAGCGCTTGGTTGTAGGGCGAATTCGGATTCGAATTCGTGTTCGTCACGCGGGCACCGAAATCGAAGCAATAAAGACAGCTGGGCCGATCAAGGTCACTGCACGTGTGGCGCTATCGACACGAACCTTGGCGTCTCCACCATCCATGTGCACAACCACTTCAGGAGTTGTTACTGGAACAAGCCCCCAAGCAACAGCTGCTTCAGCGGCGGCACAAGCGCCAGTTCCACAAGCCATGGTGATTCCGGCTCCGCGTTCGTGTACTCGCAAAGTGATCGCATGTGGCTCGGGACCAGGTTCAATGATTTCTAAGTTGACCTGTGGAACCTTTTGTCCAAGTTCTGCCAAGTCGACCACGCGTACATCATCAACACCAACAACCGAATGCGGATTACCCATCGAAACATGACGCACGGGACGATCGGGGTTGCACCCAAGTGACGACCAATTGTTTGGCTCGGGCAGATCAGTCACGCGACCCATGTCAACGCTGATATGCAATGCACCATCGTTCCAATCACTTTCAACGCTGACCACCCGTTCGCCGGCATCGGTGTCAACAATGAATGTTGTCGGTTGCCCAGTCGGGCCATTGATCTGCCAGTGCGCCGCCTGAACTAAACAGCGAATGCCATTCCCGCTCATTTCAGCACGACTGCCATCAGCGTTATACAAAACCATTCCAAGGCGATTGCCAGGCTTGATCTCGAGCAGCAACAACCCATCGGCACCAACCCCAAATCGACGATCACACCAGCGTTGCGCCAAAGTCGGCCAATCAAAAGATGCATCTGCTTGAGCAACATTCATAACGAGAAAGTCGTTGCCGAGACCGTGGTGTTTAGTGAGTTCAATCTGCATAAGAGTTACCTTCAGACTACGCCAAATGCCTCATCAAACATTGGGCTGATTAAGACGTTCAATAATGAACGGGGCCACTTCAGCAACGGGATCATTCTCAATATCGAACCAGGTGATTCTGGGGTCTCGCCTGAACCAACGTTCTTGGCGAACCGCAAACTGACGGGTCCGCAAAACTATGGTTTCCACCACTTGATCAAGCGACATTTGTCCCGATAGATGATCCACCATTTCTTTGTAGCCAAGAGCCTGCATCGCTGTCGGAGACAAGCCAGCGACCAGCAACTGCTCGACTTCATCGCGCAAACCCCGCTCAATCATGATGTGCACACGTTGTTCAATCCGCTGAGCCAATACATCGCGAGGCCAGCGCAAGGCCACCTGCTGTACGGGACTGTCGGGGTATGAATCAACACCTGGACCAAATGAGGAAAATGGTTTGCCGCTCCCCTCACACACTTCAAGCGCCCGCACAATACGACGCACATTATTGGGTTCCATTTTTGTCGCAGCCGATGGATCAAGAGTCGCCAGCCGCGCGTGCAATACCTCGGGTCCTAGTTCAAGAACTTCATTGTCTAAACGAGCTCGCACTTCGGGCCACTGTCCAGGCAAGGTCATCGCATCAACAATTGCCCGTACATACAAACCGGTACCGCCGACCAGCAATGCCCGACCTTGACGGGCTTCAATCTCACTGACCGCCAAGTGATACGCCACTTGAAAATCGGCGACTGTAAATGATGCGGTCGCATCGACTAAATCAATTAAGTGGTGCCGCACTAAACGCTGTTCATCAGTCGTGGGCTTGGCAGTTCCGATATCCATTTTGCGATAGACCTGCATCGCGTCCATCGAGACAAGTTCAATTCCGAGTTGTCGGCCAATATCGGATGTGGCGACTGCCATTGCGACTGACGATTTACCACTCGCGGTTGGACCCAAAATTACTAATGACTGCGGGACGACTTGCGCACGACTCGTCATTGTGTGATCACATTGAAGCGACGGGAATACGTACTTTGTGCGAAGGATCTGAGGTGACCTCACGCAAAATTCCACGAAGGTGGTGCGGAGCAGCCTCGGTGATTTCAACTAATCCGTAACTTCCGGCCCGAATCGCGTTCTTGGGCCTGAAGTGCACAACTTTGTTTTGTCGAGTACGTGCTTGGTAGACCTCGGGGTTGCGGCGCGATGGGCCTTCAATCAGAACATCTTCAATTCGTCCGATGCGCGCTTCATGGCGAATCACCGCCGAATGTTCAACGACGACGCGCAAACGGGCAAATCGATCAGCGACGACTGCCGGATCGACAAAATGGTCAACCATTGTTGCGGCTTCCGTGCCTTCACGGGGCGAGAACATAAATGTGTAGGCGTAGTCGTAATCGGCTTCGGCTGACACTTCAAGCGTACGTACAAAGTCTTCTTCGGTTTCGCCAGGAAATCCAACAATGATGTCCGTACTGACCGCCAAGTCTGGAATGAGTTGACGCGCCTGATGCAACTTCTCTAAATAACGTTCGGCGTTGTAACCACGGTGCATGATGGCCAACAGGCGATCGCTGCCTGATTGCAACGGATAATGCAAGTGTTCGCAAATCGTTGGCACTTCAGCCATGACCGCAAAAGTCTCTGGCCGCATATCTTTCGGGTGCGGGCTCGTAAAGCGAACGCGCTTGATGCCAGCAACTGTTCCGACTTCACGAAGCAATTCGCTGAACAATGGTCGTGCCGAAACATCTTCGCCGGCACGCCGCTTGTCTAACTGCAAGTCGCGTCCGTAACTGTTGACGTTCTGACCAAGCAACGTCACTTCAGTGACCCCCTGATCGGCCAGTGCACGAACTTCAGACACAATGTCGTCGTATGGCCGGCTGATTTCAGAGCCACGCACCGACGGCACAATGCAAAATGCGCACGAGTTATCGCAACCGATCTGAATGGTGACCCACGCGTCATATGAGGTCACGCGCTTGGCCGGCAGGGCCGACGGGAACATCGCGTGATCATCAAGCACTGCTTCTTCCAAAATTTCGGTTAAAGGTCCGTCGACGCGAGCGGTCTCTAGAAGTTCGGCTGCACGGTGCACGTTGTGAGTACCCATCACCACATCAACCCACGGTGCCCGCTTTTGCACAATGTCGCGGTCCTTCTGGGCCAGGCAGCCCGAGACCACAATTTGCCGGCCCTCGCGCGCATCTTTCCAACGCTTCAACATTCCGAGGTTGCCGTACAACTTGTTGTCAGCGTTCTCACGAATACAACAGGTGTTCAGTACCACGACATCAGCATCGTCTTCTTCTTCAACCGCCAAAAGGCCGTCGGCATCAAGAAGACCTGAGATTCGCTCAGAATCATGGTCGTTCATTTGACACCCAAAGGTGCGTACGACGTATGAACGGGGTTCTTGATCTGACATAACCGTTTCAGGATACCCCTGAACAACCAGTGTCAATCCTCGACGAAATTGCGCAAGGCCCGCCCACTAGCCACATGGCGTAGCCGAAAGAGTGCCCGAACCTCAATCTGACGGACCCGCTCACGGGTGATATCGAAGGCTTTGCCCACCTCTTCAAGGGTCGCTCCTTGGTCACCGTCAAGCCCAAAGCGCATTTTCATGACGTCACGTTCGCGTTCAGGAAGTTCGTCCAGGACAGCCCGCATGGCCTCACGCATGTCTTCAAGTTCAATACCGCCACTTGGATCACCCACATCGGTTGCAGCAATGTGATCGCCAATCGTCGAGTCTCCATCGACCCGAGTGGCTTGATCAAGACTGGTTGTGTCGGCCGCCAAACTGAAGTACTCGGCGACTCGATCGGGAGATTCACCAAGGGCCTTGGCGATCTCGATGATTGTTGGCTCACGTTGATTGAGTTGAGTGAGCTCACGTTGAACACGCAAAGCCCGATTGATGTTTTCCATCGCGTGAGTGGGGATGCGAATATTGCGACTCTCTTCGGCGACAGCTCGAGAGATTGCTTGTTTGATCCACCATGTCGCGTAGGTGGAAAATTTGAAGCCGCGCGTGTAATCAAATTTTTCAACGGCTTTCATAAGACCGATATTTCCGCTCTGAATCGCATCGGCAAGCGGCATTGAAACTTTCGTATAACGCTTGGCAATACTCACCACAAGTCGCAGATTGGCGTTCGTGAGGTCTTCGCGAGCACGACGCCCTTGATCAATCACCCGCTGTAGCCGACGACGATCAAGAACTGATGCAGAGTCGCCGAGGCTTTCAAGTTCAATGTTTGCTTCGCTGCCGAGAACGATTTTTCGGCCGAGGACTTTTTCTTCATCAGCAGTCAATAATGCGATGCGGCTGATTTCTTGCAGATACATACGAATGGCATCTTGCCCCGAGTCATCGCTGCCGCGTTCACGACGAGCCACTCGCCCATCGGATGACCTAGATTTCGTCCCATTCAAAGACGGTCGACGCAACTCACCCGAATCGTCAAGTTCAAATGATTGATCAACCCTGATACCGATTTTCTCAATTGATGCGCGTACTGCGTCAATCACTTCTGGAGACAACTCAATATCGCGCAACGCATCAACGATGTCTTGAGTTGACAACTCGCCTTGACGTCGACCAAACGCAATCAGCGCCAGCCACTCTGCTTCATCGATACCGACAACAGGAACGAGAGATGTTCCAGCAAAATCATTGCTGTTATCACTCTTCGCTGTTGTCACCTCGACCCCCCGGTTGAAATGTTCGTGCTGAAAGCCACATTAGCAATGACTCAGCGGCTGCTAAAGCCGTGCGCTCATTGTCAAGATTCTCAAGTTGCACACGAGCATCACGATCTTCGCGAATCTCCTCGGGTATCGCTATTCGTGTTCGTTGCGACAGAATTCGTCGAACGGTCACCCCAATGAGATTGAGAGCCACCGAACTGGGTTCAACCTCCATATCAGCAACAGCGGCCCGTTCAAGCATTTCGCGAACTTCAGGATCAGCGATTCCGAGAGCATTATTCAGCAAACTGCCTGTTTCAATTTCGGATGCAGTTGCCAACGTTAGAAAGGCACGCCGAGGGATTTCCGAGACAAAGAGCGCTTCAATTAACCACGGTGCGATGTCATCCCAACTTTGCAACAGCAAACTAATCGCAATGAATTCAGCATTTTCAGATACGCCGACGCCGCGAGCAACTGGCGCAGCCACTACTGGTTGAGCCGAACGACGTTCAGCCAACCGGCTCAAATCGGCAACTGGCAAACCAACTCGAGCGGCGATTTCACCGGCATATAGTTTGCGCACGTTCACATCGGGATGTTCGTTAATCACTTCCATCGCTTGAGCAGCCAAACGAGCACGATCTTCTGGACTTCGTAACGGCTTGCCAGATACGACACGATTGACGCGGAAACCTAAGAATGGAACTGCTTCATCGATTGCTGCAGCCAATGCCGCCGGATCAGAGATCGCGAGATCGCCCGGGTCTTTTCCGTCGGGGAACTTGGCCACCGACACTTGGACTTGATACTTCTTTTCCCATTCGTAGAACTTTTCAGCTGCACCTTGGCCAGCCGCATCAGCATCAAAAGCCAATACGACCTTGCTCGCGAATCGCTTCAGAATTCGCACATGCTCTTCGGTCAGAGATGTTCCACAAGTTGCAACCGCACGCGTGACGCCCGATCGATGAAATCCGATGACGTCGGTATAACCCTCACAGACAATGACTTGATCGGCTTTCACCACGTCGTTCTTGGCCCAGTTCAGTCCGTACAACGTTTTTGATTTGAAGTAGATCTTGGTTTCCGAAGAGTTCTTGTACTTCGCAGGATCGGCGCTGCCTGGCAATATTCGACCGCCGAAGGCAACGGGATCTCCGTTATCGCTGAAGATCGGAAACATAATGCGCGCCCGAAATGAGTCCTGCAAACGATTGGCTTTATTGGTGAACGCCAACCCGACATCGCTTAAGACGTCAGCGGCAAAGCCCTTCTTGACCAGATGCTGACTTAAAGCATCCCATTCGTCGGGCGCATAACCCAATTGAAATTGTCGAGCAACGTCGCCCGCTAAACCCCGATCGCGCAAATAATCGCGCGCGGCCCGGGCGTCGGGCGAATGCAGCAGTCGTTGGTGGTACCAGTCGACGGCTTCGGCCATCGCACTGATGAGTTTCTTTCGACGTTGACGATCTTGGCTTTCGCCGCCGGTCGTATACGTGAGAGTGATGTTGGCGCGAGCCGCCAACTTTTCAACTGACGAGACAAAATCAATGTGTTCAATTTCTTGAACGAAAGTGAAAATATCACCAGCGGCTTGGCAACCGAAACACTTGTAGCGGCCGGTTTCTTCTCGAACGTTAAACGAACCACTTTTTTCGGTGTGAAATGGGCAGAGACCAACCCAGTTACGGCCAGCTTTACGCAGTGCCACATACTGTTGGATGACTTCAACGATGGATGTGGATGCCCGCACCCTCTCGATGTCGTCTTCAACAAATGCCATGCAGGTGAGACTAATCCACGGGTGAGTCGGATGGTTTACCCCGATCGGCCTTCATCGAAAAGCCGATCGAGACAACCAGAACAAGCACAATCACGACGAGCGATAACCACGTAGGAATGTGATACCACTTGTGAATCAGCATCTTGATGCCGACAAAGGCCAAGATAATTGCCAAACCTTCTTTGAGATAAGAAAAGCGGGCGTGCGCATCAGCCAGCAAGAAATACAACGCTCGAAGGCCAAGGATGGCAAATGCATTGGACGAGAACACGATGAATTGCTCACGGCTCACTGCTAGTACCGCCGGGACCGAGTCAACCGCGAACAACACATCAGTGAATTCGATCAATACCAATACTGCAAAGAGAGGAGTTGCTAAACGAACACCATTTTTCCGCGTGAAAAGCTTTTGGCCATCAAGATCGGGAGTGCTCGGCACAAAGCGATTGATCAACTTCATGAATCGGCCCGATGCAGGATCGAGTTCTTCTTCGGCTTCCACGACCAACTTCACTGCGGTGTAGATCAAGAACGCCCCAAACACATACAGGACCCACGAGAACTTTTCAATTAATGCGACACCAGCAAAGATGAAAATTGCGCGCAAGGCTAGAGCGCCGAAGATTCCCCAGAACAGCACACGGTGCTGATACTTCAAAGGAATCTTGTAGAAACTGAGAATCAGTGCCCAGACAAAAACATTGTCAATACTCAAACTCTTCTCGATGAGATAACCACTGATGTATTCGCCCGATGCTGCTCCACCGAAAGCAATTGCAATCACTCCGGTAAACGCGACTCCTATAGATATCCAGACGGTACTTTCAATGAGGGCTTCACGCGGACCGACATCGTGAGCATCACGGTGAATCACCAAAATGTCAACCGCCAACAAAACGCAAATGAAGGCTAATAACGCAACCCATGCCCAACCCGGCACATTGAGATCAACGAAGTTAACTTTTGAGGATTCAGCGAGAAGAGAGAGAGCGTTCATTAGGCCCTATTGAACAATCCACCGATTGAGCCACCACTTGCGGCTGTTCCAGTCGGCATCATGCTTTGAATCCAACCCAATAGTTCGTTCGGGTTGCGGGTTTGAGTCCACACTTTTCCAGGACCCGTGAAATCAAATACGAGACCTTCGCCACTCTTGAACGTCTGCATCAATCCACCGCTGGCTTGACGAATATTCATTGACACTGTGCCTTCATACGCGACCATGTGCCCAGTATCTACTGTCAGCGATTGGCCGGCTTGCAAATCCCACACTTCAAGGGCTCCGTAGCATGCAAATACAACTGGACCTTGACCTTCGGCACGGATGATGAAACCGCCTTCGGAGCCAAACATGTTCTTGAAGCCGCCCCACTGTGTATCAATGGCGACGTTGGTGTCGTTGGCGAGCCATGAACCTTTTTGAATGAATAACGGCGTTGCCGGAGTGACATCGAAGGAAACGATGTCGCCAGGCAAACGAGCAGCCACATCAACAAAGCCACCGTTTGCGGGAGCGGTGTACGTGCTCACGAAAAAGCTCTCGCCACCAAGCGCGGCGCGCTTGAGGCTCTTCATAATTCCGCCTTCGGCTTTAGCAGCCAGCGTGACGCCTGTCGACATTGTCATCATGGCGCCACTTTCGACGCGCACGAGTTCATTGCCAGCCAAGGTAATTCGAGCCACACCGTAAGCGGGTCCCTGTCGAGTCTGAATTTGCATTGTGATCTCCTATGTTTTGCGGCCCGCCATGGACCTATTTGGTGTCTGACTTCTTTTTACCACCCGAGGCGAGCACAGCCTGTGCAACAGCAAGGCGAGCGATCGGAACTCGGAACGGTGAGCAACTCACATAATCTAGACCAACTCGGTAAAACAAGTCGATCGACTCGGGATCGCCGCCGTGTTCACCACAGACGCCCAGCTTGATGCCGGGCTTGGCAGCACGACCACGCTTGGCAGCAATTTTCACCAATTCGCCCACGCCATCTTGATCGATGGTTTCGAACGGGTTGCGCTTGAGCAATCCGCCTTCGAGGTAGGCCGGCATCATACGGCTTTCAATGTCATCACGACTGAAACCAAAGGTCATCTGCGTGAGGTCATTTGTACCGAAGCTGAAGAAATCTGCTTCTTCCGACAATTCATCAGCACGCAAGGCAGCACGTGGAGTTTCAATCATGGTTCCGATGGAAACCTTGGGCTTCTTGGCTGAACCCTTGGTTGAATCGGCAATTCCCTTCACGACCCACGAACGAGCCAAAGCCAGTTCTTCACGGGTGACAGTCAACGGAATCATGACTTCAACGATGGGCTTACCGCCATTGGCGGCACGGTCGGCAGCAGCTTCCATCAGTGCTTGCACTTGCATGGCATACAAACCTGGCTTCACAACACCAAGACGCACACCACGTGTTCCGAGCATGGGGTTGTGTTCAGCCCATTCATGAGCAGCCTTCAACAACTGTTCTTTTTCTTTTGACCATTCACCAGCAGGGGTCGTGGCTTTTTCGATTTCAAGTTCGTGAACGTTCGGCAAGAATTCGTGCAACGGCGGATCAAGCAAACGCACGGTGACGGGAAGTCCGTCCATGGCCTTCAAGATGTCGATGAAGTCTTTCTTTTGCACCTTGCGAAGTTCTTCAAGAGCACTGGCTTCTTCTTCGGCATTTTGCGCCAAGATCATGCGGCGCACAACGGGCAAACGATCTTCGGCCAAGAACATGTGCTCAGTACGGCACAAACCAATACCTTCAGCACCAAGATTGCGAGCATTCGTTGCATCTTCACCGGTGTCGGCGTTTGCACGCACTGCCATCTTGCCCTTACGAACCTGGTCGCACCACTTCAAAATGATTTCGAACTCTTTGGGTGGCTTGGCATCTTGCAATGCAAGCGAACCAAGCACAACTTCGCCAGTTGTTCCGTCAAGCGAAATGATGTCGCCTTCTTTCACAACGATGTCGCCAACTGAGAACTGCTTGCCTTCAATCTTGATGGCTTCTGCACCAACAACTGCTGGTGTTCCCCAACCACGAGCAACCACGGCCGCGTGACTCACGAGTCCACCACGAGCGGTCAAAATTCCTTCAGACACCATCATGCCGTGCACGTCTTCGGGGCTCGTTTCGCTACGAACCAAGATGACCTTCTCACCACGATCTGAAGCATCGGCAGCTTCATCGGCAGTGAAGTACACCTTGCCAACAGCAGCACCCGGAGATGCAGCGAGACCTTTAGCAATCACTTTCTTGGCACCGGCTTCAAACTGCGGGTGAAGAACCTGATCAAGGTGCTCAGCAGCAACGCGAGTAATCGCTTCTTCTTTACTGATCTTCCAAGAATTCTTCTTGCCCTTGGAACCAACAGTTCCCTTGGTCATGTCGACAGCCATGCGCAAGGCCGCAGCGCCAGTGCGCTTGCCAACACGGGTCTGCAACATCCACAACTTGCCTTGTTCAATGGTGAACTCGGTGTCGCACATGTCTTTGTAGTGAGCTTCGAGGCGCACGAAGATTGCCATCAATTCATCGTGGATCTTCGGGAACTTGGCCTTCAAAGCATCGAGGTCTTCGGTGTTACGAATACCAGCAACCACGTCTTCGCCCTGTGCGTTGACCAAGAAGTCACCATACGGAACGTTTTCGCCAGTTGCAGCATTACGGGTAAAGCCGACTCCGGTACCCGAGTTCTCATCACGATTACCAAACACCATCGTTTGCACGTTGACCGCGGTACCCAAATTGTGATCAATCTTTTCGCGAACACGGTAAGCAATGGCGCGAGCACCATTCCAGCTTTTGAAGACCGCTTCAACTGCGCCACGCAACTGCGCTTCGGGCTTTTGTGGGAATGCTTTGCCAGTCTCTTTTTTAACAACCTCGAGGTACTGCGCGCAAAGTTCTTTCAAAACCGTTGATGTCAACTCGGCATCGTTCTTTACTTTGGCTTTTTCTTTGGCGGCCTCAAGCGGATGTTCGAAGTGATGACCTTCCACACCAAGAACGATGCGTCCGTACATCGCAATGAATCGACGGTATGAGTCGTAAGCGAAACGCTCGTCGCCAGTGACCTTGGCAAGACCCTTCACACTCTTGTCATTGAGGCCGAGGTTAAGGACGGTGTCCATCATGCCTGGCATGGAGAATTTGGCGCCTGAACGAACGCTGACGAGCAACGGATCGTTGGGATCGCCAAGCTTGCGCTTCATGGCCTTTTCAAGTTTCGCGATGTGCGACTTGATTTCGGCGTCAATACTCTTGGGCCAGCCATCCACCATGTAATCGCGACACGCATCGGTGCTAATGGTGAAACCGGGTGGAACCGGCAACTTCAAAACGCTGGTCATCTCGGCAAGATTGGCGCCCTTGCCCCCGAGCAGATCTTTCATCTGCATGGGTTGGCGGCGATGTTTCTGATCAAATGAATAAACGTACGGCACAAGTAACGAGTCTACGACTTCTCAAGTTGAGGCCTAACATCAAAGTGCATGCGCATTTTCGGGTTTCCAGTGCAGATACGTCCAGGTTTCGCCCTGTTCATGTTGCTGATCATTGTCATTAACGGAGTCCCGATGGGGCCTTGGCTCGCAGGTTCAGTTGCCGGCTTCACCTTGCTTCATGAACTCGGCCATGCCTTCGCCGCCCGCCGAACCGGAGCGACAGCACAAATATCCCTCGATTTCTTGGCTGGATATGCCTCGTTTACCCCAACGCGAGAATTGCAACGCTGGGAAAGAGCGGGAATCTCTTTGGCTGGACCAATCATCCAAATCGCCACCGGTTGTGTTCTCTTACTTGCCTTTGGTGTCAATCCGCTCAGCCATGACCAATTCGCCGCTGACTATTGGTCATTCGCTATTTGGTGGGCGGGACCAGCAATCGGGTTTTTCAACCTGATTCCGGTCCTGCCGCTCGACGGCGGAAATGTTGCTGCCGAGATCCTGGACTACTTTTCGCCAGGTCGGGGTCGGAACATGATGATCAAAGCGAGTCCGTTGCTGACCGCAGGAGCATTCATCGCGATGGTCTTTGTTGATGACCTCCGCCCGCTCGCTGCGTTCGCCGCCATTTTGCTGGTTTTACAGTTGCAAACAATGTCGGCATTAGCCGCAACAACGCCCGATCGCCGTTCATCTGCATTGGAACAGCAACGGCGACTGGCCGCCGAAGCCGAAGACACTGCGTGGAGAACTGGCCGACCAGGCATGTTGCAAAGCCCGCAGGTGATGTCGCCTTGGTGGGATGCATATTCGAAGATGCGGGCCGGCCATTCATCAGCAACTTCGTTCATTGTCAACGACTTATTGAATACCGAGTTAGATCGTGCACCGTGGTGGCCGCCACACGCCGCAAGCGATGAACAACTAAAGCCACTCGTCCTTCAACTTCCACGACCGCTTCCCGAACCAACACAGAACACTTCAGAGTTAAGCGCCGCAACCCTGCTCACTGTTTTACGACGAACTCGTCACTATGAAGACGGCGCACGCTATGGGTCGACACTCTTCAAAGTTCATCCGTCATCACATGTTGCCATTGAGACCGCGCGCTGTATCGCAATGCTTGGCCATCACGACACTGCGGCCCAATGGCTCACTGTTGCTGGGCGAGTTGACAATCAACACGCTCAACTTCTTCATGCGGTCGAAAACTACGCCGAATTACAAGCGTTACGCGGGCGTACCGATATTGAAGAACTTGTGATTCAACTCAGGAATGAGCAACTTTCATAACGACGTCATAACGACGTCATCAAGTCGTCGCGGCACCGACAACGACACCAAGTTCGACTGCACGTCCGACATACGCAAGAGCGCAGTCGCCTGCCACCGACGTGAATTCGCCAACGGTTTCCCCGTTAACAATCACTGCATCGCCAGGCTTGGCATTGTCGACAATTGAGCCGGTCAATAAACGTAAATTCTTTGGAGCCGTTGAACCCCGACTATCCATACGCTCGACAAGTTCCTGACCGGGATAACAACCTTTGGTAAAGCTGACTGCGATCGGGACGACTCCCGTTGCGGCCGGCAAAGTTTCACCCGCAATGATTTCACTACCCATTGCCGGCCAACTTGAGCGGATACGAAGTGCATCAAATTCTTCGGTCGATACGTGAACGAATTGCGAAACCACTGAGCCGTCAATTGTTGACAGTGGAGCATCAACAATTGCGCCACTTCCCCATTGCGACACTGCAAATCCGGCTTGTTCAATTGCTGAGCCATCACGACTGCGCAAACACAAATACTTCTGGGTTGAAACAGCAATGTCGGCTTTGACTCTGATTTTGAAACGATTCAAACGGGCTAGTAATTGTTCGCCCAAATCTGCAACATTCTCTGTGTCAAGAACAAATGTCTCTTCTTCGGTGCGCGTGACTCGAACCAAAGCAATGACTTTGCCCATGGGCTCAAGCACAAATGAATAGCGCGATGCACCAACGGGCAGCGAGGCGATGTCATTGCTCAACTGCGAGTGCAAGTACTTGCCGGCATCGGCACCTGTCACCGAGAAGACTAAATGTTCAATTTCACAGGCAATGATGTTGTCGTTCCCAGTGTTGCTCATTGAGTTGCTCATGGTGTCGCTCACGCTTTCGTTCCGCCGTCAAGGCGACGCTTGGTCATTCGACGGGCCGCAGGAATTGCCGCCAATAATCCGGCCGCCTTGTTGCGGCATTCAAGATCTTCATCATCGGGTTCGCTGTCGGCCACGATTCCGGCACCAGCTTGCAAGTAGGCCGCCGATTCACCAATAAACATGGTGCGAATGGCGATAGCAGTGTCAAGGTTTCCACTGAAGTCGACGTACCCGACAACTCCGGCATACGGGCCACGCTTCACTGGCTCAAGTTCGTCAATGATCTCCATGGCTCGAACTTTTGGCGCGCCACTGACGGTGCCGGCGGGAAGAGTCGCACGCAAAACATCAATCGCCGTTTTACCAGGAATGAGCGCTCCACTGACCTGTGATGTGAGGTGCATGACGTGGCTGTATTTCTCAAGAGTCATGAGTTCGTCCACGACAACGGTGCCAAAAGATGACACACGACCTACATCGTTGCGAGCAAGATCAACCAACATCACGTGCTCGGCGACTTCTTTGGGATTTTCACGAAGTTCAGCAGCAAGTCGTCGATCGTGTTCGTCGTTCGTGCCGCGCTTACGGGTGCCGGCGATGGGTCGACTAATCACGCGACCACCGAGCAATTGCACCATGGGCTCGGGCGAACTCCCCACAATGGTGACACCGGGATGACGCAAGAAGTACATGTACGGACTGGGGTTCACCTGACGGAGCACGCGATACATATCAAACGGATCGGCTTCTAATTGCAATTCGTAACGCTGCGATAACACAACTTGAAAGATGTCTCCGGCGCGAATGTATTCCTTCGCAACTTCGACGGCGCGCTGATATGCGCCATTGGGCATTGACGATGTAGCAACTGGAAGAACATCATCTCGTTGTGGTGGTTCAACCGGCGTATATGGCAACGGTCGCGCAAGTTCGTCGACCGCTCTTAATGCACGCACTGAGGCCTCGTCGTATAGACGATTCAATTCATCGGTCGTGAAAGTCTGCGAGTTGTGACCAACAACAGGAACGCTTTCAATGAGATAGACCCGTTGACGCCAGTGATCGAATGCGGCCAGTGAACCAATCACACTCATCACGCCATCGGGCATATGCCGATCGTCGTGAGGAACATTTGGCAACGACTCCACTTCGCGTACAACGTCATAGCCAAGAAAGCCCATGACTCCACCTTGTAGCGGCGGAAGATCAGCAATCACTGGACTGCGGTATTCAAGAAGTAAGGCTTCAATCGCTGCCAGCATCCCTTGATCGCGCGGCACCGATGCCGGGATTTCGCCAGTGATCTTGAGTTGACCATCAATCAGTTCAAGAGTTGCGCGTGGATGGCGTCCAACAAAACTAAATCGACTCCAACGTTCACCATGTTCAACCGACTCAAGCAAGAAACCTGGTTCGTCGCCGACCAATTTCGCGAAAGCGGCGACGGGGGTTTCGAGGTCGGCCAATACTTCAACCCACACCGGCACGACCGTGTACTCGGCAGCAAGGGCGTGAAATTCATCGCGCGATGGTCGCACCACCAAGGGCTGGGTCATGCAGGGGTTCCGAAACTTGAAAAGAAACAGGTGCGATTACCGGTGTGGCACGCCCCGGCTCCTTCTTGTTCGACCTTGAAGAGAAGCGTGTCGACATCGCAGTCGTAATAGGCCTCTCGTACAAACTGACGATCGCCACTGGTGTCACCTTTACGCCACAACTCTGAACGACTGCGACTCCAGTACACCATCCGACCTTCAGCAAAAGTCATCGACAAACTCTCGGCATTCATCCACGCCATCATCAATACATCGCCGTTGACTATGTCTTGTGCAATCACCGGAACGAGGCCGTCGGAGTTGTACTTCACAGCAGCAAGTTGCTCAGGGGTGGGGACAATCAGATTCATATCTACAACTTTGTCAGAGATAGAGGCCGGTATGGCCATCAATTCGGCTGGCGGCAACGGCGTGGATGTCGCGTTCACGCAACATGATGTAATCAATTCCACTGACTTCAACCTCGTAGCGGTCTTCGGGCCCGAACAGCACCCGGTCACCGACCTCACAACTACGCACGTTTTGGCCAAGCGCAATGACTTCAGCCCACACCAAGCGCTTTGAAACTTGGGCAGTCGCCGGAATCAGAATTCCGCCCATACTGCGACGCTCGCCGTCTTTATCGGGGATCTTGACCAACAAACGATCGTTGAGCATTTGAATCGCCATCTTGTCGACGCCCAATTTTTGTGCGGCGAGTTTGTCGCTGTCGTCTTGGGCGGTATCTGCTGTCACGACTGCCGGCGTTTCTGTACTTTCACTCACAACGGGCACGGTACCGTGACAACTGCCGGAAACGAAATCTGGGAAGAAATCTGCAACCGATTTATGACTTCAAAACGGTCTTGATGCGAGCCATGACCTCGGGGGTCAATAGCGGAATCACGTCAAGGGCCTTGAAGTTTTCGGTGACCTGCGAAGCCTTACTGGCTCCCGTAATGACGGTTGACACATTGGGGTTCTTGGTACACCAGGCCAAAGCCATCTGAGCCAGCGTGCATCCAAGTTCATCGGCAATGGGGATCAACTTTTTCACGGTCTCTTGGGCCTTCGGAGCAGTCAAGCGCTCGGCTAACCAGCCATAACCCGGAAGCGCTGCACGCGAGTCTTCAGGAACACCATCGAGGTATTTACCCGTCAACACACCTGATGCAAGAGGGCTCCAGATGGTTGTTCCGAGGCCGAGGTCTTCGTACAGACGTCGATATTCAACTTCGACGCGCTTGCGCTCAAGCATGTTGTATTGCGGCTGCTCCATGACGGGCTTGTGCAAGTGATGACGCTCGGCAATTTCGTACGCGGCACGAATTTCATCGGCAGTCCACTCACTCGTCCCCCAATACAAAACTTTGCCACGCTCAACCAGATCGCTCATCGCCCACACGGTTTCTTCAAGTGGAGTGTTCGGATCAGCACGGTGACAGAACAACAAGTCAACAAAATCAACTTGCAAACGATCAAGACAACCTTCAATGGAGTGGTGCAGGTATTTGCGGTTCAAGGTGTTGCCCATGTTGGGCACTCCGCCTTCAATCCCCCAAAACACTTTCGTTGACAACACATAATCTTGGCGACGCCAACCAAGTTGCTTGATGACGCGACCCATGATGGCTTCACTCTCGCCACCGGCATAGGCCTCGGCATTATCAAAGAAGTTGCAACCAGCATCCCAGGCGTTCTGCATGCAATTGAGCGCCATGTCGTCGTTGAGTTGCGTATCAAAGGTGACCCAACTACCAAACGACAAGACCGAAACTTTGAGACCGCTACGACCGAGGCGACGGTATTCCATTTTTGGATTGGGAGTAAATGTGGCGGGAGCGTTCATGCCCCTCACCCTACGACGAGTTCAGCTCGACAATGAATCCCTAGAGAACATCTCTGGTGGCAACCAAATCGGCAATACCGCGAGGATCCACCCCACAACAGCCACCGATAAAGCGCGCCCCGAGATCGACCCAACGTTTCACGGTCTCTGCTGCCGATATTGACATTGAGTCGCCGATCCAGCAACGGGCAACGGCGTCCCATTCGCGACCGTGATTGGGGTACACGATTAATGGAATGCCAGATACGAGTTCGCTCATTGACACCAACAGCGAATCGACATATCGCGGATGAGTGCAGTTCATTCCAATCGCCACCAAGTCGGCATATCCAGCGATTCCCAACACGGCTTTGTCAATCGCGTCAAGCCCATAGGTTTGCGTCTCATCGGCGAAACCAAAACTGAACCAAGCCGGCGGTGCTCCAAGCTCTTCAAGAATTTCGGCAATCAGCAATGCCTCATCGGCCAAAGGAATTGTTTCAATGGCAAGCAAATCGGCGCCAGAGTCAACAAGTATCTGCAACTTCTCTCGGTGATAGTCCTCAACCACCTGCCACTCAACTCCGTAGCGACCGGTGTATTCATTGCCATTTGCTTGCGATGCACCAAACGGACCAACCGATGCCGCGACTGCGACCGAAGTCCCTTCAACGGCACGGCGAGCAATTGAAGTCATTGAGGCCAGCGCATTGCGTGCTTCTTGTGCGCTCAAACCGATTGATTCAAATTGCTTGGTGCCACATTGATAACTCGCCGTCGCAATGATGTCGGCACCTGCCTCAACAAACGATCGATGCGCTCGCTCAAGCAATGCCGAATCATCAATGACTGTTTGTGCAGTCCATAACGGGCCAGAGATGTCTGCGCCAAGCAATTCAAGGGCTGTTGAAAGTCCGCCGTCGATCACCGTGAACGGATCACGAACAAACGGATATTCACTCATGATGCCGGTCGTACGATGATCCCGGCATCAAGCATGCGTTGCTTTGCTTGCGCCACAGTGAATTCGCCGAAGTGGAAAATTGATGCGGCCAAAACAGCATCGGCGCCACCTTGAACAACTCCGTCCACCAGGTGATCAAGAGTTCCGACACCACCAGAGGCAATGACTGGTACGCCAACCGCATCACTCACACGGCGCGTGAGATCAAGATCAAAACCTTCTTTAGTTCCGTCACGGTCCATTGAGGTCAACAGTATTTCGCCTGCACCAAGTTGACTTGCGCGCGTTGCCCACTCAACAACATCTATACCAGTCGGTGTTCGGCCACCATGCAAGAACACTTCGTATCCTTCTCGTCCATCAGACCAACGTTTGGCATCGATGGCGCACACCACACACTGAGCACCAAATTCGGTGGCAATTTCGGTAATCAAGTCCGGGTTCTGCACTGCAGAGGTATTGACGCTGACCTTGTCGGCTCCAGCGCGCAACATGCGACGCGCATCATCAACGCTGCGGATTCCGCCGCCCACCGTGAATGGAATGAACACTTGCTCAGCAGTTCGCGACACCACATCAACCATCGTCTCGCGACCATCGCTCGAGGCTGTGATATCAAGAAACACCAATTCATCGGCACCTTCGGCGTCGTAACGCGAGGCCAATTCAACAGGGTCGCCAGCATCGCGGAGATTGATGAAGTTTGTTCCTTTGACAACGCGACCATTTGTCACGTCAAGACATGGAATGACGCGGGCAACTTTCACTGCGCACCACCCGAACCAAGATTCACATCGCGTAGAGCAGCAACGGCTTGTTCAACTGTAAAGCGACCTTCGTAAATTGCTTTGCCAGTAATGACTCCGGCAAGAGCAGGAATCGTTGCGAGAATGCGCACATCATCAAGCGAAGCAACCCCGCCACTGGCAATCACTGGGATCAATGTTGCCAACGCAGCAGCCCGCAAACCGTCGACATCAGGACCTTGCAACATACCGTCACGCGAGATGTCGGTGATCACGAAAGCTGACGCTGACGGAAACCACGACAGCGCCTCGTTGAGTTGCACGCCCGAATCCTTTGTCCATCCGTGAACGGCAATTTCACCGGCGCGATGGTCAAGACCAACGGCCACCGCAACAACTTTTGCTGCCGCTTCAACCAACGACGGGTCGGCAACTGCTGCCGAACCCATCACAACTCGAGCAACTCCCGCATCAGCCAAAGCTTGAGCATCCGAGACCGCGCGCACACCGCCACCAGTTTGAATTGATGCTCGGCCTCGAAGGGCTTTCGCTACCGCAGCAACCACGGGACGATTCATCGGGTCGCCAGTTCGCGCCGCGTCAAGGTCGACGATATGAATCCACGTTGCGCCCGCATCAGCAAAAGATGTTGCAACAGCGACTGGGTCATCGCCGTACACGGTTTCTTGTGCGTAGTCGCCCTGCAACAGGCGCACAACACGGCCGCCACGTAGATCAATAGCTGGATACAGCTCAGCCCGTGAAAGATGAGAGTTCATGACGCACCAGCTGCTTTCACAAAATTATCCAGCAAGGCCAACCCACTTGCACCCGATTTTTCGGGGTGAAACTGCGTCGCAAAAACATTGTCCTGTCGAAACGCCGCATTCAGAGTGACACCGTAATCACATGTGGCCGCCACGAGCGAGGGATCCATCGGAACACCATGAAGTGAATGCACGAAATACACCCACGAACCGTCAGGTGCATCGCGCAATAATTCACCATCAAACATCGGATCGTCAGCTTGAGTAAACGAAAGCTTGTTCCACTGCATTTGCGGGCGCTTCACACCCGGTGGAATCCACTTCACGGTTCCTGAAATGATGTCGAGGCCACGAGCATCAAGATCTTCCTGGCTTGATGTGAACAACATTTGCATGCCGACACAGATACCTAAGAACGGACGACCAGAATCAACGGCGCCGTACACAACATCTTCAAGGCCAGCACCGCGCAAAGCATCCATGCACGCTCCGAATGCACCAACGCCTGGCAAGACCACCGCATCAGCCGACGCGACAAAAGCTGGGTCGCGCGTCAGCCGTGCGTCTCCGCCAACTTTTTGTAATGCCTTTTCAGCTGAGCGCAGATTGCCAATGCCGTAATCGAGAACGGCAATAACTGGTTGACTCACAACACACCCTTAGTTGAAGGCACATCGGTTCCTTCGATGCGCACAGCATCGCGGAAGCAACGACCAAGACCCTTGAATGCTGCCTCAATTATGTGGTGCACGTTGCGACCATGCTTGAGACCGACATGCAAGGTGATGCCAGCCGATGTTGCCAATGAACTGATGGCGTGTTCGGCCAACTGCGGATCAAATGCTGGATCGCCAAGTGGCAAGCATTCGGGCATCGGCACATCCCACACCACGAACGGGCGACCCGAGAGGTCAAGTGCAATTTCGATGAGTGCTTCATCTAATGGATACAAACCACTGGCGAAACGGCGAACTCCGCTCTTGTCGCCGAGAGCTTCACGAATTGCTTCACCAAACGTGATCGCCACATCTTCAACTGTGTGGTGCGTATCAATATGAATGTCACCTTTGGCAGCAATGCGCAAATCGAATCCGCCGTGCTTACCAACCTGCGTCAACATGTGGTCGTAGAACGGAATACCAGTGCTGACATCACACTTTCCGGTGCCATCAAGATCAACAAAAAGTTCAATTGATGTTTCTGCAGTTGTGCGTGAACGACTGGCGGTACGACTCATTTCAAAACCTCCGTGAGAGCAACAAGAAAAGCATCATCTTCTTCTGGCGTGCCAATAGTGACGCGCAAGCAATTTTCTAAACGTGGCCAACCCGAACAGTCGCGGATGAGCACACTGCGATCTAGCAGCCCTTGCCAAACCGCGCGACCTGACTTTGATTTTGTGCGGAACAAAACGAAGTTGGCACCACTGGGAAAAACATCTATATCGAGAGTCTTCAATGTGGCAACGACGCGTTCGCGTTCGGCAACAATCATGCGTACGCGTTCTTCCATGTCGCCGCGATATTGCACGGCCAATGTTCCAGCAATCTGTTTTGCCGTGTCGAGATGGTACGGCAGAACTACTTTGTCGAGTTCGGCAACGAGCCACTTTGGTCCGATGAGGTAACCCAACCGCGCTGCCGCCATGCTCCAGGTCTTCGAGAATGTTCGAGTCACCACGAGTGGCGTTTCTTCACTCACCAATTCGAGCGCGCTCCAATCAGCGAACTGACCATAAGCCTCGTCGACGAC
>JBIKYT010000001.1:0-150560 GCA_044355095.1 Ilumatobacteraceae bacterium
GTTGAACTTAGAAATGAGTAACGGTTCGGTCATTGCTAATGGCACTGATGTCACCGCCGACATTCGTTCGGCCCACGTCACAAATGCGGTCAGTACTGTTGCCGCCAATTCGCTCGTTCGTTCGGTGATGCGTGACCGTCAAAGAACTTGGAGCGAAGACAATAACGGTGGTGTCGTTGAAGGTCGCGATATTGGTACGGTCGTTTTTCCTGACGCGATTCTAAAGGTGTACCTCACTGCAACACCTCGAGTTCGCGCCGAACGGCGAGTCGCCGAAGCCGGAGGTGACATTGATGAGATCGAAAAGTCAATCACCGAACGTGACCTGAAGGATTCGACGAGAACCGACAGTCCTTTGCGAGAATCAGAAGATTCCGTTGTCGTTGACACAAGCCATCGAACCATTGAGGAGATCGTCAGCAACATTGTTGCCTTAGTTGCGGAGCGTTTAACGTGAGTGCCGTTGAATCAAAGTTGGCCGGTAACGATTTCGGCAGTCGTTCCTTCTACCAAATCATCCGCGTATTAGTGGTGTCTATTTGTCGCACATACTGTCGCATGACGGTGACCGGACAAGAAAACATTCCTACAACTGGGCCATTTATTTTGGCGCCAGTACATCGCAGTTACATCGACACACCCATTGCCTCAGGATGCACTCGGCGTCGAATGCGCTTCATGGGCAAGGACACAATGTGGAAACACCAACCATTGAATTGGATGCTGTCAGCTCTTGGAGCATTCCCGGTGACTCGAGGAAGCGCAGATCGCGAAGCAATCGTTCGGGCAATTCAAGTTTTGAAAGCGGGCGAGCCTCTCGTACTTTTTCCCGAGGGTGAACGTAAGTCTGGACCAACGGTGCAGCCTTTAATGGATGGGGCCGCCTACGTGGCATGTAAGGCCGGAGTACCAATTATCCCGGTCGGTATCGGTGGTAGCGAACGAGTGATGGGCAAAGGAGCAAAGTTTATTTACCCACGCAGACTTGCAGTCATCATCGGTGAACCGATCCCCGTGCCAGCAGCGATTGACGGAAGAATGCCACGCTCAGCAGTCAAAGAAGTAACTGCGCATCTTCACGAACAATTACAACTGTTATTCGATCAAGCCCAAAGCAAGTGCGGATAGTTAGAAGATCACAACACGTTGAAGTAGTGCTGCAAAACTTTCGCAAGTAACGCTGGGTCTTGAGCTCCGCAAAGTTCACGGGCTGAATGCATCGAAAGTTGTGCAACGCCAACGTCAACCGTCGGAATGCCTAGTTGTGTTGATGTAATCGGTCCGATTGTTGACCCGCAAGGCATGCTGTTTTTGCTCACAAAAATTTGATGGTTTACTTCTGCTGAGGTACACGCCTGCATGAAGAGCGCCGCTGATTCGGGACTCGTCGCATAACGCTGATTGGCATTGACTTTCAGTACCGGACCCATATTCGGTAGCGGACGATGATTGGGTTCGTGACGATCGGGATAACTGGGATGTATCGCGTGAGCGTTGTCAGCCGAGACGCAGTGCGAACGCGAGAGTGTTTCATGAAACTGAGCGCGACTACCGGAATGCAGTGCTTCAAGCAACCAGGCCAAACGAGGACCCGAGACTCCGTGCGTACTTTCCGAACCAACTTCTTCATGATCAAAAAGAGCAATCACAGAAGTGGTGCCTTCACCATTGGCCTTGGTGCTTGCAGCAATCAATCCCTCTGTTGCGGCCCAACACGAAATCTGATTATCAAGTCGACCACTTGCCAACAACGAACGATCGGCACCCAGCAGCGATGCTGGAGTGAGATCAAAAAGCGCAATGTCCCAAAAAGCAATGTCGTGCACCGAAACCGCAAGACTCGAAGCGATGAACTCAGCGAACTCGCCCGGGCGGAACTGGCCAAGACCCCAGATGGGAGCAAGATGGATCTGCTTATCAAGAATCAGACCTCGTTCATTGACGTCTCGATCCAGATGAATTGCTAATTGTGGAATTCGTGCCATGGCCTGATCAATCCGAATTGTCTTGACCGAACCGTCTTCGAGCACCACACGACCGGCCAAGCCGAGATCGCGATCTAACCACGAGTTATTCAATATTCCGCCGTACACCTCAACACCGATTTGCTTCCAATTGAAGGAGCCAAAATCGGGGAGAGGTTTGACCTTGAGGCACGGAGAGTCGGTATGAGCCCCGACGATGTGGAAACGTTGAGTAGGTGACTCAGACTGGTTCCAAGCCAAGAGAAGTCCAGCATCAGCCATAAAGCCTTTTGCTGGTAGACCCTCGTTCATAGTTGCAAATGAACATTCTGCGAAACCATTCGATTGAAGTCGTTGGGCCGAGTAGTCAACTGAATGAGCAGGTGATACCGAGGCGTCTAAATGACGAATGAGACCATGGATATCTGATTCTTCTCGTGGCAATTTTTCAGACAACGTGATTTCCTTACTCGATTACTTCTGGAATAATCCGATTGGTAAACCTGAACCGCGCAAATGCGACGTCTCATTCAGCGTCACGATGCTGCGTTCGCCACTACTCGCCGCAGCGATTCTATGAATTGAGGTGTAATTCGGATAGAAGAAACCACGTTGGTTTCCGAGTCCTAACACATGACCAAGGTAGGCATTAATGACGCCACCGTGGCAGACAATGGCAACACGTTGTGACGCATGGTTCGCAATGATGTTTTCAATGGAACCGACAGTTCGATTGATGAACTCTTCTTCAGTTTCATCAGCAGAAGTCCATTCACCCCGCAACATTTCCTGCCAGCGTGGATCGTTATTTGCTTTGAGTTCTTCAACAGGAACGTAATGGTTACTGTTTTTGTCATACTCTGCCACGCCATCAACAGTCGTTATGGACAGTCCCTGCACGGTTGCTAACGGGCTCGCTGTTTGCTGGGCCCGTTGCATCGGACTGGCGTAGATGGCATGCAGTTTTTCCGTCGACAAATATTGAGCCATTAGATCTGCTTGTTTCAGACCTTCACTGGCTAACTCGGGGTCGGCGATACCGCTTTCAAGCTCGCGGCGAATCGGTATGGCATGTCGAATTAGTAGTACTTCCATCACTCATCAGGATACGCGTGCCAAGATGGACTTATATGGGTCGAAGCGGGGTAATTGAAAGCGTTCGATTTCATGGATCGTCCGAAATGGGCACAACGAGTGATTCAGACACTCTCACTGTCATTTTGATCCACGGCAGCATGGATCGACAGGCTGCCTTTGCTCGCGTTGCTCGCAAACTGGGCGATGCTCAACGCGTCATCACATATGATCGACGCGGCTACGGCAAGTCTGTTCATCAGCGTGGCGTATTTTCCATGACCGAACACATCGAAGATTTACGCGAAGTGATTCAGTTCGTCGAAGTCGATAAACCGATTGTTTTGGTCGGTCACAGTTTTGGTGGGGCAGTCGCATTGGCTTTCGCTCAGCGGTTTCCGGATCAGGTTGCGGGGCTAGTGGTCTATGAGAGTCCGATGAGTTGGGAACCTTGGTGGCCAAAAGATTCAGGTGGCAGTGCTGCGGTTGCGATCGCTCACGATCCAGAAGAGGCCGCGGAAACCTTTATGCGGCGATTCATCGGTCATCGCCGCTGGGAAGCACTACCAGAGTTCACCCGAAAACAAAGGAGGTCAGAAGGCGCAGCACTCGTCGGCGAGCTCGGTGATATTCGTCGCCACAAACCTTGGGATCTTGACCAAGTACGCGGACCACTAATGGCGGGCTACGGATCTCTTTCCAAACCGCATCTTCAAGCCAGCGCCGAACTTCTGGGTCAACAACCAGATTGCCGCTCGGTCATGATTGAGGGCGCTCACCACAACGCTCACTCAGGCTCTCCTGATGAGTTCGTCGATCTACTAGTACGACCGCTGATTCAACGTGTTGTTCAGGGAACCTGGTCTTGAAGGTCGAACTTGAGATCAATACCAAGAACCTTGCATTCAACTTTGCCAAGGGAAGTTTCAGCATTGGCCTTTGCATTGTCAACGCAATCTGAGATCTCGGCTCGCTGACTGTAAATCAGTACTCCCAATGCGAGGGCAACAATCAAAACAATTGAACGCACAATCGCGCTCACCGCGAACTTGAAAATGATGAGACCAATCACAATTGGTAGCAATGCGCCAAATGTCGTGAAGTTCTTGAGTTGGCCGTCATCAAAGGCCCATGTAGTAATTGAAACGAAACTGGTTACCGCAGAGGACATCATGAGTTCAGACTATGCAACTCATTGCCCCAGCGTCAGGTATACCAACTCATTCAGCGATACTCTGACGACATGTCAAGTACCCCTCCGCAACCACACAATCCCATTAGTTTGACGCCACAGGGGCCGCCAACAACGGTTATCCCGCTAGAGGATCCAGCAATTCGTCATGAATTGTCGCAAGCTCTCTCAGTTGCTGTTGACTCTCGCCGCGAAGCTCTCGCTGTCGTCGTCAGTCACCATCCTCGTTCGTTATTGGCTTGGGCCAATATCGGTGACTTCGGTCGGGACAATCTTGAGCGTTACGCCTATTACCGCATCGGGTACCACCGAGGTCTCGATACTTTGCGTCAAAACGGATGGCGGGGTTCTGGGTATGTGAGATGGAATCAAGAATCCAATCATGGTTTCTTGCGATGCCTCCTTGGTTTACACAAAATGGCTGAGGCGATTGGCGAAAGCGATGAAGCCGAACGGTGCCACCTTTTCCTATTGCAACTAGATCCTTCAGGAATTCCCAACGATGAGTTCCCGGCAACCCAGTCATAGGTTTTCGATAACCGAGGTTCGTGGTTATGTTTTGGCCGGCGGGCAAAGTCGGCGTATGGGTACCGACAAAGCTCTGATTCCAGTCAACGGTGTAACTGCAGTTGAACGACAGTGTCGATTACTTGAACCCTTGTGCCCGCAAGGTGTCTTCGTTGCCGGAGCCAGATTTGCTCCAGCATCAGACTTTCCGTGGCAGGTCATTCAAGATCCGATTCCTGACTCTGGTCCGATCACCGGTATTTTGTCCGCTTTACGCCACGCTCAACGGGGGATAGCGCTCATTGTTGCGGTCGACCTATGGTCGCTGACTCCAGAAACCATTGCGGCTTTAGTACAAGCCATGACCAGTCAGAGTGGACCCGATCAGGGCGATGTCGAGGAAAATGAGTTTGATCTGAGTTACACCCACAGTGCGGCGGATCCCAGCTCAATGGGGGCCCAACCTTTGTGTGCGGCATGGCGAGTTGAGACATCGTTGCCGTTTATTGCTGAACAGTTCAACCTAGGCGAACGTTCTGTCATGCGCGCGTGGAGCGATTTACATCGGCACTCGGTATCGGTGCCCCAGTCGCATATCGCCAACATCAACACCCCGCCTGACATGGAGAATTTTCGACAAGTCAAGGGCTAGTTTGGGAATATGTCTTCGCAGTATTCAGAAATCTCAGTCTCCGATTTTGCCGAAATTTTCTCACAAGCAGATTCAGTCTTTCTGATCGACGTCCGCGAGGCCGATGAATACATCGACGGCCACGTGCCAGGAGCAATTCATATTCCCCTCAACGAAGTACCGCAGCGCGTCGAGGAGTTTCGTCACCCTCAAGGGGGAGTCACCTACGTGATCTGTAAGGCCGGTGGTCGAAGCGCCAATGCGTGTGAATACCTCTCTCAGCACTCCATACTGTTGATCAACATTGCTGGCGGCACCATGGGTTGGATCATGCAAGGTCATGCTGTCGTTGAAGGTAGTCAACCTAGTGAGTGATGAGTTGCCAGTACCTTTTGCATGGATTGATAACGACCACGATCTAGATCTCTTGCTTGATCGTTTGCAATCACAAGATCGCATCGCTCTCGACACTGAGTTTCATCGCGAAAAGACTTACTTTCCCCGGTTGGCACTGATTCAATTGGCGTGGTTGGACGGAATTGCCATCGTCGACCCGTTGTCATGCGACGCATCGAAGTTGAGACGAATTTTCGGTATTCAACATCTCATCATCCTGCACGCAGCCCAGCAAGACCTTGATGTCATGACTCACGCAATGGGCACAGTTCCGGAGAGAATTTTTGATACGCAGATCGCCGCTGGTTTCCTCGGTTATTCAACACCCTCCCTTGCATCTCTAGTGAATTCAGAACTCAAATTGGTGTTACCAAAAGGTGACCGTTTGACCGATTGGCTCCGACGACCTCTCACCGACGGGCAAAAATCATATGCCGCTTCAGATGTCGAGCACCTGTTGGAAATTCATGATTTGCTCAGCGCGAAACTTGAAGATCGCCAGCGCTTATCTTGGGCGACCGACGCGTGCGAAGAATTGCGTCAACGCAAAGTTGGTCCGGGTAATCCCGCTGATGCATGGCAGAAGCAAAAGGATGTACGTGCTCTCAAACCTCGCACGCGAGGAGTTTTAGCCGCGTTAGCCGAATGGCGCGAACGACGGGCTATGGCGAGTGATATACCCCCGCGACAGGTTCTTCCCGACCTAGCACTTCAAGGAATCTCGCAACGTGAACCAGCCAACCTCGCTGATCTTGCGCAGGCCCGTGGCGTCGATGATCGCCATACGCGAGGATCCATTGGGCAAGAAATCTTGGCCGCAGTCGCTCGTGGCAAAGAGAACCCCATCGAAAACTCGGTCACCGAAGGTGAGGATGTCGAGCGTCACCTTCGGCCCGCGATCACGTTGATTTCGGCATGGATCAGCGAAGTTGCCCGCCTTGAGCATGTCGATACGGCATTGCTAGCAACGCGCCACGACATCGTGGCTTTCTTGCGTAAAGATGCCGATGCCCGCCTCGGAGACGGCTGGCGTCACGACCTCATCGGAGACCAACTTGACGACCTTCTACAGGGCCGAGCGGGGCTGTCCTTCGATGGCAAGGGTGGACTCAAGATGATTGCAGCCTCGAGTCCGATCTAGTCGCTAGCCCCATAAATCGGTACGAAATCCAATAAAACGCTCGTTTTACGGGGTCATAGATACTCACGGCACACTGAAAAATCACGAAACCGCCTGAAGTTCCCACAAATAGAGGTCAATTGGTTCTACACTCGTGAACGCCCTGTTGTGTGAGCAATCACTTGACTTGGCCGAATTTGAGTCGGTGCGTCCTGTTTTCAGGCCAGTGCCACCCGGATTCGTAACCATCGCCTACCCCTCTCACAAGTTCGGAGCCCTGCCGTGAAAAAGGGTCGTCATCGTCGTTTCGAAGAAGCGAGAAAATTGAAGCAAGCAGGCCCCAGTGCCTTTGACCTCGGCCTTGGTGGTGGAGAGTCGCAACCGCGTTCTCAAGATGATGAGTACGCAGCCTTAGCCGAAAAGTACGGAGTCGTGTTTGACGATGAAGACGAGATTGAGGCTGAGGACGAGGACGACGACCTGGCTTAAGCCGGTTGTCCACAACTGATATGTATACACAACTACGTAATGTCGCGTTAGTCGCGCACGTTGACCATGGAAAAACAACTCTTGTGGACGCTCTTTTGCGTGCCACCGGAACGTTCGCGGCCCACCAAGCGGTGGTCGATCGTGTCATGGACTCAAATGACCAAGAACGTGAGCGAGGCATCACCATTTTGGCTAAAGCTGCCTCGGTGATCTACAAGGACACCAAGATCAACTTGGTGGACACTCCTGGTCACGCCGACTTTGGTGGCGAAGTAGAGCGAGCCCTCACAATGGTTGACGGCATTTTGCTCCTGGTCGACGCCGCCGAAGGTCCGCTTCCACAGACGCGCTACGTGCTGCAGAAGGCTCTATCACTGAACCTGCCCGCAATCGTTGTCATCAACAAGGTTGACCGTGGTGACGCCCGCGCCGAAGAAGTGCTCGACGAGGTCTACCAATTGTTCATCGACCTCGAGGCCGACGATCACCACATTGACTTCTCAGTTATTTCGGCCGTTGCTCGCGAAGGCCGAACCATGGTTGGTCTCGGAATGCCTGGAGCTGACGCCGATCTTTCATCTTTGCTCGACACCATTCTTGAACGAATTCCCGCTCCAGGCGGAGACTCAAGTGCACCGCTTCAGGCACTTGTGACCAACCTTGACGCGTCTGAATATCTCGGACGTTTGGCAATCGGTCGCGTGTACCAAGGCGTCATGCGTAAAGGCGAGAACGTGGCGTTGCTCGAAGAAGAGTTCGCCGAAGGACAGCCGCCTTTGAAGCGTCGTTTATCGCAGTTAATGGCCTACATGGGCGTCAGCCGCGTTGAAGTCGATGAGTTACGTGCGGGCGACCTCTTTGTAGTTGCCGGTTTCCCCGAAGTTGAAATTGGCGACACGATTGCTTCTGCTGAAACTCCGGTAGCTCTTCCACGACTCACCGTTGACGAACCCGTGCTACGTATGACCTTCGGTGTCAACACTTCGCCATTTGCCGGACGTGACGGTAAATACCTCACGAGCCGCCATTTGATTGATCGTTTGAAGAAAGAGATTCTCGGAAACGTTTCCATCAAGTTGCACGAGACTGAATCCGCCGACGTCATGGAAGTGGCCGGACGAGGCGAATTGCAGTTGGCTGTTTTGATTGAAGGAATGCGACGTGAAGGTTTCGAACTTCAAGTCAGCCGACCCGAAGTTATTACCAAAGAAGTCAATGGCAAAAAGTTCGAACCTCTCGAACGAGGTGTTTGTGACGTTCCCGACGAATACGTGGGCGCGGTTACCCAAGCTTTGGCTCCCCGTAAAGGCCGAGTCACCGACCTCCGATCAGGAGATCCGGGGCGTTCAGTCATCACCTTTGAGTGCCCAAGTCGCGGTCTCATTGGTTTCCGTTCACTCTTGATGACCACAACCCGCGGAACAGCGATGTTGCACCAAAACCACGCTGGTTGGATGCCTTGGTGCGGCGAACTTCCTCATCGCCTAGGCGGAGCAATGATCGCCGACCGCGAAGGCATGATCACTGCTTATGCGTTAGACAACCTTCAGCTTCGTGGTGAGCTCTTCGTTGAGCCTGGCGAAAAGACTTACGAAGGAATGGTTGTTGGTGAAAGCGCCCGTGGCGACGAGATGGTCGTGAATGCAGTTCGTGCTAAAGAAAAGAACAACATTCGTACGCACAGTCACGATGACGGTGTGAAACTTGCAGCACCGCGTATTCACACTCTTGAAACAGCAATTGAATGGATCGCCGACGACGAACTTGTTGAAGTGACGCCAAAGGCCATTCGTGTTCGTAAGCGTTATTTGAACCCCGAAGACCGCAAAAAGGCCTTCAAGAAGAGCAACTAGTTATTTGCTCTTCTTCACCGTCAACACGGGGTGGGGAAGAGCAACTGCAGTTGGGCGCTCAAGAGCTTCAACCAAAAGTTCGTATACCTTTGTGCCAACCGACTCGATGATTTCTTCTTTGAGGTACTTGTAGACGGGTTCTTTACCAACGAACGCATCAGAGTTATCGGTGCACCACCAATGCAAGTCGGTGCCGCCGTCGCCCCAGTCGCGTCGCTTCCATTCACGTACAACTGTGTTCACCCAACCGTTGGTGTCGGTGTGATACTCGAGACGTAGTGGAAGCTGCCAACACACGTTGGGCTTCCAATCGAGTGGGCGTTCGTTAGCTTCAGTGGCAGCGATGTGGAATGCACATCCGGCTCCACCTTCAAAGCCAGGACGATTTAAGAAGATGCAGGCTCCATCAACTCGTCGAGTCATGGTGTCGCCTTCTTTGTTCTTCTTCAAGAAACCCTTTTTCTTAGCCTTGTCCTTGAATTGCCAATTCTTTTCTGTCAGGCGAACAACGGCTTTGACCACATTTGACACATCATCTTCATCAACAAAGTGCGCGCCTTCTGAACAGCAACCCTGATTCAGTTCAGGAGTTGGCTTATCCAAGATGCCTTGGCAACCTTCACCGAAAATGCACTTCCACGATGAACGCATGAAAGTTGCATCAAAGATCCATGATCGTTGTTCTTTCGGATCTTCGAACGACAGCATCTCATGCAAGTCCTCATGACGACCCGATAAGCCGGTTACTGGGATCGGCTTACGCTTGGTGGCGCCGCCGGATTTCGAGGACTTTGATGTAGATGAGTTGGTCACACGAATAGGTTATGGCAATAACCCTTAATCCCACGATGAACGTTGGGTATCATTTCGGTGTCATGTCTCCGCAAACACCACGCACCGCCAACGAACTGCGCACTGCCTTCACCCAGTTTTTCGCCGATCGTCAACACACTCCTGTCGCTTCAGCGAGCCTCATCCCTCACGATCCCACCGTACTTTTCACGGTGGCTGGCATGGTGCCCTTTAAGCCCTACTTCGTTGGAGATGAAGTTCCCCCCTACAGCAGAGCAGCAACGGTTCAGAAATGCGCGCGAGCTGGTGGCAAACACAACGACCTTGATGATGTCGGTCGCACCAAGAGGCACTTGGTGTTCTTCGAAATGTTGGGCAACTTCTCCTTCGGTGACTATTTCAAAGAATCAGCAATTCCCTGGAGTTGGGAATTCGTCACCGAGAATCTTGGGTTTGATGGCGATCGCATCTGGGTAACTGTTCACACCAGCGACGATGAAGCCGAAGCAATGTGGCATGAGCAAGTTGGCGTGCCCATGAATCGCATTCAACGCTTGGGCGATAAAGACAACTTCTGGCAAATGGGCGACACTGGCCCATGCGGTCCATGTTCAGAATTGCACATCGATCGCGGTCCCGAATTCGGTCCCGACGGCGGACCGCTTAATGATCCACACGGCGATCGCTTCATGGAGTTCTGGAACTTGGTTTTCATGCAATACAACCAGGCCCCTGATGGCTCACGGACACCTCTTCCGAAGCCCTCAATTGACACGGGTGCAGGGCTTGAGCGCATCTTGGCATTGGTTCAAGGGAAAGACAGCGTGTGGGAGACCGACGCGATTTTCCCCATTGTTGAAGCCGCGCAATCAGTGACTGGAGCAACGTACAAGGTGGGCGACTACGACGATCGCTCCAGTTTCTCGCTCAGAGTTCTGGCCGAGCATGCCCGTTCCAGCACGATGTTGGTAGGCGACGGAGTATTTCCATCGAACGAGGGACGTGGCTACGTACTGCGACGGATTATTCGCCGAGCCGTTCGCCATGCTTATTTGCTAGGTACTGAAAAATTGGTGATGCCGTCTCTTGTTGAGACAGCGATTGCAACAATGGGCGAGGCATACCCCGATGTCATAGCGCAGAAGGATTTCATCCTTGGAGTGTTAACGAAAGAGGAAGAGCGATTCCGACAGACGCTCAAAACCGGACTCACAATTCTGGAAGACGAATTGCAATCAGCAGCCAAAACCAACAAGGTGTTATCTGGCTCAGCGGCTTTCCTTTTGCACGACACCTACGGTTTTCCTCTTGAGGTCACTGAAGAAATCGTGAGTGAACGCGACCTATCGGTCGATATTGACGGATTCAACACAGAGATGAACCAGCAACGGCAGCGGGCCAAAGCGGCGCGTAAAGGTGGCGAAGTTGATTCACAGCGTCACGATTTGTACCGAGAAGTCATGGAAGAATTCGGCACAACCGAATTTGTTGGTTATGAGCTTGATTCATGCGAGTCCAAAGTTTTAGCGATTGTTCCCGATGACGATGGCACCTTTGACTTGTTCCTTGATCGCACGCCGTTTTATGCCGAAAGCGGCGGACAAGTTGGAGATACTGGATTCATATTCGCCGGAAATAATCGGTACGAGGTTCTCAACACGACTTTTGCTTTGCCCGGACTACGCCGCCACCAGTGTCGCGTTGTCACTGGCAGTTTGATCGTTAATCAATCTGTGACCGCCGAAATTGATTCGCAGCGTCGACTTGCTATTCGTCGCCATCACACTGCCACTCATATTCTGCATTGGGCATTGCGACAAGTTCTCGGTGAGCATGTCAAACAAGCCGGTTCACTCGTTGATGACGAGCGCCTGCGATTCGACTTCAGTCACTATGACGCAGTTTCAGAAGAAGAGCTTTTGCGCATTGAGGAGCTCGCCAACACTTTGACGCTGTCCAATGAAGCAGTTGACTCGTCTGAGTCCTCAAAAGATGAGGCTTTAGCAAAGGGTGCAATCGCTTTCTTTGGCGACAAATACGGTGATCGAGTTCGTGTTCTTTCGGCAGGGCCTTCGGTTGAACTTTGCGGTGGCACCCATGTTTCAGCAACTGGCGATATCGGAATCATCAAAGTCATATCCGAAGGTTCGGTAGGTGCCAACCTTCGCCGTATTGAAGCCGTTGCCGGAACTCGAACTTTGAATTTGCTGCAGCAAGACCGTCGAGTCATTACTGATGTCGCTCGATTAGTTGGTGCTGGTCCTGATGACTTAATGATCGGCGTTCAGCGCAAGGTTGATGACATCAAGGGTCTCCAAGACGAGAACAAAACGTTACGCTCCCGTTTAGCCATCACTGCGGCTTCGGCTCTTGCTGCTGAAGCAATTGACGGAATAGTGGTTGCTCAAGTTGACGATCTGACTCCAGGAGATCTACGTGATTTAACGGTAGCGGTGCGTCAACAGTCTGGTATTCACACCGTCGTTCTCATCGGCGTGTCACCAGGCGGTGGAGTTTCACTAGTCGGAGCCGTTGATACTGCGAGTGGCAAGAATGCTGCTCAACTGATTACCGCAGCCGCCAAGGCGGTCGGTGGAGGCGGCGGCGGCAAAGGCGATATCGCAACTGCTGGAGGCAAGAACCCCGCCGGTATTCCTGAAGCACTTCGTTTAGCGCAGGAGGCGGCTCGCAGCTAATGCGTGCAATCGGACTCGACCTTGGTTCAAAGCGCATTGGCGTTGCAGTGAGCGATTTCTCAGGGACGATTGCTAGTCCACATTCAGTCATTCATCGCAGCAAATCAGTACGACTAGATCACCAGAATATTCTTGATCTTGTTATTGAAGAAGAGGCCGAAATTGTTGTCGTTGGTCTTCCGCTTTTGATGTCTGGTGGTCACGGTCCTGCAGCCAAGGCCGCCACCACTGAGGCGCGGCGACTCAGTACGGTTCTTTCTGTGCCAGTTGAAATGTTTGATGAACGAATGACCACAGTTGCCGCCGATCGTGCTCTAAAAGAAGCCGATCTCAGCGCGACTGCTCGTCGGCAGTTTGTAGACAAGGTGGCAGCAGCCATCATGTTGCAAGCGTGGCTTGAAAGACGTCGTTCGTCATGAACAACAAAGTCAATAACGAAGACGATCTTGAGATTGATCCGTATCAAGTACTTCCAGTTGTTCGCATTCAAAAAATGGTGAGTCGCAAGCTTGTTAATCGAGCCGCACTCACTGTTGTTGCAGTTCTCGCGATCGTGTCAGTTATCTATGGCGGTTATCAATTTTGGTATTTACGCCAAGTGAACCCACCCGGCGATCCTGGAGCAGCCGAAATTTTTACAGTGACCGAATCTGATGATTTGTTTGCGATCAGTAAACGACTTGAACAAGAGGGTTTCATCGTCAACGATTCGGTTTTTCGTTCTTATGTCTCGTCGAAAGGCGGCCTCGACATTTCGGCTGGCTTCTTTACCATGAAACCACGTGATCACGTTGGCAATATCTTGCGAGTTTTACGCACGCCACCGAACGAAACGTTAACCAAAGTTACTTTTCCCGAAGGCTTCACTTTGGAGCAAATGGCGGAGCGACTCGGTGAGGAAATTAAAACCGTCACCGAAATAGATTTTCTAACCAAGACCGGAGACACTGCCGCTGAGATTTCGGCCGTCCGTTCGATTTACCAACCAGAATCGGTGACGACGCTTGAAGGATTGCTCTTCCCAGATACATACCTCGTGAGTGGCGACGAAACTGCGACCCAAGTTGCTCAGCAAATGCTCAAGTTGATGGAGCGGGTAGGGCGTCAAGAAGGACTTGATGATTCGTTGAATACAGTCGGATTAACTCCGTATCAGGTTCTGACGATTGCTTCAATCATTGAACGCGAAGCAAAGGTTCCCGAGGATCGGGCAAAGATATCGCGGGTCATTTACAACCGACTCACAATCGGTATGCCGCTTGAAATAGATGCCACGTTGTTCTACAAACAAAATCTTGACTTGCCGTTCCTTGAACTCAAGGCCATTGACAGTCCGTACAACTCGTACCTGTATACCGGGCTACCCCCGACTCCTATCTCTAATCCAGGAAGGGCAGCAATTAACGCGGCATTAAATCCAGCACCCAATCCTTCGGCAGGAGATCCGATCTGCCGCGAATTCACCGATGGCTCACCATGTTTGTATCTCTACTATGTGTTGTACGACAAAGATGGTCATCACAAATTCGCTTCAACTTTGGCGCAACATCAAGCCAACGTGCAAGCGGCGATCATCGCAGGAGTGCTCTGATATGACCCACGATTTACAAGCGGCGATAGCAAATACTCCATATCGCATCACGGCAAGTACCTCAGTTGCAGCAGTCATCGGCGACCCGGTGAAACATAGTTTGTCTCCCGTTATCCATAATGTCGGTTTTCAATCACTAGGAATTGATTGGGTCTATGTGGCCTATGAAGTGAAGGCCGGACAAGCGCGAGGTGCTCTTGATGCAATGCGCACTTTCGGCTTACGTGGCCTTTCAGTGACGATGCCGCATAAGTCAGATGTCGCTGATTTGGTTGACACGGTGAGTACAGCGGCGCAAGCGCTCAAGAGTGTCAACACCGTAGAAGTCGCCTTAAACGGTCTCTTAGTAGGGCACAGCACCGATGGCGACGGCCTCGTGGCCAGCCTGTCGGCCCAAGGTGTGGAAGTCACTGGCAAAAGTATTTTGATTCTTGGAGCGGGGGGAGCAGCGCGCTCGGTCATCGACGCTCTGAAGCGCCATCGCTGTCACAACATCGTCATTGCTAATCGCTCACTAGCGAGTGCCCAATCGGCACAAACACTTGCCGCCGAGATCAGTCAATCGATTGGCCTGGAAGACCTAGCGTCTCTCAGTACCGTTATTTCCGCGGTTGACATCGTGATTAATGCCACCAGCATCGGTATGAGCAAGGATTCGGTCCATTCATCAGAAAGTCCTCTTTTGGCTGACCTGATCACGCCACAGCACACCGTGGTTGATTTGGTGTATCACCCCATTCAGACCGAACTTCTGCGGAACGCCCAACAACGAGGTGCCCAAACGGTCGATGGTCTCGGCATGCTCGTGCACCAGGCGGCCCTACAGCAACAGATCTGGACGGGATTGATGCCCGATGTGTCCGATATGTACCGAGCTGCATTACAGGCTCTTTCTTAAGTCAGCGGTAACCTGACTCCCAATGTTGCGCTACCTCACCGCCGGAGAATCCCATGGTCAAGCCTTGGTCGTTATTGTCGAAGGACTCCCTGCAGGATTGCCCATCACCGTTGAAGATATTCAGATCGAGCTCTCCCGTCGCCGTCTCGGATATGGACGAGGACCGCGCCAACGATTTGAACAAGATGAGGTAACCCTTGTCGGTGGTGTTCGTCACGGCCGCACCCTCGGTTCGCCAGTTGCCATCGAGATTAAAAACAGTGAGTGGTTTCGCTCTGACAAGTGGCACAAAGAAATGGATCCCGCCCCAGGAGCAACTGCTGATCCATTAACCAAAGTGCGTCCTGGCCATGCGGATCTAGCAGGAATGCAAAAGTACGGCTTCACTGACGCTCGCGATGTTCTTGAACGCGCGAGCGCCCGCGAAACTGCTGCTCGAGTTGCCGCTGGCGCATTAGCGAAAGCCCTACTTCGAACGATTGGTATTGAGGTCATCTCCCATGTCATCGCGATGGGGTCGGCCAAATCTGATGGTACTGCGCGACCGATGCCATCTGATCTTGCGCAAGTCGACGAATCGCCCGTTCGTAGTTTTGATGGTGAAGCCGGCGCACGTATGGTCACCGAGATTGAACAAGCTGCCAAAGAAGGAGATTCTCTCGGCGGAATTGTTGAAGTGCTCGCTTACGGCGTTCCCGTCGGACTTGGTTCACACGTTCACTGGGACCGTAAAATTGATGCGTTGCTCGCCCAAGCAGTCATGAGTATTCAAGCCGTCAAGGGCGTCGAAATCGGTGATGGTTTTGAAGTCGCCTCGCGGCGGGGCAGTGCTGGCCATGATCCCATTCATTGGGATGCCGACAATGAGCGTTTTGCTCGCACCGGAACTCTGGCTGGAGGCACCGAGGGTGGCATTACGACCGGTGAACTCTTGGTCGTACGTGCTGCGATGAAGCCGCTCGCGACTCTCAATAGGCCCACCTTGCCGACTGTTGACGTCATCACTAAAGAATCCGGTGTTTCATTTAAAGAGCGCACCGATGTCACTGCAGTGCCGGCGATGGGTGTTGTCGCTGAAACAATGGTGGCTCTTGTATTAGCAGCCGAAGCACAACGTAAGTTCGGCGGAGATTCGGTCACTGAGTTTGTCCGTAACGCGTCGACGGCAACCCAGCCTTTATGAATCGACCCAGTTCATCAACCCCTCACGTTGTGTTGGTGGGACTGATGGGCACGGGAAAAAGCACTGTTGGAAGACGTCTCGCTCACAAATTGGGTTGGGAGTTTCTCGATACCGATGACGAAATCAACCGTGTCACTGGGAAGACGGTTCGCCAGATATTTGAATCTGTTGGTGAAGAGGCTTTCCGTCAACTTGAACACGATGCCCTTGTTGCAGCGTTACAGCATTCCAGTCCCCACATCATTGCTGGGGCTGGCGGCGTCATTTTGCGGGCCGACAACCGCGAACTATTGCGTACTGCAGAACATGTGGTGTGGCTCAATGCCCCACTTCATGTCCTCGTGGAAAGAATCGGACAGCGAGCGGTGAAGGGCGATGGTCATCGACCCCTCATCGATGGCGACCCCGCCGCAAGGTTGGAAAAGCTCTACTCCGAACGAGAAGCTTTGTATCGCGATGTGTCATCTGTTGAAATTGATGTTGAGGGATTACAGATTCCTGAAGTCATTGACCAGATTTTGGCCACGACGGGTTTGGAGGCGAAATTATGACTATTCATCGCATTGATGTCCGTCTTCCTGGACGCGAATATCCCGTTCTCATTGGACATGGAGTTTCTCAACAGATCGGTCAATGGCTTCCAACAACTGCTCGTCGAGCGATCGTGGTGACGCAAAAAGAGATTCCTGTTTCTCTTGATCTTCCCATTGAGTCAAAAGTTGTCACGATCGCCCAAGGAGAAAATGCGAAGTCGCTGTCGACGATTGAGAGCCTGTGTCAAGAGTTTGCCGAAATGGGCCTCACCCGCAACGATGTGATCATCGGTGTTGGTGGGGGAATGGTCACCGACATCGCTGGTTTCGCAGCCTCTACATGGCATCGTGGCACTCCAGTTGTGCATGTGGCCACGTCACTACTTGCAATGGTCGACGCAGCAATTGGTGGAAAGACCGGAGTCAATCTTCCACAAGGGAAGAACCTTGTTGGCGCTTTTTGGCAACCGAGTGCAGTTATCTGTGATCTTGATTTGCTTGACACTTTGCCAGCCCGTGAATTGCGGTGCGGTCTTGGCGAAGTTGCTAAGTACCACTTCTTAACTGGCGACGATTTGTTATCCCTTGATTTAGTTGAACGGGTCGCCCGTTGCGTCGGAATCAAAGCGGCATTTGTTGAGCAGGATGAACGTGAGTCTGGAAAACGAGCCTTCCTCAATTACGGGCATACTTTGGCTCACGCTTTGGAAACGGTGGGCAATCATCAGTTAGCCCACGGTGAAGCCGTGGCAATCGGACTGATATTCGCAGCCCGTTTGGCTCAAGCTCTTGGTCGAATTTCTCCAGACCGAGTGGACTACCACGAACTAGTCGTTGGCAAGACTTACTCTTTGCAGACGCGTATGCCAAAGGGCATTGATATTGACCAACTCATGGCAGCAATGGCACGCGACAAAAAGGCTCTACACGGATTGACGTTTATTTTGGATTCGCCACAAGGTCTTGAGGTCGTGGCTGATGTGCCCGCAGACATCGTCCGAGCAGAACTAGTTCGATTCAGCCAAGCGTAAAGTTGCTCGTCTCACTTGGTCACAGCAAGTAGCGTCAACGCTGTGGCAATCATTCTTTTACTTCACGGTCCAAACCTCAACCTTCTTGGTCAGCGTGAGCCCGAAATCTACGGCACCGCAACTCTGGCTGATTATGTTGCGAGCACTACTCGTTGGGCGAGTGATGCCGGATTCTCCGTTGAAGATTTCCAGACCAATCACGAAGGCCAATTAGTTGACGCAGTACATGCCGCTCGTGGCAGGGTAGATGCGATCATCATCAATGCTGGGGCTTTCACCCATTACGCATGGAGCATTCATGATGCTCTAGCCACATTTGCCGGTCCGGTGATTGAGGTACATATCTCGAACCCCAACGCCAGAGAGCCGTGGCGTCACACCAGCGTGATCGCTCCAGTCGCCAATGGAACAATTGCTGGTCTCGGAATTCTCGGTTATGAATTAGCCGTATCGGCAGTTGCTCGTTTATTGAAGTGAAGTAGAGATGCCACCACAACGTTCGTTAATGCGAGCCGACAGATTGTTTGAGACGCTTGATCAAGGAGCATCCGGCTCATGTTTATTGACCGATCTGGCCGATATTCGCTGGCTCACTGGATTTTCGGGTTCGCATGCGTGGCTTGTTGTTCACAATCACACGATGCATCTGTTAACTGATGGTCGCTATATCGATCAAGCGCAAGCCGAAGTCCTTCAACATCAGGCCGAGGTCGAGATCGTTGAGTGTCGGACGCAATCGGCCATGCAGACCGCGGTTGCATCCTTGACTTCAGGTGCATCGTTCGTTCAGTTTCAGGATGCTCAAGTTTCGTACCAACTCTTTCAGTCACTCAGTAACGAGATCAAGGCGACATTGGTTCCCCTTCACGGTTCAATCAAATTTCTTCGACGGTTCAAAGATGAAACTGAAATTGAACTCATCGAGACCGCTTGTCGTATCGCTGATCAGGCCCTGCAAAAGTGTCGGCCACTTCTATCTGAGGGCCTGACCGAGTCTGACGTTCGAGATGAGCTTGACTACACAATGCGCAAACTTGGAGCCGACGGTCCGTCCTATGACACCATCGTCGCTACGGGACCGACAAACGCGGCTCGACCGCATCATCACCCCACCATGGCCAAAATAGAAAATGGTCATACCGTCATCATTGATGTCGGTGCACTGGTTGCCGGTTATCACTCTGATATGACGCGTTCATTCGTCGTCGGCCCTATGAACAGTGAGCAATCTCGTTACTACGAGGCGGTTCACGAGGCTCAGCAGGCTGGAGTCGCTGCATGTCGACCAGGAGTTTTGGCCTCTGATATTGACTCCGCTTGCCGAAAAGTACTCGATAATGCCGGTCTCGCTCAGTACTTCACTCATGGCACCGGTCATGGAGTAGGCCTCGTTATCCATGAAGAACCGTTCATTAATTCCTCGTCAACGGCAATTCTTCAGCCTGGAGATGTCGTGACTGTCGAACCTGGGCTCTATCGTGGGGGGTTCGGCGGTTTCCGTGTTGAGGACCTTGTGGTCATCACCGAACACGGTTGCCGAATTTTGAACTCATCTCCCAAGGATCCAACATGCCCGCCATTACAACTAACGATCTGAAAAACGGCATCACGCTGCAACTGGATAACGGTCTTTTTACCGTCATCGAATTCCAGCACGTCAAGCCCGGCAAAGGTGGAGCATTCGTGCGCACCAAGTTGCGCAACCTCAAGACGGGCAACGTCTTGGAAAAGACCTTCAACGCAGGTATCCGCGTTGAGCAGGCCATGCTTGAAAAGAAGGATATGCAGTTCTTGTACCGCGATGGCGATGACTATGTTTTCATGGACACCGAGTCCTACGACCAGATCAATGTTGCACCAGTCGCCCTCGGAGATGCTGCTGACTACATCATCGAATCAATGATCGCGATTATCGCAACACATAATGCCGAAATCGTGTCTGTTGAAATTCCGGCTTCTGTCGAATTGCTAATCGCTAATACCGAACCCGGCATTCAGGGTGACCGAGTTTCAGGTGCACGCAAGCCCGCTGAGTTGCAGACAGGTAAGACCATTCAGGTTCCGTTGTTCGTAAACATCGGCGACAAAGTTAAGGTCGATACTCGTTCAGGCGAATACTTGACGCGAGTCTGATTGTGGCAGCTCGCCGGTCGCGTTCATCGCATGTTGATCCTCGTTCGCAATCGCGTGAGCGTGCGTTGACTCTTCTGTACGAAGCGGATACCAAAAACCTTGACGGTCACGCGGTTCTCGCTGGGTTAGTTGACAATCCTGATCACGTCACAGCATTGATTGTTCGTGGTGTTTCAGACATGGCCGCCGATATTGATCAACTCATCATCAAACACGCCGATGGCTGGACAATTGAGCGCATGCCGTGCCTTGACCGCAACATTTTGCGTATGGCGACGTTTGAACTATTGAAACGCTCGGACATTCCCAAAGCCGTCATCATGGACGAAGCGGTTGAACTTGCCAAGACTTTCAGCACTGATGATTCTGGTCGCTATGTCAACGGTGTGCTGTCTGCAATAGCTAAAGAAGTTCGCGCCAGCTGATATTTAGAAACTAGGCGTGATGATTGGTTTCGGGCCACGGGCTTTTGCCGTTAGCCGCATCAGCCACATTGGCCAAGGTGAAACCCGCGAGATGTTCACGCATGTGGTCGCCAGTTTGCTTCCAAATGGCTAGTAAGACGCATTGACCTTCATGATCGCATGAACCGTCTTGATGGGGTTCACCAAAGTCACCCAAGGTAATCGGACCGTCAACTGCGGAAATAATGTCGTTGAGTCGAATTTCTTCTGGAGTACGAGCCAAGGTGTACCCACCGCCAACTCCACGCTTCGACTTCACCAATCCCGCACCCTTTAAAGCCAACAGAATTTGCTCAAGATATGGCTGGGGAAGACCCGTACGATCTGCGATGTCCCGAACCGATGTTGGTCCCGGTTCTCCAGCGTGCAAGGTAAGGGACAGTAAAGCCCGGCAGGCATAGTCACCTCTCGTTGAAACACGCACGCTCTCATCGTAGGAGGTTGACGCCCCGATAATACGAATCTTCAGCGCATGGGTTCAATTCACCAAGTTTGAATAGAGACTTTTCGTCCGATTTAGTGAAAGATAGAGATGTGATTGTTTCGGCTATGACTCCTGCGCCAGTGATTCCAAACTACGCAGCCGACAATCTGACCGGAATCATTCCGGGATGTCTTTTGGGAAGGCCGTCTCAGCGCCCTCAATGGTTTCCCCAACCTCTACAAGACGCCGAACGTATTGTTTTATTGGTCATCGATGGTCTTGGCTACGAGCAGTTACAAAGCCATGCCCATCTGGCACCCCACCTCATGTCCCTCGAAGGTCGTTCGATAACGACGATCGCTCCCAGCACGACCGCTAGTGCGTTGACCAGTTTGGTCACGGGAGCCTCTCCAGCCGAACACGGCATCGTCGGCTACCGCATGGACATGGGTGACTCAGTCATGAATTCTTTGCGCTGGTGGTCAGATACTCGAGACCTGCGTAAGGTTCATCCTCCCGCAACGGTGCAACCCATTCCACCGTTTGTCGGGATGTCGATTCCGGTGGTCAGTCGCACCGAACTTGAAGGGTCAGCATTCACCGAGGCTCACTTACGGGGGAGCCGTCCATGCGGATGGCGAGCCGCAAGTTCGATCGTCGCGCAGTGCACACAACTCATCGCGGCTGGTGACAAGTTTGTCTATGCGTACTACGACGGCGTTGACAAAATAGCCCATGAGCGCGGCTTTGGTGCGTACTACGACGCCGAGATCGCGGCCACCGATTGGTTAGTCGGAACGTTGCTGAATGCGTTGCCTAGCGGCACAACACTGGCAGTGACTGCTGATCATGGCCAGGTGCAAGTTGACGACAACGTGGTTCATCTGTCAGAAGACATCAAGGCGTTAGTGCATCATCAGTCCGGCGAAGGACGTTTTCGTTGGCTTCATGCCAAGCGCGGTCAAGAAGCAGAACTTTTGCAAGCGACGTCTGAAGCGTACAGCAATATCGCGTGGGTGGCTTCACGAGATCAAGTGGTGGATGATGCGTGGCTTGGACCGGCCCGAGGGGGACGAATGGCTGATCAAATCAAACGTCGCTTGGGTGATGTCGCATTGGTCCCTTTTACAGCGACAACCTTTGATGATCCCTTAGATTCGGGACCTTTCAGCTTGATATGTCGACACGGTTCCCTGACCGCCGCTGAAATGTTTGTTCCATTTCTCGCTCGGACAACCTGAAGTCGGCGTGAACTTGTGCGAAGGTAGAATCTGACACTTGCGTAAGGAAAAACCATGAGTATCTCTGATTCAAATAGCCACACCCCCAAAGCCAATGCCACCGAAGTGCTCGCCCAGGGCATTCCTTCTTCTCTACCCGAATCAGCAACACCAGTCACCGAATCGGTGACTGAACCAGCCAAAGTCATGCGTATCGGTTCGATGGTGAAGCAATTACTTGAAGAAGTAAGGACTTCACAATTAGATGCAAGTAGTCGTGAACGTCTCGCCGAAATTTATGAACGCTCGGTCGTCGAACTCGCCGATGCCTTGTCACCAGACCTCCAACAAGAACTTCGGATGTTGGCACTTCCTTTTTCCGATGGCATTCCCAGCGATGGCGAACTGCGCATTGCCCAAGCTCAATTGGTGGGCTGGCTCGAAGGTCTTTTCCATGGCATCCAGGCGACACTATTCGCCCAACAAATGGCAGCCCGCCAACAATTTGAACAATTACGTCAAATCAATCCCGGAGGGCCGAACCAACAACCAGGAAGTGACTCAAACTCTGGCGGACTCCCAGGAACTTACCTCTAGGGCACTGCTACTGTTCCTAGACCAAATCGATCAGATTTGGATTGACGAGATTTGGAATCCGAAGAATTCGGGTTCCACCGAGATGTAAGGAGGTTGGTGTTGGGCGACTCTTTCACCCATCTCCATGTTCATACCGAGTTTTCCATGCTCGATGGAGCCGCCAAGCTTGACGAACTCGTCGCCAAAGCAGTCGCCGATGGTCAACCAGCACTCGGAATGACCGACCACGGCAACATGTACGGAGTTCTCGACTTCTATAAGGAGTGTCGAGCCCAGGGCGTGAAGCCCATTATCGGCACCGAGGCTTACATGGCCTACGAAACCCGTTTTGAACGTCCCAGTCGACGAGGCCAAGTTGATGATTCCGGCGGTGACACCGAAGGTGGCCGCAAGTTGTACTACCACCTCACCTTGCTCGCCGAGAACAATGTGGGTTACAAGAACCTCATTCAGTTATCAAGTTTGGCTTTCCTTGAGGGTTACTACTACCAGCCGCGAATGGACTGGGAGTTGCTTGAGAAGTACCACGAAGGTCTCATAGCGACGACCGGATGTTTGGGTGGGCATGTCTTGCAATCGCTCCTGAAGGACGATTACAAAGACGCCAAAATCAAGGCGGCTCGTCTTCAAGAAATTTTCGGCAAAGACAATCTGTTCGTTGAGATCCAAGACCACGGATTAGCCGCGCAAACAAAGACAAATCCGCAGTTGCTGCAAATCGCCCAAGAAATTGGTGCGCCGGTCATTGCCACCAACGACTCGCATTATGTGCATCGTCACGACAGCGACGCTCATGACGCACTGTTATGTGTTCAGACCAACTCAATGATCAACGATCCAAAGCGTTTTCGCTTTGAAGGTACCGAGCACTACCTCAAGACATCAAATGAAATGCGTTATGTGTTTCGTGAAGTTCCAGAAGCCTGTGACAACACTCTGTGGATTGCCGAACGTGCTGACGTCACGATCGAATTTGGCAAACCGCAATTGCCGAACTTCAAAATTCCTCCGGGTTTTTCCGATGACGCGGCCTACCTTGATCACCTCACACGCGAAGGTGCCAAACGCCGTTGGGGCGACAAACTTGCACCGTCAATCATTGAGCGATTGGCCTATGAAACTAAGGTCATTTGCGATATGGGGTTCGCCTCGTATTTCTTGATCGTTTGGGACCTCATTCGTTACGCCAAGGACCAAGGCATTCGAGTCGGACCCGGCCGAGGTTCGGCCGCTGGATGCGCCGTTGCCTATTGCTTAGGCATTACCGAAATTGACCCGATTCGTTACGACTTACTCTTTGAACGATTCTTGAATCCGAGTCGAATTTCAATGCCCGATATTGACATGGACTTTGACTCCAGGTATCGAGAGCAAATGATTCACTACGCGACTGACACTTATGGCCGCGAACACGTCGCCCAAATCATTACGTTCGGCACGATCAAAGCACGAAACGCTGTTCGCGACGCAGCACGAGTGCTTGGTCATCCATACGCAGTGGGCGACAAATTGGCCAAAGCCATGCCACCGCTTGTCATGGGTCGCGATACACCACTCAAATATTGTCTCGAGCTTGATCCAAAATACAAAGATGGGTATCAGGCCGCTCAAGAACTGCGCGATATCTATGAGTCCGAAGAAGATATGCGCCAGGTCATCGATGTCGCAAAAGGACTCGAAGGCCTCAAGCGCTCAACTGGTATTCACGCCGCCGCCGTCGTTATTTCTAAGGAACCTCTTACTTCGTACTTGCCGTTGCAACGTAAGCCTGAAGCCGGCAAGCCCATTGAAGAGTCACAAGTAACGACCCAGTTCGAAATGCATGGCGTCGAATCACTCGGCCTACTGAAGATGGACTTCCTTGGTCTACGTAACTTGGACGTCATTTCCGATGCGATGGCGCTCATCCGTTTGTCAGAACCAGATTTTGATATTGATGCCATTCCGATCGATAACAAGAAAACTTTTGAATTGTTGTCTCGAGGAGACACCATCGGTGTCTTCCAACTCGAATCTCCACCGATGCAGCAGTTGCTGCGTGCTATGGCGCCGACAAGTTTTGAAGATGTATCGGCTGTGATTGCTTTGTATCGCCCGGGTCCAATGGGCGTCAATATGCACTACGACTTTGCTGATCGCAAAAATGGTCGCAAGAAGGTTGAGTATTTCCATCCCGACGCCGAAGAAGTTCTCGGCGACACCTACGGACTCATGATTTACCAAGAAAGCGTGATGCGCGTTGCACAACGTTTTGCTGGTTACTCGTTGGCTGAAGCCGACAACTTACGCAAAGCGTGCGGCAAGAAGGAACGCGCGCTCATGGAGAAAGAACGTTCGAAGTTCGAAGAGGGCTGTGCAACTTCGGGTTACGGCGACATTCTCGGCAAGCAGCTCTTCGACATCATTGAGAACTTTGCCGACTACGCGTTCAACAAGAGTCACTCATTTGGCTACGGCTATATCTGTTACCAAACAGCGTTCCTCAAAGCGAATTATCCGGTCCAATACTTCGCAGCAATGCTCACAAGCGTTAAAGACAATCTTGATAAAGCAGCTGGATATCTCGTTGACGCCCGAACTGGCGGAATCACCGTTGGACCGCCAAACATCAATGTTTCCGATGTTGATTTCACACCCCAGGTTGAAGAACGAGTTATTCACTTTGGCTTGTCAGCAATCAAAGGCGTCGGTCAAGCCATTTGTGAACGCATCGTTGCCGAGCGTCAAGCAAACGGACCTTTCGAAACTTTCCATGATTTCGCAATGCGCGTGCCGACTGATTGTCTCAACAAGAAGGCAGTGGAATCGTTTATCAAAGCTGGTGCTTTCGACAGTTTGGGACATCCTCGTCAAGGACTGATGGCCGTGTTTGAAGACATTGTTGACGACACCGTTTCTCGTCGTGCCGAAGCCGATCAGGGTGTGATGAGTCTGTTTGATGCCATTGATACTGATTCCGATCCTTCTTTCGATCTTGATATTCCCATTCCTGACAACGAATACGACAAATCAGTCAAGTTGAAATTCGAAAAAGAAATGCTGGGTCTGTACATCAGCGATCATCCGCTGTTTGGTCACGAGTCTTCGTTGAATAAACACTCCACCACGACTACCGCAATGTTGGCTGAAGCAGAGAATGGTTCGATCTGGACTCTGGCTGGAATCATCACCAAAGTCGAACGCAAAGTCACCAAAAAGGGTGACCCGATGGCCATCGTGCATCTTGAAGACTTATATGGGGGAGTTGAACTCACCGTCTTCACTAAGACCTTGCAGACGCATGGTCACAAAATTGTCGATGAGGCAATCATCTCGGTCAAATGCCGAGTTAACCGTCAAGACGATCGCATCAGTGTCGCCACCATGGAAATCACTCCGCTACAGCTATCGAACCGCGAACCCGAATTGCGGCTCAACCTCCCCGCGGTAGCCCTTGACCCCGAAAACGTGGCTCGACTGAAGACAATCTTGTCAAAGTACCCCGGACCTTCATACGTGTTTCTCCACATTGGCGACGCCAAAGTCTTAAAACTGGGCGCCGAATTCATGGTTGATATTGACCGAGTGATTCCGCCGCTACGGGTCGCTTTTGGTGCTGGAGTCGTGCGCTAAGCGTTATTTCGTGTTGTTTCTCGGTGTTATTTCTCGGTCGATGAGTCGTCGTTTCGCCTCAACGCCTTCCGAAGTGGCAGAATAGAGGAAGTTCATTTTCGGACCAGTCTTTTGGGTCCATTGAGGGAGAAGTCGTTTTCATGTCCGTCGAAGTCGAAACAATAGATTGCGCGGCTCTTACGGAGACTCAACTTGAAGACATGGTCGCGATGGGCGGTTCCTTCGATATGGAGCGCCTCCTCAAGGCCAAAGAAGACTGGGTGCTCTGCACGACGTCCCTTGAAGGTGGCAAGGTCCAGGGTTTCACATTTTCGACCCTTGAACGTATTGGCGGCACACCCTGCGTACTGTTGGGTCTGATGAGTGTCAAGCGTTCATCGAAACGTGATCAGATCCTGAAGGGCTTGATGGCCGAAGCATTCCACCGAGCACTCATGGCCTTCCCAGATGAAGACGTCGTGGTCGGAAGCCGTTTCGTTTCGGCAGAGGGTCTCGAAGCTTTCAAACAACTGACTGAACTAATTCCGCGTCCAGGTCATCGCGCGGTTGGCGAAGAAAGAGCCTGGGGACGTCGCCTCGCTCGTCGTTTCGGCGTCGATGCCAATTACGACGAAAAGACATTCATTGTTGCCAAGAAGGGTTTGTCTGGTTTCTTAGATCACGAGTCCACTAAGGCCGACAAAATCAAGCCCGAGATTGCCGAAATGTTCTCTGCGGTTAATCCCGCAGTTGGTGGCTGTTTAATCATCCATGGTTGGACCATGACTGAGGATCTCCTCAAACTTGGCAAACTCAAATAGCTCTGCGACCTCGTTTTCCCTCGAGGCACTTTTACGTCGACGCCGAATGACGCGACGTTTTCAAGGCGGACCATCACCCCTTGAAATCAGCGCCCTATGCGCTTTAGCGGTACGTGCCCCTTCAGCTGGTTTTTCGCAGGGCTCTCATTTTTTGATCCTGACTGATCTCGACCTCGAGAAGTTTTGGGATGTATCTGGTGCCGGGACTTGGTTTAGGTCAACTGCTTCGGGAGTTCTCGAGTCGTCCTGCGTCGTTCTGATTTTGGGCGATCAAGATGCCTACACCGAGCGGTACAGCAAGCCCGATAAGGCCGCACATGGCCTTGATCACGCTGATCGCTGGGTAACCCCATTTTGGTTAACTGATGCCGCCATGGCCGCCGAAAACTTGTTGCTCCTCATCGAAGAACAGCATTGGGGAGCGCTTCTATTTGGTCTCTTTGGCGATCCAAGAACGGTTCTTGACGCCTTTGGTGTCCCGGCATCAGTGTCATGTGTCGGCGCCGTCGCTGTGGGATACCGCCATCCAGAGGATCAACCGAGTGGTTCTCCGACCACCCGATCCCGCCGACCGACGGACGAGGTCATCCATATCGGTCACTGGTAACCAAGAATTTGGCGTTCTGGCACAAGGGTTTCGGATCAGGACGTACCAGGGTTTAGGGTAAGAATGTTCGTACAACCGTTAATCGGAGTCACCATCATGGCCAACCAAATCCCGCACGTTGATTATCTTGAACTTGGCGACAAGCCCCACCTCGTTGCCAATGAGTGCACATCATGTGGCGCCCGTTTCTTCGATCGTCGCAACGCCTGTGCGAAATGTTTCAAGAATGAATTCAAGAAAGTTCCGATCGCTACTGATGGAATCTTGAAGTCCTTCACCATCGTCGCTTTTGCGGCCCCTGGTGTTCCGGTTCCTTTTGTCGCCGGAATTATTGATTGTGCTGGCACCAGTGTGCGTGGCAATGTCATCAATACCGATCCAACTCCCGAAAAGGTGCCGCTCGGCATGAAAGTACGTTTGGCGACTTTTAGTCTCGGAACCGACGACGAAGGAACTGAAGCAATCGGCTTTGGCTTCGAACCCGCTTGATTCTGTTCAGTCCATTTTCTTAACCATCATTAAACTCAATACCCAAAATTCTTACGACGAAAGCGAAGGCACTCATCATGGCTAGTGACGACATCTGGATCCTCGGAATCGCAATGACCAAGTTTGGTAAGCACTCCGACAAAGACATCGTTGACCTCGGATCAGAAGCAGCAATTGCTGCATTGGCTGATGCTGGTGTCACGATGGCCGATATCGGAATTTTGGCGGCGGGCAACCTGATGGGTGCTAGCGCAAGTTTCGGTCAGGCATTGCAAAAGCAGATCGGTCAGACCGGCATCCCGGTGTACAACGTGGCGAACGCTTGCGCAACGGGTGCAACTGCCTTGCGAACCGCCATCATGGCTGTGAAGTCAGGCGAAGTGAAGATGGGCCTCGCAGTCGGAGCCGAAAAGCTTGCTGGTGCTGGATTGCTCGGCGGTGGCGGAGTTTCGAAGAAAGACGGCAACAAGTTCGAACCACGTGGCCGTTTTGGAAGCGTGCTTCCGACTGACGGACGTATTGGCACCGACACCATGCCTGGAACCTTCGCACAAGTCGGAATGGAGTACGGCCACAAGTACGGCGGCGTTTCATTCGAACTGTTCGCCAAGATCTCAGAGAAGAACCACGCTCACTCAGTGTTGAACCCGATGGCTGCGTACCAGAAGCGCTTCACGCTCGACGAGATCATGAACGACATGATGATCGCGTATCCGAATACTCGTCCGATGTGTTCGGCTAACTGTGACGGTGCTGCAGCCGCAGTCGTGACATCTGGTGAAGTTCTCCGCACGTTGTCAAAAGAACAGCAGCGTCGCGCGATCAAGGTTTCGGCTTCAGTGCTGACCACCGACCCGTACCAAGAAGCGTGTCAGATCCTTCCCGATGTCAACACTTTGACTCGCAACGCCGCCAAGATTGCCTACGAGCAGGCCGGCGTGTCACCGAGCGATCTTGACCTCGTTGAACTTCATGACTGCTTCGCAACCGCAGAATTGGTGCACTACGACAACTTGATGTTGTGCCCCGAAGGTGGCGCGGTTGACTTCTTTATGAGCGGTGCAACCTGGCGCGATGGCTCGATGCCAGTCAACGTTTCAGGCGGTCTCGAATCAAAGGGTCACCCAATCGCCGCAACGGGTATCGCCAACATTTGGGAAATCTGTCATCACTTGCGCAATGAAGCCGGCGATCGACAGATCAAGGACGCCAAAGTTGGTCTGGCCCATGTCATCGGCTTGGGCTCAGCCTGCGGCATCCACATTTTGGAGAGAAGCGGTTTGTAAAGAACTGCCTCACGCACCAGTGGCGTGATACCCACCGTCCACGTGGATCATTGATCCGGTGGTCGCGGGGAACCAGTCTGATAACAGTGCGATGACCGCACGGGCGACGGGTTCGCCGTTAGTGACGTCCCAGCCAAGGGGTGCACGATCGTCCCACACGTCTTCAAACTTCTTGAAGCCGGGGATTGATTTAGCGGCCATTGTTTTAATCGGACCAGCAGCAACCAGGTTTGAGCGGATGCCTAACGGACCGAGTTCTTTTGCCAAGTAGCGATTGATACTTTCTAAAGCCGATTTGGCAACACCCATCCAGTTGTAGGCGGGCCAGGCGACCGTGTTGTCAAAATCGAGTCCAACGATAGAGCCACCCGGCTTCATCAACGGTACAAAAACTTCAGCGAGATGCTTCAGCGAATATGCACTGATTTGCATCGCAATCGCAACATCGTTCCACTTTGCCGCCATGAAATCATCGCCCAGACACACCTCAGGCGCGTATCCGATGGAGTGCACGACACCATCAACTGAACCCCATGTTGCCGCCAAATGGTCACGGACGACTGGACCATGTTCATCAACCGTCACATCTAGTTCCAGAACTTCAACAGTTTGGGACAACTTGCGCGCCGTACGTTGGGTGAGCGACATTGCTCGACCAGCCCCAGTCAAGACAACTTGGGCTTCTTGTTCGAGAGCCAACTTGGCGACCCCGAAGGCGAGTGAGGCATCAGTCAGGACACCGGTGACAACTATTTTCTTACCTGCAAGAAGGCTCATACGAACAAACTAGTTCTTTCCCTCTTCAAGAAGGGTCAACTAACGAATCGTGGCATATATGTGTCATTGTGTAGGTATGCGCATTGGAATTCTCGGTGGTACAGGTCCGGCCGGCTCAGCACTTGCCGCCCGACTAGCTTCAATTGGATACACCGCCGTGATTGGTTCACGTTCGGCCGAACGGGCTGTCGAAATAGCTAACGATTTCGTGGAAAAGTTTCCGCAGTTGCAAGGACGTTTATCAGGGGGAGACAATGCAGCGGCTTCAGCTTGCGACCTGGTGGTCATTGCAACCCCTTGGGATTCTGCTGCGACGACTGTACAAGACAATGCCGACGCACTCGATGGCAAGATCATTATCAGCATGGCCAACGCCTTGGTCAGAGTGGCCGGAGAATTCCAGCCACTATTGCCACCACGTGGCAGTGTCGCCGCTCATATTCAGGCCGCGGTTCCGCGCAGTCGCGTGGTTGCGGCGTTCCATCACCTTCCTGCCAAAGAACTCGGACATATCGGCGAGCCCATTGATTCAGATGTGTTGATCTGTTCGGATGACCCGACTGCGTTGCGCGAAGTCAGTGAAATTGTCGACAAGATTCCTGGTTGTCGACCCCTCGATGCTGGCCAACTTTCTAATGCCACCGCTATTGAGGCATTTACTGCGGTTCTTTTGCAATTGAATGTTCGCTACAAGACCCGTGTTGCGCCTAAGTTGACAGGTATTCGTTCGAACCCCGAACAGAAGTAGAAAAGGGTCAGTCACTTGCCAATCAGGCTGTTTGATACCGCTCGTCAGGTCGTTGTGCCTTTCGAACCAGGCCCGCGGGTACTTATGTATACCTGCGGCATCACTCCTTACGATGCCACCCATATTGGCCATGCCGCCACATTCATGGCTTATGACGTCTTACAGCGGCGTCTGATTGATCTCGGTCACGAAGTTCGCTGTGTTCGCAATGTCACTGACGTCGACGATCCGCTTTTCGCAAAGGCCCGACAACTAGGTGTGCACTATCTCGATTTAGCGGCTGGCGAAGAAGCGCGCTTTGAACGCGATATGGAAGCATTAAATGCCTTGCCCGTGTACTCAACTCCGCGTGCGTCGTCAGCAATCCCTGATATTCGTGGGTTTATCGGAATGGTTCTCGAACGTGGCTTCGCCTATGTTTCGGGTGGATCGGTGTATTTCGATGTCAGCAAGTTTGATTCATTCGGCAGTGTGAGTCACTACACGCGTGAACAGATGATCGAGTTCGCCCGCGAACGTGGTGGCGATGTCGATAACCCCAACAAACGCGATCCACTTGATTTCGTGTTATGGCACCCATCAGCGTCCGACGAACCTTCGTGGGAAGCCGTGTGGGGAGCTGGTCGTCCTGGTTGGCATATTGAATGCAGCGCGTTAGCCCTACGCGAACTAGGTGAGACCATTGACTTACACGGTGGCGGCAGTGACCTGATCTTCCCGCATCACGAGTGTGAACGGGCGCAGAGTGAAGCAGCCACTGGTGCACCGTTCGTCAAACATTGGATGCACGTAGCCATGGTGTTCATGGATGGTGCCAAGATGTCCAAATCACTCGGCAACTTGGTCTTCGTTGATGCATTACGTCGTGAATGGGATCCTCGCGCGATACGTATGGCCATCATCAATCACCACTACCGCTTTGAGTGGGAGTGGACCAATGACCAGATGCCGGTCGCCCGAGACCGCCTAGAGCATTGGTCAAAGAGCATCCAAGCGCCCGAGTCCGCAAACTTGCTGAACGAGGTGCGCGAGCATCTCGACAACGATCTAGACACGCCCTCAGCGTTGGCGTCCATTGATCAAGCTGTCGCACAAGGCTTTTCGGCTAAGAACGCGGCGTCGTTATTAGGAATTGAACTGTAAACAGAACGACAGGCAGAACGACAGGCAGAACGACAAGCTCGAGAATTTGTCTCGCTTATTGATTCATTTGTGCATATGATTCGCTCAGCGTTCGCGAGAGGCAGGTGATCACAGCCATGAAAGCACAAGGTGCCGGAAAAGCGCAAACTCGTGCTCGAACGACGCTTGCCCCTGTTGCTCGTCGGTTGTGGTCGATCGACATTTCTGGTCTTGACCGATTGCCCGAATCTGGTCCGGCAATTCTGTGTCCCAATCATGTGAGTTTTCTTGATTCCGCCTTTTTGATGTTGGTTGTCCAACGCAATATTTCTTTTGTCGGCAAAGCCGAGTATATGGATTCGTGGAAGACCAAGATTCTTTTTCCGATGATGGGAATGATCCCCATTGATCGCTCAGGCGGTGAAAAAAGCCAAGCGGCTCTTGACGCTGCAGAAGGAGTTTTGACTCGGGGCGAACTTTTTGGCATGTTCCCCGAAGGAACACGAAGTCGCGACGGGTGCTTGTACAAAGGCCGCACTGGTGCTGCACGATTAGCCACAAAAATTGGTTGCCCAATCTTCCCGGTTGGAATCGTCGGAACCGATGACATCCAACCACCTGACGCCAAAGTACCTAAACTCTTTCGCTCGTGCTCCATCACGATTGGGCGTCCAATACGACCCGAGCGTTACACATCATCGACTGATCCGCATATGGCTTGGCGGTCGATGATTGATGAAGTCATGTTTGAAGTTCAATCAATGACCGGTCAGGTTTATAAAAACGTTTACGCCGGAAAAACTGCCGATTCTGAACCCATCACCACCGCAAAAGTTGGCCACGTTCAAGACCAGCAGGCCGTTTCAAGTTCTTAACACCCTTTCTCACCACAAATCCCACGGTGACGCTTGGGCATTGCCCGTAAACTGTCGGGAATGGCCCAGATATCAATCACCCTCCCTGACGGATCCCAGCGCGATATTGCCGATGATTCCACTGTGCTCACTTTGGCGACCTCAATCAGTCGCAACTTAGGCAAAGCAGCAATTGCCGGTGTCGTTAATGGTCAGCAAGTTGACCTTTCGCAGTTGTTAACCCAAGGAGACTCAGTTGAGATCATTACGGTTGATTCAGACCAAGGCCGTCATGTGTTGCGTCACTCGACAGCCCATGTCATGGCCCAGGCAGTCTTGAATTTGTATCCGGGTGCGAAGTACACCATCGGCCCGGCAATTGAAAATGGCTTCTACTACGACTTCGATTTAGGGGGCCGTGTTTTCACTGAAGATAATTTGGCCAACGTTGAAGCAGAAATGCGCAAGGTCATCACTGCTAATCAACCGTTCGTACGCGCCGAGATTTCGGTTGCTGAAGCTCTTGCATTATTTCGTGAGCAGCCGTACAAATGCGAAATCATCGAACGAGTGACCGGGGGATCCGCCGACGGAACTGACAGCGCCGAAGTAGGTGGCTCGGGGGACTCCGTCAGCATTTATCGCAATACCGACGAGTTCGTTGATCTCTGTCTCGGACCGCACGTTCCAAGCACTGGTCGACTTGGACACTTCAAGTTGCAAAAGGTTTCTTCGGCGTATTGGCGCGGCAACGAAAAAGGACCAGTTCTCCAACGAATTTATGGAACTGCGTGGGAGAGTAAATCTTCGCTTGAAGAACACTTGCATCGCCTTGAAGAGGCCGAACGTCGCGACCACCGGCGCTTAGCAGTCGAACTTGACTTATTGTCTTTCCCCACTGAACTTGGTGGTGGTTTAGCGGTATGGCACCCCAAAGGGGCCATCGTGCGCAAACTGATGGAGGACTACAGCCGCGCTCGTCACCAAAGTGGCGGCTATCAATTTGTCTTTACTCCGCACTTATCAAACGCCACGCTTTTCCAGACTTCTGGCCACCTTGATTTCTACGCCGATGGTATGTATCCGCCCATGGAAATGGATAACGGCACCTACTATCCCAAGCCCATGAACTGCCCGATGCATTGCCTGATCTTCCGTGGTCGTCAGCGCAGTTATCGCGAACTTCCGTTGCGACTTTTTGAACTCGGAACTGTTTATCGCTATGAACGCGCCGGGACATTGCATGGACTCATGCGAATTCGTGGTTTCACCCAAGATGACAGCCACATTTTCTGCACCCGAGAGCAACTACAAGATGAAATCATCTCACTGCTTGATTTCGTGATGAGCGTTCTGAAGGCCTTCGGTTTTGAAGATTTTTCGTTCCACCTGTCAACTAAAGATCCCGAGAAGTACGTGGGCTCTGATGAGATTTGGGAGTCGGCGACCAATGCATTGTCGACTGCGCTTGAAACTCATGGAGTCGAATACAGCGTCAAGGAGGGCGATGCCGCCTTTTACGGACCAAAGATTGATATCCATATTCGTGATGCCATTGGACGCACCTGGCAACTCTCAACCATCCAATGCGATTTCAATCTTCCCGAGCGCTTTGATCTTGAATACGTCGCAACCGACGGATCACGTCAACGTCCGATCATGTTGCACCGAGCTCTCTTTGGTTCCGTCGAGCGCTTCTTCGGAGTTCTCGTCGAGCATTACGCCGGGGCTTTCCCCACATGGTTGAGTCCGGTTCAAGTAAAAATCTTGCCCGTTGCAGAGGCCCACGAAACTTACGCGCAAGAAGTCGCCAAAGAATTGTTGGCATCTGGTATTCGAGTAGAGATCGTTGAAGCAAACGATCAACTTGGCAAACGAATTCGCACCGCAAAAATGGAGAAGACTCCCTATGTACTTGTGGTGGGCGATGACGATGTTGCTGCGACAACGGTTGGCGTCAATGCCCGAGGACTCGAAGTTGAACGAGGCGTTGCCGTATCAGAATTCACCCGCCGCATCACCGAAGAGGTCAGTCACTCAGTGATTTGAGTGACTGTCGACGAAGATTGATGCAAAATGACGATTGACGCGTTATGGACTGGGTGGCGCAGTCAGTACCTGTCGTCACTTCCGAATCCGTTTGAAGGTTCTCATTCATCGGGAAGCAGTATCTTTACGCAGATTCTTGAATCAGGTCTGACCGATGAAGAAACGTACATTGTTCATCGAGGCGAGTATGTCTTCGCAATTCTCAATGCCTATCCCTATGCAGTGGGACACCTCATGGTTCTTCCGGTACGTCAAGTAGCCAATTTGGCCGATCTGACACCGCAAGAAAGTTATGAGTTGTGGTCAACCGTCACGGCGGCTAGTGAAGTGTTAAAAAGCGAGTACAGCCCCCACGGGCTCAACGTCGGTATCAATCTTGGGCCCGCAGCAGGGGGCAGCGTCAGCGAGCACCTGCATGTCCACATTGTTCCTCGTTGGCGTGGAGACGCTAACTTCATGACTTCGGTCGCAAATGCCAAGACAATTTCTGAACCTCTCAACGAAACCGCCTCCCGAATCCGCCGTGCGTGGACGAAGTATGGAACTTCGTCGTAAAGTTCCTCTCAACTATTGGAGATCAAGATGCCTCAACAAGAAGCGCCTCAACACGACTCAACAGACGCAAACGACATTCGCGATCAGTTGCCAACCGACCTCAATGCGTCTGAGTTCGTCGGTGTCTACAAGTTTCCCGATAACAGTCGTCGGCGAATTCCTGGATACATCTACCTTGGACTTGGCGTCGCCATCATTGCGCTAGTGGTTGTCGTTGGCAATGACGGTCCCTTCATCAATTCGGGTTTGTTGGCCGGAGGAGTCGTGCTGTCTCTATTCGGTCTGCTGAGTCTCACTTCCGGATGGCGAATGACGATCGACGAACAAGAAGCTCTTGCAGCTGCCAGTGAGGCGGTTGGCTTTGCCGTTGGGCACGCTTCAGCTCAGCAGGTGTGGCGCGGTTTTCGCAGTCGACCAACGTGGCGAGTTTTGTGTTACTCCAATGAAGATCCACCGACGCGACGCGGCTTGGTGCTGGTTGATGCAGTAAACGGCAAGGTCGTTGAACACTTAACGCAAGAAAACCTCGAAGATTGGTCATAATCACTCACTCAACTGGGCAACTAGTGGCGTATGCCGTCCCTCAGCCCCTGTTTTTCGTAGACTGTCAAGATGTTTGACGGTCACTTTCGAAACACGGTTGACCGAGCGGTCAAACCCCTCGGCGATACATTACGTCGAACAAAAATCACACCCGACCATTTGACGATTGCGGGAATGCTGATTGCTTGTGGCGCCGCTGTCGCCATCGGAGCTGGCTATCTGTCGCTTGGGTTGTTGCTCGTGATTCTCGCTGCCTTACCCGACCTTCTTGATGGAGCGCTTGCCAAAGCTTCCAATACTTCAAGTCAGCGCGGGGCATTTTTTGACTCAGTTGTCGATCGGGTGACTGACGCTCTCTTGTTTGGCGGTGTGGCGTGGTACTTCGCTTCCAACGAATCACCCCATCTCGCAATTTTGCCTTTCGCAGTTTCTGGAATGAGTTCAGTCATTTCATACGAGCGCGCGAAAGCAGAATCACTCGGACTGTCCGCCAAAGGCGGCTTGATGGAACGTGCCGAGCGCATCATCTGTTTGTGTCTTGGCCTGTTGTTCCCACCGCTTTTGATTCCGATTATGTGGATCATGATGGTGCTGACAACGGTCACGGCAGTTCAACGATTTATCAAGGTTTGGCAACAAGCCGCAGTGGCTCCGATCACCGCTGCTCGAATTGAATTACGACGCACACGTCGACAGAGTCGTCGTTCAGCAATCGCGTCACGCCGCCCCAGACCGACTTCACGTCGTTCGTAGAAACTCGCTCGCACCTGTCCCATATGGCTCTCTCAGCCCGTCAGGAAATCAGCGACACGCTCGTCGTCGGCAGTTACAAACTTGGCTCACTTTTATCTAAAGTCGTCCCCGGGTTTTTATCTGGGACCATGGGTTCACTAGTTGGCTTGCCAGCGTCACTTGGTATGCGCGATAAGCGCAAGATGGTCGAAAGGCATATGCGACGCGTTCGACCTAACGCATCAAGTATTGAAATACGGCGCCTCACACAGCAGGTCTTTGACAGTTATGCCCGTTACTACCTCGAAAGTTTTCGTTTACCGACATTGACTAATGCGCAAGTAGCCGCCTCATTCACGGTTGAGGGTTACTACGAAAATATGTTGCCTGCGCTTGACCGTGGCAAGGGTGTCATTTTGGCACTTCCTCATTTAGGTGGCTGGGAGTGGGCTGGACGCTGGGCCGCCGACCTCGGTAACAAAATGACGGTCGTGGTCGAACCGATTCAGCCCCCTGAACTCTTTGAATGGTTTGCCGACCTTCGTCGTAAATTCGGCATGACTGTTATTCCCCTTGGACCCGACGCTGGTCCAGCAGTGCTGAAGTCATTACGCAACAACGAGGTTCTGTGCTTGCTAAGCGATCGTGACATTACGGGCGGCGGTATTGAGGTTGAATTTTTCGGCGAACGCACTAACTTGCCGGCCGGACCAGCGACCTTGGCTCTCCGTACTGGTGCGGCATTGCTACCTACCGCGGCGTATTTCACTGATCGGGGAGTCGGACACCATGGCGTGATCGGGGCGCCCATGAATTGTGAACGCCACGGCAAACTTCGCGAAGATGTGCAACGCATTACCCAGGATTTGGCCTACGAGCTTGAAATTTTGATTCGTCGGGCCCCTGAACAGTGGCACCTCCTTCAGCCGAATTGGCCAAGTGACCCTGGATACGGTCATGATCATCTAGGTAATCATGATCATGACTCAAGCCCGCCAGACCCAACTTGACGTAAATGTGGTAGTCGATTACAGCCAATTACTTCTCCGAACAATTCATCATTTTGGCACGCGAAGTCGTAGTCTCGCAGGGTGAAGATGAACGGGGGTTCTTCAGTCCTGACTGGATTAGGCATTTCAATTCTTTTGCTGTCCGCTTGTGGTTCGGCTGGTCAAACCACGACTGTGGTTCGTGATGTTGATGCCATTCAGGTCATGACTCCCGAAGAAGTCACCGCAATGCGCTCTACTTTGGTTCCGGCGCTCGAATCATCCGTCGACGAGGTCGAAAGTTCATTGGCTCCGGGGGAGACAGCTTCTGACACGATTCCTCTCAATCAAGACAACCGTCCGCCAGAGTTGAAACTATTTGATGCGTACGCTGAATTTTCGGGATGTATCAAAGATGCGGGGCAAACGATTCGTGGAGATTTGCAAGACCCGAATAACCCTGCCTACCAGGACCCCGCGTATCTAGAAGTCATTCAAAAGTGCGCTGCTCGCAGCGACATCATCAATGTTCTCCAAGAAGTTGGAACCACCAGAGCCAGTCTTGAACCAGATGAGATCAAAACTCGCAACGAAGCCTTTGTTCTTCTTGCAGATTGTCTGAAGAAAAAGGGGTGGAAGATTGAAACGTCAATTGACTCTGCTGGACTCATTAACCCAACACAGTTTCAAAGTGCAGACGGCGATTTGAACCAGCGTGATTTAGATCAATGCCTCACCGAGACCGGCATCAACGACGCCATTGAAAACGGAGCCTAAATGTCCAATATCAAAAAGATTTCACTTGTCATCGGTCTCGTGGCCGTCGTCGGAGTTGCAGTATTCATAGGACGGCAGTCCGGTGGAACATCCACCAACAATGCATTGTTGATCACTCCGCGTGCTGTTGAACGACGCGATCTTTCTGATGTTCTTACCGTGACCGGAGAGGTACGTCGCGATGAGACCAAGAAGATCAACTCAGCAGTGGACGGCAAAGTTAGTCAGATAAATGTTGTAGACGGCGACACCGTTGAAATCGGTGATGGAGTTTTTGCACTAGACGGACGGACAGCAGTCGCGGTTCCTGGAGATTTTTCGTTTTATCGTGAACTCAACGTTGGCAGTGTCGGACCAGATGTTCTTCAACTTGAGACGATTCTCAATGATGGGGGCTACGCAATTCGGTCCGTTGACACACTGTTCACGGAAGAAACTCGTACTGCTTTGGCTAAGTGGCAATTTGATCGTGGCTACAGCGGTTCAAGTAACGAAAACGATGAGACCATCACCGTCTCACTGGCACCAAATAGTGCTGCCTATTCAGTAGGTCGATCAAATACAGCCGCCTTTATCGTCACCCCATCGGTACCGACCTCAAGCGGTTCCAGTTTGCGTCCGACAGTACAAAAGCCAACCTTGAATATTTCGGTTGACAACGAGACGGTGGTCGAAGGTGGATCGGTCACGTTCACAATTTCTTCTGATGTCGCTCCTACTTCAGACTTAACGATCGCATTAAATACCGGCGGCAGCGCCACGCCAGGCGACGACCCGGCCAACGATGACGATTACGACCGTATCTTGGGCAGTGCAATCATTCGAGCAGGAGAACTATCGACATCGTTTACGTCAAAGATTTTCGTTGACAATACGATTGAAGATGAAGAAGACATCACGGTCGCGATGACCACTCAATTCGGTAATGACCCGACATATGCACTTGGCAATACGAATCAATTGCGAGTGGTGATTCCTGCGAATGGATCCGAACTTCGTCCACTTCTGACGGTCAAGGCCAGCAGCGAGACGATTAACGAAGGTTCAACTGTGACCTTCACGGTTCGCACTTCGGTTAAGTCAAATCGCGACATTAAGTTCAATGTGACGTTGTCGGGCAATGCGAGTCAAGACGTTGACTTCTTGACACCGAACAACGACACCTACAGCATCAATGCTGGGGCATACAGCGTTGACGTGCAGATTCAAATTCGGCGCGATGACACTGTTGAATCTGATGAGGACTTGGTATTTACCGTTACTTCAGATCTGCCACCTGAAGGCAAAACAGAGCGCTACTACCTCGGTGATGTCGTGAGTGCTCAAGTGATCATCGAGAGCGGTGATTTGCCCGAATTGACTCTCATTGGGGGAGGAACAGTAGGCGAAGGTCGAACTGGTTCGTTCCGCATTGTTGCTGATGCGCCAGTTACAGAGGACACTTCAGTCAACTATCAACTATCTGGTACGGCGCAAAACGGAGCCGACTACAAAGCACTCAGTGGAACAGTGATTTTAAAGGCCGGATCAAGCAGCGTGACAGTGCCGATCAACGTGATCAACGATGACGTCGTATTCAAACCATCCGACATGCTCGTCGCTGACTGGCCAGCGCGTATCGGCAAGGTTGAGGTCGATGAAGGCGAGTTTGTCCTTCAGGGAAATGTCGTTCTCAGCCTGACTGAACCACAGTTCACAATTACGATGAAGGTCAGCCCAACCGATCGCGCTGAACTCGTAGTTGGACAAGCTGTTTCAGTTGATCTCAAAGTTGGAGGTCAAATACTTCCAGGAACAATTTCTGAACTAGGCGATAGTGCGACTGTCGGATCCGCTGGCGAAGAATTGTACGAAGGAACAATTACTGTTTCAGGTGAATTCAGTGCTGTTGACGGAGCGACGGTGTCAATTGACGTCACTCTTGACGAGGCTCTACAAGTCCTCGCTGTCCCCGTTGCTGCTGTCCTGCGTTCTGCCGATGGCGATGAGGTGCGAATCGTCAATGACGCTGGCACCATCACCCGCGTCAAAGTGACAATCGGTTTGATCGATGGCGAATGGGTCGAGATCGAAGATGGCCTCAATGGTGACGAACTTGTCGTCGTCGATATTGCTTCGGGCGATGTCGCCTCAGCGGCATAAGCAAGATTGACGAGACCCTTTTGCCATGAACGCATCGACTTCGGCGCATTCGTCAGATCTTCCAATCTTGATGGAACTGAGTCATGTATCTCGGGTGTACGGATCTGGAGAAGCTGCAGTATGGGCATTACGTGATGTTTCATTAGTCATCCGCGCCGGCGACTTCGTCTCGATCGTCGGTCCATCGGGTTCAGGAAAATCAACGATGCTCGGACTTCTCGGGTGTCTCGATGTTCCAACCGAAGGCACAATCACTGTTGGCGATGAAGAAGTCACTCGACTTGCTGATGCCGCGCGAACCCGTGTTCGTGGAAAAAGTATCGGATTTGTTTTCCAGCAATTCCATTTAATCCCACACCTCGATGCCCTCGGGAATGTTGAAACCGCGCTCTTGTATCGTTCGCTGAAACCTGCCGAGAGACGCGAACGTGCCATGGCATCGCTTGAGCGCGTTGGTCTAGGGCGACGCGCTGACCATCGACCTGTTCAACTTTCTGGTGGTGAACAACAGCGCGTTGCTCTGGCTCGCGCGCTCGTGACCGAACCGAAAATTCTTTTAGCTGATGAACCCACAGGTGCACTTGATACCAAAAATGCGGCCAATGTGATGGAAATATTGTCGGGCCTTCGCTCTTCAGAGCGCGCAGTCGTCATCGTGACTCACGATACAAACATCGCGAATTCAGCAGCACGAAAAGTATCTATGCTCGACGGCGGAATCGTCTCCGATGAGGTAATGCGCTCATGAGTACCTTCAAAGATCTCGTTCGAGTTGCATTCACCGGTTTGCTTGCGCGTAAGGTGCGCACCCTGTTACTTCTGCTCGGACCCATGATCGGCGTCGCCGCCATCATTGCGTCAGTGGGACTCACCGATTCAGCCAAAGGAGACTTAAAGCAAAAGGTGTCAAAACTTGGCACCAACCTGATTGAGGCGGCCGCGTCAAGTTCATTTGGCGGTCAAAATCCAACGCTTCCCACTGATGCGGTTGAACGTGCGCTCACCGTAAAAACAGTCGAGAAAGTTTCAGCCGTAGTTGAATTGTCCAACATCGTGGTGACCCCGTATACAGAGGCTCGTGAAAAGTTTGAGACGATTCCGATTCCGGTACTAGCCGCTGACAGTAATTTGCCAGCGGTGTTGCAAGTAAATCTTGTGTCTGGTCGCTGGATCAACCAATTTGACGAGGACAGTGAGGTCCGGGCTGCAGTTATCGGAGTTGGATTGGCACGTGAATTTGATGTGTTACCCGGAGAAAATCGCACCATTGAATTAGCCGGAATTCCATATGGTGTCATCGGAATTTTGGATTCGGTTGAACTTGAGCCTGGTTTTGACAACGCGGTCTTCATTTCATTCGCTCGTGCTGAAATCGATTTTCTGGATGATGAGGTTGAGCCCAACAAGATGTATGTGCGTTGCACTGAAGGTACCGAATCCGAAACTTCTGAAGCACTGAAGACGGCAGTCAATCTAGGTGGACCACAAGAAATCACGACCGACATCAAGAGTGAAGCTTTGGAGCTAGCGGCCCAAAGTGATCGTCAACTGCAGATGATCGTGATCTCGATGGGACTCCTCGCGATTATCGTTGGTGGCCTTGGAATCGCCAATGTGATGTCCATCTCGGTGATCCAACGCTCGGCCGAAATTGGTATCCGCCGAGCACTCGGGCACACTCGCAATATCATCGCTGTTCAATTCTTATTTGAAGCCATCGTCGTCGGTGTGATTGGCGGAATACTCGGTGTCCTGCTAGGTATGTTGGCAATTTTTGTGGGTGCGTCTATCGCCGGTTGGGTCTTCGTGATGGCATCGTGGTTAGCCCCAGCGGGGATCATTTTGGCGATAACGATTTCAATTCTTGCGGGTCTCTATCCGGCACGACGGGCCGCCAAACTTGAACCGCTCGAAACTCTGCGGCTCGGTTAAAAGAGACATCAGGTCACGAATAGATGTCAAATAATTCGTTAATAGCCTTGATCTGACCGCCACTCGTACTCGACATCACGGCGATGGGTTCGACCCCTATGCCAAACCAACGCTGCAGACCGTCACGTACCTCATCAGCGTTGCCATACAAGGTGCAGTCAGATAGCCAAGCATCACTCATATACGCAGAATGATCATCGCGGTTGCCGGCGGCAATGGCACTTTCAATTGCCTCCATCTCTTCGACGTAGCCGGCGGCCTTCCAATAATTTCGATAGTTGGGGAGTCGAACGTACACCGCCATCGTTTTACGGTTCACTGCCGCGGCTGCTTCACGGTCATCGCTAATCACTGTGGGAATCATGTTTGCAAGATGAAAGCCTCCAGCAATCTTTTCTCGTGAGACTTGATGAACCTGCTTGACCGTATTGCTGTAACTCGCATTAGCCCACAACGCGCCTTCACCAATCTCTGAGGCCAAGGCCAGCATGCGATCTCGAAGCGCGGCAAGATAAATCGGGGGGAGAGGACCGCCAAATTTCTCTTGTTTACGTAGAGCGTCGACGAAAGCGCGCATATCCGACAGTGGAGGTCCCATTTCGACGCCGAGACGCTTGACCATTGCTTCGTGACTGACTCCGAGTCCTAACGCGAATCTTCCGCCTGATACTTCTCCTATATGGCTCGCTATCGAACCGATTTCAGCCGCAGAAGTGCCGTAGATACCTTGAATCGCCGTGTAAAAACGTAAACGTTGGGTCACATGAGCCAAACTCACGCACAGTCCAAAAGCATTGCCAAGAGTCGGGCAAGCCAATGCTGGAAAGCCTCGGCGTTCGGCTTCTGCTGCAAGTTCAAGTATCTGAAGCCGCTTGGTGGGGGAAGCAACAATTGATAAGGCGGGAAGCATCATTCCTCGAAGTTAGCCGAACACTCCGCACCCATCTGATCTCGCTAGTTTGGAGATGTCATGTCTGTACCCTCCGATGCCCTCCCTTCAGAGTCTGTGTCACCTCTGCGTATTGGATTGCTGTGTCCGTACAGTTTGACGACCCCAGGCGGCGTCCAGGGGCAGGTCATGGGACTCGCTCGAGCATTGCGCAAAATGGGACATGAGGTGCGAGTTCTTGGACCGTGCGATGGCGCTCCGCCCGACACCTTTGTAACGCCGATTGGCGAGTCACTACCCACTGTCGCCAATGGTTCGATTGCACCGCTTGCCCCAGATCCTTCAGCAGCCTTGCGAACAATCCGAGTTTTACGCGATGAACAATTTGACGTGTTGCATTTACATGAACCATTGACCCCTGGTGCAACCATCACGGCATTAGTGATGCGCACTGCACCAATTGTTGCAACATTTCATGCGGCGGGCGAGAGCCTGAGTTACAAGTATTTGAGCGCACCTCTCAAAGGGTTTGCCAGTGCGATTGATCATCGTGTTGCCGTTTCCAAAGACGCAGTTCTCTTGGCACAGCGCTATATCGGTGGCGATTATCAAATTCTGCCTAACGGCGTTGAACTGGATCGTTTTCTCTCGACTTCAAGAATTGCAACCTCGTCAGATCGTCAATCAGTTTTTTTCTGTGGTCGACACGAACCGCGCAAAGGATTGGAAGTTCTCCTACAGGCTCACGCCACTTTGCCCGACAACGTTGACATCTGGATTGCTTCGGAAGGTCCTGAAACTGAACGGCTAAAGCGCGAATGGGCAGGGGACTCGCGTTTGATTTGGCTCGGCAGAATCAGCGATGCGGAAAAAGCTCAGCGCTTGGCCCAAGCCGACGTCTTTTGCGCTCCGTCACTCGGAGGCGAAAGTTTTGGAGTCGTTTTGATTGAAGCAATGGCCGCATCCACACCAATCGTTGCAAGCGCACTTGACGGATATATGAATGTGGCGACTCATGAAGTTGATGCTCTTCTCGTCGAGCCCAACGACCCGCAGGCCCTCGAAAGTGCACTTCGACGAATTTTGCTCGACCAAGATCTCAGGCGCCGCCTCGTGAGCAATGGTCAGAGTCGAGCAGGTGGCTTTTCTATGGTCCAGTTGGCCCAAACATACGTGGACATTTATCGGCGAGTGATCGCGGAGTCCCGACACCGTCCCACTCGGCGGCAACGTCTGCGCCGTTTCATGACCCGCGGTGGCCGTGTCACTGTTTAACTAATTGTCCGATTGATCGATTGACCGATTGACCGATTGACCGATTGGTTCCCATTTTTGAACCTAGGATGACCCCATGACTCTTATCGTTATCGCCGTCGTCGCCTTGTTGGCCATTTACGTCGTCGTCACCTATAACGGCCTCATTCGGCGCCGTAACCAAGTAGACAACGCCTGGTCGCAAGTCGATGTCCAACTCAAGCGCCGTCTGGATCTCGTGCCAAATCTGGTGGAGACAGTCAAGGGTTATGCATCCCACGAAAAGGTCACGCTCGAGGCAGTGATCACGGCCCGTAATGCCGCCATGGCCGCTGGTCCTGGACCAGAAGCACAGGGGCAAGCAGACAACATGCTCACTGGCGCGCTACGCCAATTGTTTGCTTTGTCAGAGGCTTACCCCGATTTGAAAGCCAACCAAAATTTCTTGGCCTTGCAAGAAGAACTCACGTCAACTGAAAGTCGGGTGGCCTACGCTCGCCAGTTCTACAACGACTCAGTACTTGAGTACCACAACAAGCTTGATACCTTCCCGACTGCGCTCGTGGCCAAGATGGGTAATTTCCCGCACCGCGAATTCTTTGAAGCCGAAGATGCCGCTCGCACTGCTCCTAACGTCAAGTTTTAATCTTCGTGTATCAACAGATTGCCTCTAATAAGCGTCGAAGCGCGGCGTTGATCTTTGGGTTCGTTCTCTTGGTCGTCCTGGTAGGTGTTGTCGTCGGCTATCTAGTCGGTGGTGGACCGACCGCCAGCATCGTGGCTCTCGTGATTGCCGCCGTGATGGCCGTGACCTCGTACTGGAAGTCCGATGCAATCGCGCTGTCAGTCAGTCGAGCAGTACCCGCCGACCCCGCGACATATCAACGACTCCACAACTTGGTCGAGGGTTTATGCATCGCCGGGGGACTCCCGAAGCCTCGGGTGTACATCATCAATGATCCAGCACCCAATGCCTTTGCCACTGGCCGCAACCCTCAACATGCCGCGATTGCTGTCACGACCGGACTACTAGAAAAACTCAATCGTGTGGAACTTGAAGGCGTCGTGGCACACGAGTTGTCTCACATCCGCAACTACGACATTTTGGTCTCAACGATTGCCGTGACTTTGGTTGGTTCAGTTGCCTTGATGACCGATTTGGGAATTCGCCTGATGTGGTGGAACGGTGGTCGTACGGCTCGCGACGGCGACCGCGACAATGGGGCGAATCCGCTCGCGATCTTTGGTTTTGTTCTTCTCATCTTGGCGCCAATCATCGCTAAAGCGATGCAGGCCGCGGTCAGCCGTCAGCGAGAAACCCTTGCTGACGTCTCGGCGTGCCAAATGACCAGGTATCCGCCGGGCCTGATTTCAGCATTAGAGAAATTGCGGGCCGATCAGACGGCAACGCACTCAGCCTCAATGGCCACTGCGCATATGTGGATAGAACAACCACTTTCAGGGGTTAGCGACGGCGGGAAATTGAGTTTTTTCCACCGTATGTTTGATACTCATCCACCACTTGATGACCGAATTGCGTTATTAAAGGACCTGTGAAACTATCTCAAAAGCGTTTTCTTGCCCTGACAATAACCCTCGCCGGAATCTCACTTGGAGCCTGTGGAGGCGGCGGAGATTCTGCTGAGACGACTACTTCTACAGTGGCACCGACCACTGTTGCTGATACCGAAGCTCCAACAACGGTTGCCGAAACGACAACAACAACAATTCCCATTCCGGTCATGCCCTTGAATGGTCTTCCCATCGTTGACGAAGCCGCCGCCATTCGGCCGGCCATTGTTGTCAAGATAGACAATCACCCAGGCGCCCGCCCGCAAACTGGTCTCAACGAAGCCGACATTGTCTATGAAGAGAACGTCGAAAAGTGGACGCGCTTTGCTGCCGTCTTCCACTCAACTGACTCTGACCCCGTTGGTCCGGTGCGCTCGGGTCGTACCCAGGACATCAACTTGGTGACATCACTCAATCGTCCGCTCTTCGTTTGGAGCGGTGGAAATCCCACAGTGACTGGACTCATTCAGAAATCAGAACTGATCAATATGAGCGCGTCAGCTGCCAGTAAAGGTGGTGGGTTCTTCCGATCGACCGATAAAAAAGCTCCGCATAATCTGTTCACAAATACCACCAATATTTGGGCACTTGATGCAGGTCGTGGTGGCACACCACCGCCACAGTTCGCATATCGCACCGATGGCTCGAGTGCAACGGGCACTGCGGTGACCGGACTCAAACTAACGATGGACGGCAATATGAAGGCGTCTTGGCAATGGGATGCGGGTATCGGCAAGTTCATCCGAAACCACGACGCCAAACCTCATGTTGACAGTAACGGCGTTCAAATCAACCTTGACAATGTCGTTGTCATCGTTTGTGAATACATATTTAGTCAAGCAGATAAGAACAGTCCAGAAGCCCAGACCGTCGGAACTGGTGTTGCGTGGTTGTTCACCCAAGGTGTTTGGACCGAAGGTACCTGGAACCGTCCTGACAACAAATCTGGCTGGAACTTGACCGATGCGTCTGGAAAGCCAATGCTCTTGACTCCCGGTCGCACCTGGGTGGAACTCACTCGCGAGAAGCAGGCCGTCGTCGTTGCTGATGGTGCAACGGTCGCCGAAACACCCTGGCCCTGATTGTCTGTTGACCTAGTTGCTTCATCAGCCCAGTTCAGCGTGACCGATGTTGATTTGTCGGTCTTGGCACAAAGTCTCACTCATGGTCGTTCACGGTTAGCCTGACGTTATGTCTTCAAGTTCACATACTTCTCAAGTTGGCTCGTTCCCCGTTAAGCGGGGCCTCGCCGAAATGCTCAAGGGCGGAGTCATCATGGATGTGGTGACCCCTGGGCAAGCCAAGATCGCTGAAGACGCTGGCGCTTGTGCTGTCATGGCACTTGAAAGAGTTCCGGCTGACATTCGCAAAGATGGAGGAGTCGCCCGTATGAGCGACCCCGACATGATCGAGGGAATCAAGGCTGCAGTCACGATTCCGGTGATGGCCAAGGCGCGCATCGGTCACTTTGTTGAAGCCCAGATTTTGCAGGCCCTCGGGGTTGACTTCATCGACGAAAGCGAAGTGCTCACACCAGCCGACGAAGCCCACCACATCGATAAGTACAAGTTCACAACTCCATTCGTGTGTGGCGCTACCAACTTGGGAGAAGCCCTTCGTCGCATCAGCGAAGGCGCTGCGCTTATTCGCTCAAAGGGTGAAGCCGGAACCGGAAACGTTGTTGAAGCTGTGCGACACCTGCGTTCAATTCTCGGTGATATCAAAAAAATAGGTTCTGCAGATTCGGCCGAACTTTTTGAATGGGCGAAGCGCCTGCAGGCCCCGCTTTCACTGGTACAAGAAATCGCCGAGACTGGCAAACTTCCCGTGCCTCTGTTTTGCGCGGGTGGCTTAGCAACTCCGGCTGACGCGGCGTTGGCAATGCAACTTGGCGCCGAGTCAGTTTTCGTTGGCTCAGGCATTTTCAAGAGTGACAACCCGGCGGCTCGCGCTAAAGCAATCGTTGAAGCAACGACGCACTACATGGATGCCAAAATTTTGGCCAAGGTCAGCGCCGGTCTCGGCGCTCCTATGACCGGTATCGGCATGGATGAAATCAATCAGCGTTACGCCGAACGCGGTTGGTGAACGGTTCAATCTAAATGAGGCCCCCAGGTGAACGCTCGAGCCACGATTGGCGTCCTTGCTCTGCAAGGAGCGTTTGACGCGCACGTTCAACATCTGAACGCTCTTGACGCCGACGTTCGCTTAGTCAAAACCGAGTCCGACCTTCACAAAGTGAATGGTTTGGTCATTCCCGGCGGCGAAAGTACCACGATGAGCAATCTTCTGGTTGCTTCGGGACTTGGGAAAACTCTGACCAAAAAAACAGACGATGGTTTTCCAGTATTTGGAACCTGTGCCGGAATGATCATGATGGCACAGTCGATTATTGACGGTCGGCCAGACCAAATTGTTTTGAACGCAATGGACATAGAAGTTCGCCGAAATGGTTACGGTCGACAAAATGATTCCTTCGAACAGGACATAGACATCGAATCTTTTGACCTGCCCTTTCACGCCTTGTTTATTCGCGCCCCCATCATTGAAAAGCTTGGCGACGACGTTGAAGTTTTATCGACAGTCAATGGGCACCCCGTGCTGGTGCGACAAGGCACTGCATTAGCAAGTTCATTTCATCCCGAACTTGTTCCTGATTTACGGGTTCACGAAATCTTCATTTCCATTGTTCACGAATCAAATTCATCACAGGTGAGGTAGACCATGTCCGGACATTCCAAATGGGCGACAATCAAACACAAAAAAGGTGCAGCCGACAAGGCTCGCGGAAAACTCTTCGCGAAGATCGCTCGCCAGATTGAAGTCGCGGCTCGCGAAGGCGGCGGCGATGTCAACTCAAATGCGACATTGCGTACTGTCATTCAAAAAGCCAAAGCAGGCCAGATGACAAATGACGCGATTGATCGGGCCGTCAAGAGAGGTTCTGGTGAAGCCCAAGGCGAAAACTACGAATCAATTACCTACGAGGGTTACGCACCTGGTGGCGTCGCCATGTTGGTTGACACCCTGACCAACAATCGCAACCGTACCGGTGCTGATGTTCGTAACATCTTTTCAAAATTGGGTGGGGCGATGGCCGAACCTGGCGCCGTGGGCTGGCAATTCAGCCGCCGTGGAGTCATTTATGTTGCTGGTACCACCGGTGAGGATGAAATCATGTTGCTCGCCCTTGACGCTGGCGCTGACGACATCAGTCGCGACGGATCATCGTGGAAGATACTGAGCGAACCCAACGCTGTCTACGACGTCAAGACAGCACTTGAGACTGCCGGTATTGAAGTTCTATCTGCTGAATCAACTATGGTTTCTTCAACGATCATCGAAGTCACCGACGCAGAGACTGCAGCCAAGATCATGAAGGTCATGGATGCTCTTGAAGATAACGATGACGTACAAGACGTTTATGCCAATTTTGATATCAGCGATGAGATTATGGAGTCACTCGGATGAGCATTTCAGTAGGCGATCAAGCACCTAACTTTTCACTACCCGGCACGGCTAGTCAGTCGTACTCACTGAGTGACTACAGCGGTAAGCCAGTGGTTCTTGTGTTCTATCCAGGCGATGACACGCCTGTATGTACAAAGCAACTCAATACGTACAACAACGAACTGTCAGAGTTTGAACAACTTGACGCACAGGTTCTGGCGATTTCAGCTCAAGACGTGACGAGCCACGAAGAATTCTCGGGCAAGCACGGTTTCAAATTCCCTTTGTTGGCTGATGTCAACAAAGAGGTTGCGGGGTTGTACGGAACACTCGGACCGTTGGGATTTCCGCGACGCAGTGTTTTTGTCGTTGATCGTCAGGGAAAGATTGTGTACGCCCACCGTGCGTTGGCTGGTCTCACTTTCCGATCGGTCGATGACATCACAGCAGCTCTCAAAAAGTGCTGATTGCCGTTACTGACCTAGCCGTCAATTTGCGTACCGATACACGGACCGTCACCACACACGTTCTGTAATTGTCCACCGAGCAGGAATCCCAATGCCTGGACCAGAACGAGCGCTTCATCGCTTCCCGCGCCGTGTGGATCGAGTCCGAATTCTGGCTGGGATGGAGCAGCAGCGCCTATCGGCGGAGCCGGGGTCCCGAAATCCCAAATCACCAAGGCTGAACCATCAAAGGGGTACGACTCAATCGGGTCAATTCCCCAGAATGGAGTTTTTGATGAACTTCGACCATCCTTCAAAGATGGCGAATGCACTTTGGCACTGATTGTGCGGGCTAATAACTCCGTCCCAATGTTGGCCACTTGATGATCACCAAAAGCTTCAACTAACAATACGTCTTTCGATTCGATTCCTCGGTAAGGATTTGATGTCAGGTGTTGCACATAGCCACCGTTCTCGCCGCGATCCCACAAAAGTTGGATGAGTGCCAGCGCGGTGATCTGATCCTCGGGTTTTGTGTAGGACTTGTCAAAGATGACTTGAAACTCTGGCCAATCACTTGACCGTGGCAGAAGAAGCGAATAGTTCATACCCGGCACCCCAAGAACGGCGCGACGCCATTCCGTTGAAATTGCCGATGCGGCTCCGCCCAAGATTCCGCCTTGACTATTACCAACGAAAACCGTTGAGTCAGCTTTCAAAATGGGAGAGCCATTTGCATTTTGGAAAACTGGATCTGCCACAAAACCGAGAGGACTGTTCGTCAGTCGACCGAGCATCTGGAACGCGATGTGACCTTGGAGCATGCGGTCAACTTGTTCGTTGAATCGACTCATGTCACCCAAAATCCCGGCGAGGTTCGCGACATCTTCAGTTGCCATACCTAACCAGTCAACAGCACATGCCCCAATCATCCCCTGACCTGCGAAAGTACCGAAGAAATCAACTTGATCTCGTGAGCCCATCAACCCATGGCCGTAGAGCAGCGCTGGCACTGGACTCGCAACCTCATTCGGGATCACACAACGGTAAGCAGCTTTGTAAATTGGATGCTCAGGATTAACAGCAGGGTTTCCGGACGCATCAAATAGAAGTTTGCCGCCGGGTGTTCCGTCATTGTCGAGAAAGTTCGGAATCTCTAAGGTTCCGTTAACAGTTTTAACATCACCTGGTGTTACCGAGTCGACAGTGAATTTCGGAACGCCATCACCAATCTGTTCGTATGCAACCGAACGTTCGAAAAGCAATCGACTAGATAGCGATTCTTCGCTTGCAACCGTGAAACTCCATTGACGACTGTTCAGATCAATATCGACTGGTTGGTCCTGACTATTAACAAGGTCCCCAATCGTTACCTGATATGTATGGCCCTCTGTTAAGGCAACAGCTGGACGAAGGGTGACTAATCCTGACTTATCTAGCTCTCCCCAAAACGGCCAATCGGTGTCCGAGTCAATATCGCGCAACGAAACCGGACTTGAGTCAGTCAGCGAATTTTCAATCTCAGTTGAGTCAGGTAGGCCGCTTTTTTCTAAGTCAACATCAGGCGCAGAAAAAATGATGACTGAGTTTGGTGAGAATCCATCACCACGATTTTGATCTGTGACATCGATAGCTATCCCGTCAACGTTGACAGGGGTGGCGTCGCCTGGAATGGCCAAACGGCGACCTGTTGGCATGCTTGAATCTGCGACGGTTAGTCGATTGTCGGGCCACGGCAATAAGCACGTCAACACACCGGACTGTTCACAAGTGGGTAGGACGGTGTCTGCGCCATCGACTGGACTCTCGGGAGCAGAACTATCTTCGGGGGAGTCCGTGGAAGGATCTGTCGTTGAGGCAAATGAACCGGAGTCCGAGGATCCTGAACAGGCCGCCAATGAGGCGACTAGCCCGATCACCAACACCGACAGAGCAGTCATTTGGCTGAAGTTTCGTTCTCTACGCATGCTCAACAATGCCATGTTCCACGACATGGGGCGATCAATCCGTTATGATCGTACGCATGTTCGTACCGAGCGACCCCACGATGACGAAGCGAACCGTGCACCGTGTCCTCGGGATAGACCCTGGCTTGACTCGTTGTGGTTATGCCGTTATCGACGCTCTCGGCGCTCAGCAGGCCAACGCCGTCTCACTTGGGGTCCTACGAACTCCACCAACGATGCCCTTACCCGAGCGACTTGCCTGCCTGCATCGCGATATCAGCGATCTTCTCCAAGAGTTTGAACCGCAAACAGTGGTCGTTGAACAACTATTTTTTCAGGTCAATGTACGAACGGCCATGAGTGTCGGGCAGGCCAGTGGCCTGGCTCTCGCGCTGGCATCCGCTGCTGGGTGCACTGTGGTTCAATACACCCCAAATCAGGTCAAAGAAACGATCACTGGTTGGGGAGGTGCCGACAAGTTGCAGGTGCAGCGAATGGTGCAGGTTCGACTCGGGCTGAAATCGCTACCGCAACCCGCCGACGCCGCCGACGCCGCCGCATTGGCATTGTGTCACCTAGCCGTCGCACCCATGCATCAAAAGCTCATCGCTGCTGGAGCCGAGTCAATTCACGGGCGAGCCCGTAGTCGAAAGTCAGCCTGATATGCCTGAAATGCCTAGTGCGTCTGAAATGCGTGACATGAATGTGTGTCTGACATGATCGGTTCATTGCGCGGAACAGTTCTCGAACGCCACGGCGAAGGAACAACGCTGATTGAAGTCAGTGGTGTCGGTTATCTCGTAACCGTCACGCCTCGGACTTTGGCCGAGCTTGAGCCGACATCACCGGCTTTTCTCTACATCCATCATCACATTCGCGAAGACGCACAAACCCTCTTCGGATTTCTAACGCGCGATGAGAAAAACACATTCCAGATTCTGTTGGCTACACATGGAGTTGGTCCTTCACTGGCGATGGCTGTTCTTGGAACTCTCTCACCGGTTGCGTTGTTTGAAGTTGTCGCGTCATCAGACCTAGCCGCCCTCACGATGGTTCCAGGTGTCGGCAAGAAGACGGCCGAGCGATTGCTCATTGAACTCAAGAACCGATTGTCGTTACCCATTCTTGACAATCACGAACCATCCAACGGCACGAGACCGAGCGTGATTTCCGATGTTCGTGAAGCCTTGTTAGGTCTTGGCTACATCGAATCAGAAATTCGCGAAGTACTCCGCGATGTATCAGTCCAAGATGGCGCCGAGACCCTGTTACGAGATGCACTACAAGCGCTTGGAGCCCGTCGTGCGGGATGAATTTCTTGATCCACAAATTAGTGATGTCGTTGAAGAATCTGATGAGTCTGGTCTTCGGCCAAAACATCTTGAAGAGTTCATCGGGCAACGTGAACTGAAAGAGAAGTTGGGCATTGTTCTTGAGGCTGCACGTCGTCGTGGCGAAGCGGCTGACCATCTCTTATTCGCCGGGCCCCCAGGCTTGGGAAAGACCACCTTGTCAAGCATCATTGCGGCCGAAATGGGTGTGCGCCTACACATCACATCAGGTCCTGCACTTGAACGGGCCGGCGACCTCGCGGCGATATTGACGAAACTTGAACCATCCGATGTTTTGTTCATTGACGAAATTCATCGCCTCAGCCGAGTCGTTGAAGAAATTTTGTATCCCGCCATGGAGGACTTCAAACTCGACATCGTGGTCGGTAAAGGTCCGGCCGCATCAAGTATTCGATTGGCGTTACCACGATTCACATTGGTCGGTGCAACAACTCGTACCGGAATGATCACCGGACCATTACGTGACCGCTTCGGATTAGTGGCTCGTCTTGATTACTACGACGACGATGAACTCCATGCCATTGTGCGGCGTGCCGCAGGCATCCTTGATGTTTCAATTGATGAAGACGGATCACATCAGATAGCACGACGAAGTCGAGGAACACCGCGTATCGCGAATCGCTTACTTCGTCGAGTCCGAGACTTTGCCGAAGTACGCGGCGACGGCAAGATCACTGGCGCTATTGCTGATGAAGGTCTCGCAGTCTTTGGCGTCGATCACCGCGGCCTTGACAAGGTTGATCGTGCGATTCTGTCGTCGTTGTGTCAGCAGTTCAATGGGGGACCAGTCGGACTTTCAACATTGGCTATCGGTATCGGTGAACAGCCAGAAACAGTTGAAGATGTGTACGAGCCATTTTTGATTCAGCAAGGCTTTATTGCGCGCACACCACGCGGCCGCGTTGCTATGCCTGCGGCCTGGGCCCACCTCGGCCTCACTGCACCTCAGCAAGTTCCTGGATTATTCTCCTAGAATTCAGCCGGTGCGACTGTCTGATTTTGATTACGAACTTCCCGTTGCTCGGATTGCACAAGTTCCCGCGGAACCGCGTGATCATGCTCGATTGTTAGTTGATCAAGGTCGTCGTGTTGGAATCGCATCTATTGCTCACCGCCAGGTTTTTGACCTTCCTGAGTATTTGCAACCAGGTGATTTACTCGTTGTCAACGACACCCGAGTCATTCCCGGACGACTGCGCCTGAATCGAGCAAGTGGCGGAAACGTTGAGGTGCTACTTCTTGACCCATTGACCACCAATTCACGTCGTTGGTCGGCACTGGTCAAACCTGGAGGGAAACTCAAAGATGGAGAGGTGCTGCGCCATTTTGACACGGGCAGTGAATGTATTTTTCACGGTCGCCTCGAAAGTGGTGACTCCTTTGAAATCGAACTGTGTTTCACCGATGACGTATTGAGCTTTCTTGACCGTATCGGCGAGATCCCATTACCCCCGTACATCACAACATCGCTTCCACAAACCGAGCGTTACCAAACGGTCTACTCACGGCGTCCCGCTTCAGCCGCTGCGCCAACTGCGGGACTGCATTTCACGCCAGATCTATTACAGACCCTGAGCGATCAAAACATTGATTTCGCTCGGGTTGAGTTAGTTGTTGGACTTGACACATTTCAACCTATTCAGACTGACAATCCTCTTGACCACAAAATGCATACTGAGTACTACTCAGTCAGTGAAGAAGTCATGGCCAAAGTTCACGATGCCAAACGCGTGGTTGCCGTCGGCACAACGGCAGTACGGGCACTCGAAAGCGCGGCGTCGCGTCACGAATTATCTGGGCGTACCAACCTTTTTATTCACCGCGGTTTTGACTGGCAGTGCGTTGATCTCATGATGACCAACTTCCACTTACCGAAAACCACGTTGTTGTTGATGATTGATGCTTTTGTCGGTGACCGTTGGCGCGACATCTACGCATCCGCGCTCGAAAATGGCTACCGTTTCTTGTCCCTAGGCGACACCATGTTGCTCAACCGTCACGCCGAAGAGAGTTAAAGATGCATCCCGTCAAGCTAGATATCACTGCAACTGAAGGTGCAGCGCGAACCGGAGTAGCGAAGACGGCAAAGGGTTCGTACCAGTTTCCGACGTTCATGCCAGTCGGTACTCGCGGAGCCATTAAGTATCTCAGCGCTGCTGACTATGAAAATCTTGGCGCGGAAATCGTTTTGGGAAACACCTATCACCTCATGTTGCGTCCCGGTGCCGAAACTGTCGCACACTTTGGTGGGCTCGCCAAGTTCGCTGGTTGGCGCGGTCTGACCTTGACTGACTCTGGCGGCTTCCAAGTTTTCTCACTCAATCCAAAAGTTGATGACGACGGAGTCACTTTCAAATCAACCTATGACGGAAGTAGCCACCGCTTTACACCCGAGTCAGCAGTTGCAACTCAAGAGTTGCTCGGCGCAGATATTCAAATGGTGCTTGATGTGTGTGCGCCGTTGCCTTCGCCGCAGGCAGTGATTCGACTGGCCCTAGAAAGAACATCAATGTGGGCACAACGCGCCCATACTGCACACCAACGAAACGATCAGGCTTTATTCGGCATTGTCCAAGGCGGAACCGACATCGCCATGCGGGCCGAGAGTGCTCAACGAACGGTCGCAATCACTACGGGTGATCGGTCTGGTTTTGACGGTTATGGCATCGGCGGTTTATCAGTCGGGGAGACTCGCGAGGAAATGATTCCCGCCTTGGCTTCGGCAATCGCTCATCTACCTACGGACCGCCCGCGGTATTTGATGGGCGTTGGCGATCCCGCTTCATTGGTTGAAGCGGTTTGGCTTGGGGTTGACCAGTTTGACTGTGTCATGCAGACACGTATTGGCCGACATGGCACCGCCCTCACGAGCACCGGGAAACTACACATCAAAAATCAACGCCACGCACTCAGCGAAGACCCGATTGATGCCGCGTGCTCGTGCGATGTATGCCAGCGACACAGCAGGGGATACCTGCGCCATCTCTTTCAGGTCAACGAGCCGACCGCAGCCCGTTTACTAAGTGTGCATAACATCGCGTTTACGCTCAATCTGATGAAAGACATGCGAGAGGCGATCAGTCAGGGTCGTCTGCACATTTTGCGCCAAGAAATTCTGACTATTTGGGGTTAGACACCTGAAAAGAGCCATTTTGGGCCGTGGTGAGTCCCCAAATTGGTGCCCCACGGACTAGAGTTCTACGGGTTATTCAACCCTCGAACCTAGGGAAATTCATGTCTACTCTTCAGTCTTTATCCTCTGTATTCGCCGCCGCTTCTGAAAACCAAAATAGCGGTGGAAGTTTCCTCGTGACGTTGCTCTTCATGGGCGCCATCGGTGCCGCGATGTACTTTCTCATGATTCGCCCACAGCGTCGACGACTCAAGGAGACCCAAGAGTTGCAGCGTGCCATCGGCGAAGGTGACGAAGTCATCACGAACGCTGGAATTTTTGGTTTCGTGAACGCCATCGACGGTGACATTGTTTGGCTGGAAATTGCCGAAGGTACCGAGATCCGCGTGTCACGCTCTTCGCTCTTGCGCCGAATTAATCCTGCTGTCGAACCAGCTGGTGGAGATATCGCCACTGGGTCGACTGAACCTGACAGCGAGTGACTTCAACTGCTATGACTCGTCGTCTTGTTATTTCCCTGGTTGGACTTTTAGTAGTTGTATTCGGTTCTTTCGCTGGCAACCTCGTTGCTGACAACACGCCTGCACTCGGCCTCGACCTGAAGGGCGGAATTTCGGTTACTCAAGAGCCAGTTGGCGAGTACGATTCCGTCAGCCTCGATCTTGCTGTTGAGCGTATTCGTGAGCGTGTTGACTCGCTCGGAGTCGCCGAACCCGAGATTATTCGACAAGGTGACGCGATTGTTGTCAACTTGCCTGGCGTTGACAACCAAGATGAGGCACTTCGTCTGGTCCAAGTAACCGGAGCGGTTTTGCTTCGCCCAGTTCTGTTGGCCGCTCCGAACACACCAGTTGATACTTCAAGTACAACTGTTGCTGACGGTTCATCAACCACCCTCGCTGATGGTGTGACAACGTCTACTTCAACATCAGATTCGACATCGATTTCAACGACTTTGCCAGTGGCAACAACATCACTCGCGGTAACGACAACTGCACCCGGTGGACCATCGCGCACATTCCCCCGAGCCGCGACATCAGTTCCAACCGATGGCTCAACAACTGTTCCAGTCACCACTGTTGTGACAACAGATTCGTCAACGTCGCTTCCGTCGGGAACCGATGTTCCACTTGGTTCTGAAAACCCCAGTGGAACCGATGTCACCGACTCAACGACAGCCCCCATGGAAATGGGCGACCCAGCAGACCCGAATGCCACTGTCGTCGTGCAAAACACTGATGGTTCAGAGATCTATCAACTCGGACCGTCATTTGCGACAGGCGAAGTTTTCAATAACGACGCTCAGGCCGACATCATCTCGGGCGGTTGGGGAGTCCGTGTCACTCTGAAGAGCGGAATCACTGGCGCTGATCTCTGGAATGTCGGTGCTGCCCAGTGTTATGCCAAGTCAACAACTTGCCCAACGGGTCGTATGGCGATCGTCCTTGACGGTGTTGTGCAATCAGCCCCGAGCGTCAACCAACCGTCATTCTCGGGCGGAGTTGACATCACCGGCAACTTTAAGGAATCGGAAGCTAAAGATTTGGCTCGCGTTCTGAAGAGTGGAGCCTTGCCAGTTCGCCTCGAAGTGCAAGCCGTCCAGATCGTTTCACCGACTTTGGGCGAAGATTCACTGAATGCCGCCATCGTTTCTGGTTTGATCGGCGTCCTTCTGGTGTTGCTCTTCATGATTCTGTATTACCGACTTCTTGCCCTCATTGTTGTCTTCGGAATCACGTTGTCTGGCCTCGTTCAATGGAACGTGATTTCACTACTTTCTACAACCAACGGACTGGCGTTGAGTTTGGCCGGTATCGCTGGAATCATCGTGTCCGTTGGCGTCACCATTGACTCCTACGTGGTGTTCTTTGAAAAGTTGAAAGACGAACTTAAATCGGGTCGCACGCTGAAGAACTCTGCTGAGCGTGGATTCAAGTCAGCTTGGAGAACAATTCTGGCAGCCGACATCGTGTCGCTCATCGGTGCTTTCACCTTGTGGTATCTCACGGTCGGTTCTGTTCGTGGTTTCGCCTTCTTCCTCGGATTGTCGACTTTGTGTGACATCGTCATTGCCTGGTTCTTCACCCGACCAACAATGTTGATGATCGCTCGAACGAAACGCTTCCAACGCGGTCGACTCTTTGGTATTGATAACACTGTGAATGCAACTGGAGGTGCGGCATGAGCAACGACCTCGTCACTTCCCGTCGCGGAATTTTTGGGCGTCTGTACCACGGAGAAACGTCTTTCGACTTCTTTGGAAAGCGAAAAATTGGTTTCGCAATTTCCATTATTTTGATCTTGCTGACCTTGGGATCATTGTTTACCCGTGGACTCAACCTCGGTATTGACTTTGAAGGTGGTGTCGCTTGGCAGGTACCGAGCAGCGCAACGATGGACATCGAGGCGGCGCGATCTGTTCTTGAGGACAACGGTGTTCCAACCGAAAACGCCAAAGTGCAAAACTTGACCAGCGGAACGACCACATCAATCCGAATCCAAGTTGGTGACCAAACTTCAGAGGTTCGCGCCAAAGTGCAAAGCGACCTAGCAAGCAAAGCGGATGTCGACGTCAACGATGTTTCGGTGAGCTCGGTGAGTTCATCTTGGGGACGTGCAATCACCGAAAAGGCCATCCGCGCCTTGATCGCCTTCATGGTTTTGGTCGGCATCTATATCGCGTGGCGTTTTGAGTGGCGCATGGCAATAGCCGCTATTTTCGCAATGTTGCATGACGTCTTGATCAGCGTGGGCATCTACTCAATTATTGGCTTTGAGGTGACCCCGGCAACTGTCGTCGCCTTCTTGACAATTCTTGGTTTCTCGTTGTACGACACCATCGTGGTGTTTGACAAGGTCAAGGACAACATTGAGAAGTTTGGAGTGTCACGCACATCAATGGCTGACATCACCAATGTTTCAATGAACCAAGTACTCATGCGTTCGCTGAACACGTCATTGGCCGCAGTTTTACCAGTGTTGTCATTGTTGGTTCTCGGATCTGGTGTCTTTGGCGCAATCGCATTGCGCGAATTCGCCATTGCTTTGCTCGTCGGTTTGTTGACAGGTTCATATTCATCGATCTACATCGCGACACCATTGTTGGCAATTTTCAAACAGCGTGAAACTCGCTACAAGAACCTCATTGGCGATCATGCCACTGGTGCAGAACTCGCCCATATGGTTATCTCAGGTGGGGCAACTGGAGCTAAGTCAGTTCGACGCCAGACCGATGACGCTGAGTCAGCGTTGTCGTCACCACAGACGTCCCTGTCGTCAACGGCATTACTGACGCATCCGCCACGACCGCGCAAGAAGCGTCGTCGTTCATCGTGAGTATTGATTCGATGCAAGAGTTCATTCGTTCCATTCCGGACTATCCGAATCCTGGAGTCACATTTCGCGATATCACTCCATTGCTTGGTGACGGACCGGCATTTAATGAGGCGATTTCAAAGATCGCAGCCCGCTTTGTTGACGCCAATATTCAGCGGGTCATTGGTGTCGAAGCTCGTGGCTTCATTCTTGGCGCTCCAATAGCGGTCGCCTTGGGTGCTGGTTTTGTTCCCGTACGTAAAGCCGGAAAACTTCCCTGGGCCGTTGTTCGCGAGGAATACGACCTTGAATACGGCTCCGACAAGCTAGAGATTCACCGAGATGCCATTCATCCTGGTGAGCGCATCTTGGTTGTTGACGATGTTCTAGCAACAGGTGGTACCGCAGCCGCTACATGTCGTTTGGTGTCAGCACTCGGGGGAGACATCGTGGCTTTAGCGGTGCTCATTGAACTTCCATTCCTTGAAGGCCGAGCCAAGCTTGATGGAATCACCGTCGAGTCGCTCTTTACCTACTAGCCACGTTCGCCAGCGGGACGACCAAAACCACCCGTTCATCGATTCTTCCTGCGATACTTAGCCCATGGCCACGGTGACTCGTCTTCTCCCTTGGAGGCGTCAACATAGTTCAACCGACGACGAAATGGCCCCAGTTCTACTCTCTTTCCGACGCCGTCATCCCAAGGCCTCAACCGCGTTAATGACTAAAGCCTTTGAGACTGCTCGAGCGGCTCACTCGCAACAAACCCGAAAGAGCGGAGAGGGGTATATCAACCACCCTCTTGCCGTTGCCAAAATTGTCGCCGATATCGGACTTGATGAGACCACCGTGATCGCGGCCTTGTTGCACGATGCGGTCGAGGACACCGATATTACGGTGGCTGATGTCGACCGCGATTTCGGACCAGAAGTAGCCGCCATCGTTGATGGCGTCACCAAACTTGATCGAATTCGCTTTGACTCCAAAGAAGAGCAACAAGCAGCGACCATGCGAAAAATGCTGGTCGCCATGGCCAAAGACTTACGAGTCCTGATTATCAAGTTGGCCGATCGTCTACACAATATGCGCACCATTGCAGCCATGCCTGTTGAAAAGCAACAACGCATCGCCAGTGAAACCCTTGACATCTACGCTCCGCTTGCCCATCGCCTCGGAATGCAAGGTCTCAAACAACAACTTGAAGACTTGGCTTTTGCCTCCATGTACCCAAAAAGATATGCCGAACTAGACCACTTAGTCAGCAGTCGAAGTCCCGAACGCGATGTGTATTTGGCCAAGGCGATGTCTGATGTTCGCACCAAGTTGATTGACCTCAACATCGACGCTGATGTCACCGGTCGCGGAAAACACTTGTGGAGCATCTACGAAAAGATGATTCAAAAGGGTAAAGAATTCGACGAGATCTTTGACATCGTTGCAATTCGTGTAGTTGTTGATTCGGTGAAGGATTGCTACGCAGCGTTGGGTTGTATTCACGGCACTTGGAAGCCCATCGTTGGGCGATTCAAGGACTACGTAGCCATGCCGAAATTCAACCTGTACCAAAGTTTGCACACCACAGTGATTGGACCAGGTGGCAAGCCTCTTGAAATTCAAATCCGAACTCGCGAAATGCACCAGCGTGCCGAATGGGGAGTCGCCGCCCATTGGGCTTACAAAGATGACAACGAGACCCCCGACATTGATTGGTTGAACCGCATCATCGATTGGCAAAGCGACATTGCCGATCCAGCCCAATTCATGGAGAGTCTGAAGACTGATCTTGACCAAGATGAAATCTTTGTGTTCACTCCAAAAGGTCGCGTGATTGCTTTACCGCTCGGTTCGTGTCCCGTTGACTTTGCGTATTCAGTTCACACGGCGATCGGTAATGCCTGCATAGGTGCTCGCGTCAATGGGCGACTAGTACCTTTGACGCATCAGTTGAAATCTGGTGATACTTGCGAAATCTTTACCTCAAAAGTTGAATCGGCTAGTCCATCACGTGAGTGGCTTGAATTCATTTCTTCGCCTAAAGCCCGCAACAAAGTCAAGCAGTGGTTCTCGCGAGAGAAACGTGAAGACCTCATTGAAGCAGGTCGCGAAGATTTGTCGAAAGAACTTCGTCGGGTGCGACTACCTGTCAACCGAGTGATGGAGAGTTCTCATTTAACTTCCGAAATGGAATCGTTGAATTACCTCGACCTTGACACCTTGCTCGCGGCGATCGGCGAAGGACATGTTGAAGCTGCACAATTCGCACAAAGAATTGCTGCCCGTTTTGAAGACTCAGACTCAGAGGAACGCTTACCAGCATCGGTCTTACGACCAGACGATCTGCGACGACGCGGAAATAGCAACGTCGGAATTCATGTCGAAGGCTTTGATGATGTCCTGGTGCGATTATCTAAATGTTGCACTCCTGTACCTGGAGACGAGATTTTAGGATTCATTACTCGCGGGCGCGGGGTGAGCATCCACCGTTCAGATTGTGCGAACGCTGGAACATTCGCAGATGATCAATCGTCACGCCTTGTTGACGTTGAATGGGATGGCTCTTCGACCGGAACTGTCTTTCGTGCCAGCGTTGAAGTTGTCGCCCTTGATCGTTCTCGATTACTGCGCGATGTGGCCAATGAACTATCTGAACAACACGTCAATATCGTGGCTTGTAGCACCCACACCGGGGGAGACCGGGTCGCGAAAATGCGCTTTGAATTTGAACTCGCCGACCCCGGACACCTTGATTCGGTTCTACGCACTATCAAGAAGATTGATGGTGTCTACGATGCCTACCGATCTGGCACCGGCCGACCCCTTGACGACGACGACGAGTGACTCATTTTCCTTCGTTCACAGCGTTGGGTGGGGCCTAATCTCCCGAAGGCATGACCCATTGACCGCTAGCCTGAGTACTCGTGCCCGAGTTTCAAACCAGCCCAGGGATGCGCGACATCCTTCCTCCCGAATCTGCCCGTTGGCGGCGGTTCGTGGCGACATTCGCCGAGACGGTCACCGCGGCTGGTTATGGTCAAATCATCCCCCCGTTGCTTGAAGACATCGGTGTCTTTCATCGGGTCGGCGAAGCAACCGACATCGTGACGAAAGAGATGTACGACTTCATCGATAAGGGCGAACGACATGTGGCCCTCAGACCAGAACAAACCGCCAGTGTGTGCCGTGCGTTTGTTCAGCACCGACCCGCCACACCCTGGAAAGTTTGGTACTCCGGACCGAACTTCCGATACGAACGTCCCCAGCGTGGTCGTTACCGACAATTTGACCAAGTCGGCATTGAAGTCCTTGGAGCCAACGACCCGTATCTTGACGTAGAAGTCATCGCCCTCGGTTGGAACTTTTTCAAACGTCTTGGACTGCAGCAGGTGCATCTACACCTCAATAGCTTGGGCGAGCCCGAGAATCGCCAGCGATTCGTGACCGCTTTGCAGACTTACTTCACTAACAATATTGATCGTCTTTCTGATGCCAGTAAAACCACGCTCGCCAAGAATGCTCTTCGGGTGCTTGACTCAAAGCGTCCCGAAGACGGCGAAGTAATTGCTGGCGCTCCAAAAATCTCTGAGTTTTATAGCGATGCCGCCCGTTTGCATTTTGAAACAGTTCAGTCTGGTTTACAGGCACTCGACATTCCCTTCGTCGTGAATGAAAAATTGGTCCGAGGACTCGATTATTACCGCCATACAACTTTTGAGTTTGTTGGCGGAACTCTCGACTCTGCACAGAATGCCATCGGTGGCGGTGGTCGTTATGACGGCCTCGTTGAAGATCTAGGTGGTCCGGCAACTGGCGGAATCGGATTCGCTCTCGGTCTAGATCGAACCTTGCTTGCCTGTGATGATGAAAGCGTCTTTGCAGCAACTCAGACGAGTGTTGATGTCTTCGTCGTAGACACTACGGGTGGCCTTGAAGCACTGGTGATTACTCAACAACTTCGAGAGGCTGGAATTTCGAGTGATCGCTCATTTGAGAATCGCAGTATGAAAAGCCAAATGAAAGCTGCCGACAAGAGCGGCGCCAAGATCGCCATCATCATTGGATCAGATGAAGTTGAAGCACAGTCTTTTGTTTTGCGACCCTTGAGATCTGAAGATCAGCAGTCGACTATTCCGCGTAATGAATTAATGACCTCAATAATGAAAGCACTCTCATGACAATTTCAACACGACAAACTTCAATGCGTACTCACATGTGCGGCGAAATCGGTACTAGCGACATCGGCCAGACTGTTACTGTCTGCGGATGGGTTGCGAAGCGCCGTGAACATGGTGACAAGTTAGCTTTCGTTGACCTTCGTGACTATTCGGGAATAGTCCAATGCGTCATTGACAATGCTGTTGACGTGCGCAGTGAATACGTGGTCAAGATCACTGGCGTCGTGCGCCCCCGCCCAGAAGGAACTGTCAACGTCAACTTAAGTACCGGTGAAGTTGAAATCGGCGAATGCGTTGTTGAGGTTCTTCGTTCCGCCGAGCCACCACCGTTCCCGGTTGATGCACGAGCCGACGATGTTGATGAAAATGTCCGTTTGCAATACCGCTATATCGACATTCGTCGAGAGCGTATGCAAAAGAATCTCCGTACTCGCGCCAAAGTGAACTCTGCAGTTCGCACAGCGATGGAATCACAGGGTTTCGTTGAAGTAGAAACCCCCATGCTTGTACCTTCAACGCCAGAAGGCGCCCGTGAATTTTTAGTTCCTTCACGCAAAGAGCCTGGTTCTTTTTACGCCCTACCGCAAAGTCCACAGCTCTTCAAGCAACTACTGATGGTCGCTGGTATTGACCGCTATTACCAAATAGCCCGTTGTTTACGCGACGAAGACCTTCGTGCCGATCGTCAATATGAATTCATGCAACTTGATGCTGAGATGAGTTTTGTCAATCAAGACGATGTTCTAGCGGCAATTAGTACAGCCGTCATTGCTGCTGCCGAATCAGTGACTGGCGTCAAACCCGACCCGATTCAGCAGATTACTTGGCGTGAAGCAATGGAACGCTTTGGGGTCGACAAACCAGACTTGCGTTTCGGTATGGAGTTAACAGAGTTGACTGCCATCTTTTCGAACACTGAGTTCAAGGCCTTCGCTGGCGCCGAGTCCATCAAGGGCATCAGGGTCGAAGGGAAAGCTGAAGAGTTCGGACGTAACAAACTTGATGCATTGACTGATCGCGCCAAAAAAATGGGCGCTAAAGGTTTGGTGTGGCTCAAAGTTACAACCGACGGAACCCTTGAATCACCAGTCGTCAAGTTCTTATCAGCCGATGAACAGAGTCAATTGGTTTCCACATTGCAAGCAAAGGCTGGCGACTTACTCTTGATCGTGGCCGATGAATGGTCCATGACCTGTGAAGTTCTCGGAACATTGCGCAACGATCTCGGCCGGCCGCCAGTGCACCAAGGACCTTACCGCTACGTCTGGGTCACCGAATTCCCGTTGTTTGTCGGTGTTGACAAAGAGACTGGTCAGCCAAAACCAGGACATCACCCTTTCTGTCAGCCCCACCCCGATGACCTGGACAAGTTTGAAAGTGATCCAATGTCGGTGCGTTCATTGGCGTACGACCTTGTGCTCAACGGATGGGAACTGGGTTCAGGTTCAATTCGAATCCACGAACCTGAAATGCAACGACGAGTTTTCACGGCGCTTGGTATCAGCGAAGAGGAAGCCAACCGTAAATTTGGTTTCTTCTTGAAACCGTTCACTTACGGTGCACCGCCACACGGTGGGTTCGCTTTTGGTCTTGATCGACTCGTTGCGATCTTGGCAGGAGAAGAAAACATTCGCGAAGTCATCGCATTCCCCAAGACTCAGAGTGGACAAGATCCCATGACGAATGCTCCAACTCGTGCCGAGAATAAGCAACTTGACGAGCTCGGCATCAGAGTTTTGCCGCCCAAGGTCTGACCCCAGATTCTTCGCAACGATCATGAGTTCGCAATCTTTCCGCGCCGGAGTCGTCATTGTTATCCGTCGCGACAATGGCGACCTCATGGCTTTTGAACGCAAAGATGTTCCAGGTTCATGGCAGTTGCCTCAAGGTGGTATCGATGTCGACGAAGAACCAGTTGATGCCGCGTGGCGTGAGCTGAAAGAAGAAACAGGGCTCACATCTCAAGATGTCGCCCTAGTTTTGGAATTACCGGAATGGATTGCGTACGAATGGCCCGCTGAGATTCGCGCCAATGTCAAGAACGGCGATAAGCGCCGTGGACAAATTCAGAAGTGGTTCTTGTTCGGAGTCTTAAATGAAGAATCGGTCTCGCCAATTCCCGATGATCATGAGTTCAGTCGCTGGCAGTGGATGGATCCTCATCACCTTTTACATCACCTTGTTGAATTTCGCCAGGCCGCATACGCGCGAGCCTTTTCTCGGATTCTGCCGTGAGTGATCTTTTCAGCGCTGCCGCAGAAGAACAGCTTCGTTCACAATCTCCACTAGCGGCACGACTGCGACCACGAACTATCGATGATGTCGTTGGACAAGAGCATCTTGTCGGAGTTGGCAAACCGCTACGGCGTCTAGTCGAGCAAGACAAATTGAGTAGTGCAATTTTTTGGGGTCCTCCTGGAACTGGAAAAACCACCTTGGCATTAGCGGTTGCCGGCACAACGAAACGGGCCTTTGAACAGTTATCAGCTGTTACCGCTGGTGTGAAAGATGTTCGCGAAGTGATCGAGCGTGCCCGACAACGTCTCGGAATGCACGGACAAGGAACGATTCTTTTCCTTGATGAGATTCATAGGTTTTCAAAGAGTCAACAAGATGCGTTGTTACCTGCGGTTGAAGATGGAACTTTGACATTGATTGGTGCGACAACCGAAAACCCATTCTTTGAAGTTAATGCGCCGCTTCGTTCACGTAGCACTCTTTTTCGTTTAGAACCGCTATCGCGTGATGCCATTCGTGTCTTAATTGACCGTGGTCTCACTGCGATGGGAACCACCGCAACTCTCGATGCGAAAGATCTTCTCACCGAAAGATCTGGGGGAGATGGACGTCAAGTATTGACATCGCTTGAAGTGGCAGTCGCTCTGTCGCACCCCGAGCAGGTTCTCGTTGAACATGTTGAAGCGGCACTTGGCACAAGCGCTTTGCGATACGGCCGCGACGATCACTACGACGTTGTTAGTGCATTCATCAAAAGCCTACGCGGCAGCGATCCTCAGGCCGCCACGTATTATTTGGCGCGCATGCTTGAAGCGGGCGAAGACGCTCGGTTCATCGTTCGCAGAATGGTCATTTTCGCCAGCGAAGATATCGGACTTGCTGACCCAACTGCACTGATGATCGCCGTCGCTGCGGCTCAGGCTCTCGAGCATGTAGGTCTCCCTGAGGCCGAACTGAATTTGGCTCACGCGGCTATTCATCTAGCGACTGCACCGAAAAGCAATCGCGCCGCCCTAGCCATTTGGAGGGCTCGGGCCGACATCAAGAATGGAGCGGTAGGCGAAGTACCAGCACATTTGCGCGATGCTCACTATCAAGGAGCCGCCGTTCTTGGACATGGCACTGGATACGACTACCCTCATGATGATCCGCGTGGATGGGTTCCTCAGCAGTATCTGCCCGATGAACTCGTTGACAAGCGGTGGTACGAACCAAGTCCACATGGGCGTGAACGAGAAATCGGGCATCGTCTCGCTCAGCAAAACGAAGAAGCGCATCAGGAGGAATCATGACAGCAGGAGATTTGGCGATTGTTCTCGCTGCGGTTTTGTTGACTCTCGGTTTTGCCGCCCTCATCGTGGTGTTGCTCCGAGTTTTGGACACCCTACGATCGCTTCGCCTTGAAGTTGATTCCCTACGCCGCGAAACGGGACCCCTCCTCGCAGAACTACGCGCTTCCACCGACGAAGCACGTTACGCAGTAGAAGAAGCTCGTGAAGACCTTGATCGATTTGATCGAGTCCTTGGTTCGGCTGAAGCAATTAGTGGGGCAATGGCGAACACTGGTCGCATGACCCGTATGGCCTTGTCAACTCCAGTCATTAAGGTTGCCGCATTGGCGACCGGAACTTCGCGGGCTGCGCAACGTCTGAAGCGTGACCAGCGAAAACTTGAACGTCAAAACCGACGAGGTTCTTCAGGCCAAGAAGTAGTCAGGAAAATTCGATGATCAAGCGTTTGGTGTGGTTTGTATCGGGTGCAGTTGCTGGAATTAGCGGAGCGCTCTTTGCCGGTAAAAAGGTTCGACGAACCGTGACAGGTCTCGGACCAGTCAAGGTAATCAATCGAGCCGCAAGTTCAACGCGCTCGCGAGTTACGACATTGACTGATGCATGGTCTGCAGGTAGAGAGGCTATGCATGACAAAGAGAACGAACTCAAGGCCCGTCGCGACGGTCGAGTTGAAACACTGTCAAGCCATTCTCATCTCGATCCACTTCAGCCCGGCGATGAAGTGCTCGTTGATGGCCAACGAGTTGAACCAGGTCGTGTCATAGTTTTACGTCAAGTGGATGAACCGACTCAACCTCGTCGTTCTCGGCTGACTCGTCATCGTCGCCCATAGCCAATCCAATCGTTACTTCGTATGCGAGACAAGCCCCAAGTTCAATCATTGAACACTCAACTTATTTCTCGACTACGAACGGCACTCGATGTTCACCGAGTCCATACCGCCTCAGCAGATATTGATCTGTACAAGCGAGACGCATCCAACATTGAGGGCCGAGCGGGAGTTGTTTGTTTTCCACTTACGACGGCCGAGGTTCAATCGGTCGTCAGTATTTGCGCCGAATTTCAACAACCATTTGTGGCTCGAGGATCAGGAACAGGTCTCTCTGGGGGAGCGACACCGTTAGATGGAGCGGTCGTTATTTCAACGGCCAAAATGAATCGTTTGATTTCTGTCGATCCGGTTCATCGCCTTGCATGGATTGAACCGGGCATGCTGAATCTCGATCTCACTCGCGAGGTCACGCACCTCGGATTGCACTTTGCACCCGACCCCAGTAGTCAGCAAAGTTGCACGATCGGCGGCAACGTTGCGAACAACTCAGGAGGCCCCCACTGTTTGGCCGATGGGGTGACATCTAGTCATGTTTTGGCTTGTGAAGTTGTTCTGTCTGATGGCTCGGTTGTCATGCTCGGCGGCGAAGATCCCGAGCCCGATGGTCTTGATTTACGTGGCGCATTCATCGGTAGCGAAGGCATGTTCGGAATCACCACTAAAATTTGTGTGCGTCTGATGCAGAACTATCAGGCCGTCAGCACCATGTTGATGGATTTCACTTCGGTTCAAGCTGGCGCCGAAACAGTCAGTGCAATCATCGCGGCGGGCATGGTTCCAGCCGCTCTTGAAATGATGGACCAATTGTGTCTTGAGGCTGTCGAGGCATATATCCATGCGGGCCTTCCAACCGATGCGGCTGCTGCTCTCTTAGTTGAGGTTTCAGGTTTGCCACACGCCGTCACCGACGACACCGAGCGAATCTCTGAGATTGGCCGAGCCTATGGCGCACGAACAATTCGAATCGCTCAAGATGAGGCCGAGCGGGCTTTACTTTGGAAAGGGCGCAAGACTGCATTCGGGGCCATTGCGCGAATCAAACCTAACTATTACTTGCACGACACAGTTGTACCTCGCCGCAAACTTAACGAAGTACTTCAAGAGGTGTACCGCATTGCACAGCGCCACGACCTTTTGGTCCTCAATGTTTTCCATGCTGGCGATGGCAATCTGCATCCGCTACTCATTTTTGATAAGCGGGACCCAGGCATAATGGAACGCGTCCATGCTGCTGGTGAAGAGATCGTTCGAGTCAGCGTTGAAGCCGGAGGAGTGCTTTCTGGTGAACACGGAATTGGTTTAGAAAAACGCGACTTCATGCCACTGATGTTTGGTCCTCATGACCTTCACGCCCAGGCATCTATGCGGGTTGCATTTGATCCACTTGGAATTGCTAACCCCTTCAAGGTTTTGCCCAGCCCTTCGCAGTGCGGGGACGCCCACGACATGGGGGAGGATATGTGGGTATAGACCTCAGCAACTTTGCCGAGTCCATTGGCGGTGTCGACCATGGCCCACTATGGATTGCTGGACAACAGACTCGTACACCGGCTCCATCTCAACTACGAATCATCGCTGCTCCCGCAGGCATTGTCGATTTACAACCCGATGAGATGACAGTCGTATGTGGAGCGGGCACTCCCATCAATGAACTCCGAACCGAGCTCGCCAAAGTCGGTCAATACGTCAACCTTCCCGATGGCCTGACGGGTCCAGGCACAGTTGGGGGAGCCCTCGCCGAAGGACGCAGCGATATCTATCGACTTGGACGCGGACCGGTTCGAGATACGTTGCTCCAAGTTCGATATGTCAACCACGATGGGCAGGTGGTCACTGCCGGTGGGCCAACCGTGAAGAATGTCAGCGGGTTTGACCTGTGCCGTTTACTCATCGGTTCCCGCGGGCAACTCGGTTACTTCGGTGAGACGATCCTGCGCACTCGACCTCTACCACAGTCATCAAGATGGTTCGAGATGAGCGAAGCCAGCCAGACCGTCGTCGAGAAAATACTGCGAGTCATCTATCGACCGGCATCGGTGTTGTGGGATGGTCACAAAGTGTGGTTCTGCATTGAGGGCAACCCGAAGGATTGCGCCGCAATGATTCAACGCATCGGTGTTGAACTGCCAGTCATTACTGAGATCTCTGGACCGCCAGACCTGTCTCTGTACCCGCACCGCCAATCAGTCCCGCCTCGACTTCTCGGCGATGTAGTACAAGAGAGCGCAAGATCTGACTCCCACAAAATCATCGTCGAGGCCGGAGTAGGAATTGTGCACCATCAAGTCCCGCCTGAATCAACGCCACTTGAAAAGGGGATCACCATTCTTCATCGGCGAATTCTTGAACAGTTCAACCCGACTGGTCGACTCAACCCAGGGATAGAGATTCTCGCGAGCGCCCCATCCTTATGAACTTCGCGGAACTGCCATTAGTTGCGACACCGATCGCACTCGTTGACAAGAACGTGGTGGACGAAGCTATTCAAAAGTGCATGGCCGACAAAAATCTTGACAACCCTCGTCTCATTCGCGAATCGATGAACGCGGTCTACCTTGTTCAGTCGTCCGATGGTCCGCAAATCATGCGAGTGAGCCGTCCAACAAGTAGCACGATGGCGGCTATTGAGTTCGCACATTATTTAGCCCGAAACGGCTTTGAAGTTCCCGCACCTTTGTCCCAAGCCCCATTTCGTCATGACGAAATAGAAATCACATTTTGGGAATTCATCAATCACGACCCACATCACGATGTTGATTGGCGGCACATCGGATCAGTGGCGCGCCGTCTCCACGACTTGGATCCGCAAATTGTCGCTGCGTTTTATCCATTGCCAATGGCAACATCATTTCCATGGTGGGATTTTGATCGACTGTTGGCCGAACTGGGATCAAGTCTTGATTCTTCCGATCTAGATATTCTGAAGAATCGTTGGCACCGCCTCCAGCCATTTTTCATTTCTGCCCAAAATGTCTATTCATCACCTACTTCGGGACAGCTGGCGTTGAGTCATGGCGATATTCATCCGGGCAATGTCATCGTCAATCGTTTGACTGGTCGCCCGATTCTGATCGATTGGGATTTGCTCTCAGTTGCTCCTCGTGAATGGGACCACGCGGCTTTGCTGACCTGGACACAACGTTGGGGTGGACGCGCAACTATCTATCCAGAGTTTGCAACTGGGTACGGCACCAACTTTTCAGGTAACGAGCTCGCGGAGGCACTTGCTGAGATGCGCTTACTTTCTGCAACGTTGATGCGTTGGCGAGCCGGTCTCACTTCCCCAGACGCACATGTTGAAGCCGAGAACAGATTGAAATATTGGAGACAGGATCCCACCGCCCCGATGTGGCGTGCTGTCTAATTTCGGTTTACTTTGACAGAAAAGAAATCAAGGTGCGAAGTTGAGCCATTGATCTGAAATTTCGGCGTCACCGTAGATTTCGATTCCGGCATTAGCTCGTCCCCAACTTGACAACACGAGAGCGACAGCAGATCCCCGCCAGGCGACATCGCCTTTGGCATGTTCATGAGTCACGATAACTCGTTCGTCGCTAGGAACGATGAGCCATTCACCTTCGCCATCGGTGCAGTGCAAATGCAACGAGCCCTGGGGGAATGTTTTGCCAAAGCGTTTCGCCCAACCAGTCATCATGTCGACGTACAACTCGTCAATACCATCACAAGCCAAAGAGCGATCCATCTCTATCGGCAAAGACAATGCCCGCTGAAGGTCACACACATGGACCGCAACTTCATTGGCCATCCGCCGGAAATAGAAACCAGCATCTTGCCGATCGGACCATGTCCATAGCATTTCTGAGGGATCAGTATTTTCCAATGTGTTCAGCACTGACCCTGCTCGAGCAGCGAACCACTCCAGAACATCTTGACCGTCAGCAGGTCGACTTTCATCGCCTGGTCCTACTCGTACTTGCGAGCGCGGGATAACTATCGCATCCACCATGGCAAAAACCTGACCGACATGGCCCAACAGATCACTGATTTTCCATCCAGGGCAATCTCTCACCGCGACATCAAGATTTCCAGTGGACATTGCAGTCATGTCATCGATAGACCTACGGAGCAATTCAAGATATTTCGGGGGATGTAACGAAGCCATATTGCTCAGACTAGACGCAACCACTGGTGGTGAGGAAGGTACGGTATAGGTGATGTCTGTTCGACCCCTAGCGATCACCGACGACGAACTGTCAACCTGCGTTGGCTGTGGTCTATGTTTACCGCACTGTCCAACATTTCGGGTGACCAATGAAGAGGCTTTATCTCCGCGAGGGAGAATTGCGACAATCCGCTCCATTCAGTGGGACGGACTAAACATCGATAATCAGGTCAGCGAAATTCTCAATACATGTGTGCAATGCCGAGGTTGTGAACCAGCGTGCCCAAGTGGTGTCCCTTATGGTCGACTGATTGAAGCAGCCAAAAACAATATGGCGACTCACCGCCAAACCACTCCTTGGTGGCAACGCTTCGGTCTACGACTCTTGCGCCACCACCGATTGTTGTTGATCGGAACACCACTACTTGCACTTGCTCAACGGGCCCGCCTCATTCCTAAGCGAGCAGGTCTGTCACGGTTACCGCTTCGACTCGGACCTCCAATTGTTGCGTCATCAAAGACTCCCGATGTGTGGCTCTACACCGGATGCGTCATGGACGCTTGGCAACGATCAACCCATCGATCAGTTGCGGCACTCATTTCAAAAGTCGGATGTAGTTACGGAGTTCCAAGTAAGGCTGGTTCATGTTGCGGCGCACTTCACTCACATGCCGGACTCAGTGACGAGGCCAAATTTCTCGCACAAGCAGTGATGACTTCCATGCCTGGAAGTGCTCCGATCATTGTTGACTCAGCAGGTTGTGGGGCAGCGCTGAAGGATTACGGACATCTGTTGAATACCCCCCAAGCCCACGAATTTAGTCAGCGAGTATGTGATGTTCACGAGTGGCTTGAACCCCACATGGCGACCATTATGCAATCTCACTTACCGGTCATGAATAAGCCGTCGATCATCGTGCAAGATCCGTGCCATCTACGACATGTCCAGAAATCCCACCTCGCGGTACGGTCAATCTTGGCTCCGGTCGCCAACCTGATTGAACTTGATGATGACGGAATGTGTTGCGGTGCTGGCGGCGCCTATTCATTGGTTGAGCCTGAATTAGCGGCACAAATCCGTGATCGAAAGGTGCACAATATTTTGGCTAAGTTCACTGATAACTCCAACATTGTGGCCTCAGCCAACCCTGGTTGCTTGATGCACTTACAAAGCGCAGGACTCATCGTGAAACATCCAGTCGACATTCTCGCCGAGGCTTTAGGTCTCGTCCCCACAACAGATCGACCACCGACAAAGGGCTCAACAAAGTAATGACTTTTTCAGATGATGACCAGCAACCCGAAATTGATCCGCAGGTGCTTGAACGCCTGAACGACATCGCATCACGTTTGCGGGACGTTGCGTCATCACTTGATGATGTGATGTTTGATGTACTCCGTGAAGCATCGCGACGCCGTGAAGGCCGACCGGCAATAGACAAAACATTGTCGCAGGCCCGCCGGGCGATCGACAAGGCCGCGCATTTACTTGATCTTGAATAGAAGATACTGGCTAGCGGAACTGTTGAGCCTTTTCAGTTAGAGCATCAATCAATTCAGTGAAACTTTTTTGGAACGATGCAACGCCTTCGCGCTCTAGTTTTTGCGCGACGTCTTCCATATCAATACCAATCATCTGCAACGCTTGCCAAACATCGTGGGCTTGTTCCACATTCAGGTCAATCGTTCGGGCAACAGTGCCATGTTCAGCGAATGCATCAACTGTGGCGTCAGGCAGCGTATTAACCGAGTCGGGCCCGATGAGTTGATCAACGTACAACGTGTCGGGGTAGTTGGGATTCTTAGTGCTCGTCGATGCCCACAATGGGCGTTGCACTTTTGCACCCATTTTGACGAGCGCGTTCCAACGAGGTCCAGAGAAGGTCGTTTGAAACGCTTCGTACGCTAAGACTGCTTGAGCGATCGCTGCTTTACCCCGGAGAGATAACGCTTCCGAGGTGCCCAATGATTCAAGTCGTGCATCAACTTCTGAATCAACGCGACTAATAAAGAATGATGCAACACTCGCTACACCTTGTATTGAATGACCTGCCGCAACCCGATCTTCGAGACCGTCGATGTATGCATCCATCACTTTTTGGTAACGGTCCAGACTAAAGATTAAGGTCACGTTCACATTGCGACCAGACGCAATCATGGCCCGAATCGCTGGTATGCACGGTTGCGTTGCGGGAATTTTGACCATCAAGTTGGGACGCTGAACGGTGTCCCACAGATGTTGACCGGCCGCGAGAGTTCCCGATTCATCAAGAGCCAAGTTGGGATCTACCTCGACGCTGACAAATCCGTCCGCACCGCCGCTGGACTCATACACCGAGGAAAAAACGTCTAAGGCTCCGTGAATATCTTGCCGCACCATTGCCCAATAACTGTCAATGATGGAGTTCCTGTTTTCGATCAATGTCTTGAACTGTTCGTCATAATCAGCCGAACCTTGAATCGCCTTTTGAAAAATCGTCGGGTTTGAAGTGAGTCCCCGAATACCAGAATCGCGGACTTTTTCTAGCTCACCCGAAGAGATCAAACTCCGCTTTAAATTGTCGAGCCATGGACTTTGCCCTTCTTGCTCGAAGAGTTGAACGAGGCGCACTGAACTTGTCATACCTACAGAGTGACAGATTTGGTCGGTCGAAGCACGTACTACTTGGCTGTCAAGAGACCAAGAACTGAATTTTTCACATTGCTGACCGAGATACCGAGCCGATCAAGAACTTCTGCGCCGGGGGCACTAGCACCAAAGCGGTCGATTCCGATGCAGACATCGGCATAACGTTCCCAACCAAATGTTGAGCCAGCTTCAACTGAAACAGTCGGAACGCCCTTGGGCAAAATCCGTTCGGCCAATTCGGGGTGCGCAGTTCGGTAGGCCTCGAAGCGATCCCATGACGGCAATGAAACTGCTTGAACTTTGCGTCCGGCCTGTCCAAGTTCTTGTGCCGCTGCGATTGCAAGATGCACTTCGCTTCCGGTCGCAACGATCACAGCCTCGGGCGCTCCGTCAACTGCATGAACAATTCCGGCACCGGCAGCAACAGCGGAGCCATCAGTGACAACGGGCAGATTTTGCCGACTGAGAACTACGACCGTCGGACCGTCAAATTCGTAAGCCGCGCGAATCGCTTCTGATGTCTCATTGGCGTCGCCCGGACGAATCACCTGCAAATCGGGAATAGCGCGAAGCGCTGCCAGATGCTCAATCGGTTGGTGCGTCGGTCCGTCTTCACCAACACCCACCGAGTCATGACTAAACACGAAGAGACACTTTGCCTGTGATAAAGCCGCTAAACGAATAGGTGGCTTCATGTAGTCAAAGAAAACAAAGAACGTTCCGCCAGCCGGATAGATACCACCGTGTAGCGCCAGGCCCACCATGGCCGAACCCATCGCATGTTCGCGAATGCCGTAATAGATTTGTCGACCTTCAGGTGTTGCGTGCGACATCGGTGATTGACCCGACAATTTGGTTCCAGTGTTTCCGGTGAGGTCGGCCGAACCGGAGACTAAACCGGGCTGACCCGATAGCACTGCATCAAAAACCTTTTGAATCGCCACGCGTGTAGCGATTGATTCACCCTGAGCGAAAGTTGGTAACAGTTCTTGCCAACCTGCAGCACCACCATTCCATGCAGCATCCCACTCAGACTTTTGAGCGCTGGAGTTAAGGCGCGACTTCCACGCAGTATTTTCCGCCGATCCATTTACCTTCGATTGAACACGACATGCACCAACAACTTCTTGGGGAGCCCAAAATGATTGGTCGGGGATACCCATGGCAGTTTTCGTCTTCGTGACATGCTCGGCAGTAAATGGATTGCCGTGCGCTTCGTGCTTTCCTGTCCAGTCGGGAGATGGGAAGCCCACCTGAGTCTGCAAAATTAATAGTTTGGGTCGATCATCTTGAGAATCACGAGCAGCTACGAGAGCTGACTCAAGAGCATCTAAGTCTTCGCCTATTGCGCCGAGTCGTACGACTTCCCAGCCATACGAGGTAAAGCGCATCGCGACGTCATCACTGCAAGTCAAATTAGTTGAACCATCAATGGTGATCTGGTTGTCGTCAAACACCACAATCAATCGCCCGAGTTTCTGGTGACCCGCTAACGAAGCAGCCTCATGGCTGACCCCTTCCATCAGGCAACCATCACCAGCAATGACATAGGTGTGATGATTCGACAACTCGCTACCGAATCGTGCGCGTAGGTGACGTTCAGCTAAAGCCAAACCGACTGCATTAGCGAATCCTTGACCGAGCGGACCAGTGGTGACTTCAATACCTGCCGTATGCCCACGTTCAGGGTGGCCGGGAGTCGCTGAATCCCATTGTCGGAAATTTTGCAGATCCGACATTTCAAGTCCGTATCCCTGAAGGAACAACATTGAATATTGCAAGATCGACGCATGACCAGCCGACAGTACGAAACGATCACGATCTGGCCATAAGGCATCGGTCGGATCATGCTTCATCACCCTGCTATACAAAACGTGAGCCAGGGGAGCCAAGGCCATCGCCGTTCCTTGGTGTCCGCTCTTGGCTTTGAGCGGTGCGTCCATGGCAAACCCACGGGCGATATTGACGGCTGTTTGATCGAATTCTGAAGTCAGTTGAGACGGCACAAAGAAACTGTAACCGAGGACACTGGTGCGCCTAGGGAGCGAAACTCAAGCTGGGGGCAACAAAGTGAAAGGAACCAGATGCCACGGACCATGATCCACTCGGCAATGGGCGAATATCTGCCCATACTCGGCGAAATCAAGTTCACCCTTGACGAGGCGATAGGTGAACTTCCCTGGATCAACCGTGAACGGGCTGACGTTGCGGGCGATTTGCTCAGCATCTTCTTCCATTCCTTTGCGGAAGATCACTTCGAAAACCCCCGATCCACTTTGGTGGGGCGCACAGTAGATGAGCGCAACGAGATGGGGGTCAATCGTGAGTGGAACTGGCGACGGTGCCGCCATTGAAAACATTGCACCGGTGATGTCAATACGACTACTCGGTCCGGGAGCCTGTCGTAACTCAAAGTTTTCTACAAATAAAGCCGAGACAATCTGCATGACTCCGAGGGTAACGACACCCCAATTAAGAAACACATGTCAACAGCCATTAGCGCACGCGCTGACCAGACATCCATACGGCGCTGACTTCTAGATCATCCGTCAACCCCACGATGTCGGCGACATATCCGCCTTGGAGACGACCGCGATCGGCCAAACCCATGACGTTTGCAGGGTGTGCACTGGCCGCCATCACAGCTTGGGCAACCGAGACGTTGGCTTGACTGACACAACTTTTTAGTGCCTCGGGCATGGTGACGGCACTACCGGCCAGTGTGCCATCTTCTAAACGCGGGACTCCATCACGCAATGCCAATTGGACTTTTCCTGCTGAACCAGCACGCCAAGCGACCGCATCGGTGACAAGAACAATCTGGCTGGGCTTAGCGGCAAATGCCAAAGCGATTACCTCAGGATTCACGTGTACTCCATCAGCGATTAAGGATGCATACACCCGATCATCGGTCAGGGCCCATGTCGCAAGACCTGGATCGCGATGATGAACACCACTCATGGCATTGAAAAGATGCGTCACTAGGGATGCTCCCGCCTGTACACACGCATTGAATTGTTGGCGCGTCGGTCGCGAGTGACCCACCGAAATAACGCAACCCCGAGACGCAAGTAATGCACACGCTTCGGGAGCCCCTATGACTTCTGCACCTAAAGTCATCAATGCAATGTTGTCAGCAACATTGGTCAACCATTGCAAATCAGGCTCGCGCACATACTGTGCTCGATGAGCGCCAAAAGCAGTGCCTAAATATGGTCCTTCGAGGTGCACCCCAATGACATGGGGAAGATACGCATCGGGCTTTTGTTGCGAGAGAAAACTGATGGCTGATGAATACCACTCAAGGGGAGCGGTCACCAATGTTGGGCACCAACTGGTGACCCCCTGATCGAGCAGCAGGTTGTTTATCCGACCCCATGCGCCGGCATCACTGGCACGCGCCGTCGACCACACGTCAACGTCATCAATCCCATTGACCTGTAGGTCGACAAAACCTGGGGCCAAAGTCAGATCGGTCGTCGGGGATTCGTGGCGGCCAAGTGGGGAAATTGAGCGAATATGTCCATGCGCTATCTCGAGCCGAGCCGCATGAAACTCGCCATCTGCGAGAAGTACTCGATGAGAACTGATGACGGTTGTTGCCACAAACCCATTGTGCCGTGTTCGCACCCAAATTTTGAAGACCTGATGTGGCACAGTTGGTTATGCCCACTATTCACAATCAAGGTCAAATTGTCGGTTACGGAGTAGCCGGTGCTCCGCTCGGAACCGCAGGCGATCCGGTTCTCCTCTTTCATGGCACCACCATGAATCGGTCTGCTTGGGATTTCGTCATTGGCTCAATGCCCACCGAACGCTCCTACATCCAAGTTGAATTCCCTGGATCAGGCGAATCGGCTATGCCTTCAGGGGCTCTTTCTGTCGAAGGTTTGGTTAGCGATGCGCTTGCTGTTTTGGACGACCTCAAGGTTGATCGCTTTCACGTTGCCGGATACTCGCTCGGCGCAGTGATTGCGGCAGCGACTGCTGCCACAGCACCTCAGCGGGTCGTCTCCGCAACCATGTTGTGTGGATGGGCCACAACCGATGCCCGTATGCGCATGACCTTTGACCTATGGAAGCGACTCATCAACATCGGACCAGATCTCTTTATGCGGTATGCCCTCGTTGATGGCTTCACTGCCGATGCGTTGACTGGAATTGAACCCATGGTCGAAGCGATGGTCGCAATGACCGCCGACACTGTGGCCCCCGGTTCAATCGCCCATCTTGACCTTGACATCATCGTTGATATTGCTCCGATGCTCGCAAATATTTCAGCCCCAAGTTTGGTGATTAGTGGAGCACAAGATCGCTGGGTTGATCCTGCGCATGGACACGCTTTGTCTACTGGTATCAAGAACTCAACTTTCCGAACATTGCCAGCTGGACATCTCGTGATTCAAGAACAAGCGGCCGATGTTGCAGCGCTGTTGAACGAACATCTCGTGACCCATCAATCATGACTGCCATGAACGAGCCGTGGCCACGCGCCTCAGAATTTGCAATCCTTTCTTCTGATGTCCACGCCCGTTGGAAGAATTTTGGAAACTGGGACCGCACATATTTTCCGAAATTGGTTGGGCTTCAGGTCGAGGACATCCGGCTCGGCTATTGCCGCATGGTTTTGCCCTTTCGCGAGGAACTAGAGCAACCCATGGGAATAGTCCACGGGGGAGCGATCGCCACTCTCATTGATGCCTCAGTCGTGCCGGCAATCGGCAGCGCATACGACAACACCATCGGGTACTCAACAGTGGACCTACATGTGCAATATCACAATGCCCTCATTAAAGAGGACGCGATCGCCGAAGCATGGGTGACTAAGCGCGGGCGTTCGGTGGTCTTTTGCGAATCCGAAGTGATGGGACGGACAAGTGGCAAGCGGATTGCTCGAGGCTTTATGACCTACAACATTTCAACCCTACGACCAATGACAAAGTAGAACTGAAGCCTTACGTGTTAAGGAGCAACCGTCGTTGTCGCCGCCACGCCTGTGCGTGCCGCCAATACTGCGTCATTGATTGCACCAATTAAATCGTCAGTTTCTTTAGGTTTCGAACCATTGACCAGCACTGCCACCACTAAACCATCAGGACGATGAACTGCCATTGAATGTACGTTTTCAATACTTCCCGAATGCCCCCATTCACCACTCACAAAGAGTCGTAAACCTAAGCCATAGTCCCATATCGGAGTTACTGGCTTCGGCGTCGCGGGCACCTTCATCAGTTTCATGAGATCCGCATTGAGGATGTGCAATGTTGGAGAATCGGCATTGATTGAATCCACCATTTTCACGACATCAATTGCCGTTGCGACCCATGCACCGGCGGCCCCGAGTTGTTCCATATAGGTTCTACCACCCGAGACCGCATGTAATGCATCGCTCGGCCCAAACTCGTAGGTACCGACCAGGCGGAATGAATCCAGTCCCAATGGTGCGAGAACCAATTGTTCAACAGCATCGTGATACGAAAGTTCCGTGACCAATTCGATGGCTTTGCCAAGCAAGACGTAGTTGACATTGCTGTATTTGTACGCCGAACCTGGTTCGGTTGAAAGAGACTGACCCAAAGTTTCGCTCAACATACTCATTTGGTCATAAGCGCCGGTATCAAAGAAGATTTTAAGAAAATTGGAAATACCTGACGTGTGAGCCAAGAGTTGCTTCACAGAAATATCGCGCGCTCGAGAATCCGCAAGCATTAAGCCAATGTTGTCGGCGACCCGCCCAACAATTGGTTCATCTAATTCCAGTTGACCTTGTTCGACCAATTTCAGCACCGTGACAGCAGTCAAGATTTTGCTGATACTGGCGATACGAAAACTAGTCTGCTCATCAACTGCTCGTGAAGATTTTTGGCTCGACGCAGCGTACGAATGAATCACTTGGCCGTCATACAGCACCGCCACCGATACATCTCGAGAACCGGCATCAAGAGTATGTAACCGAATGGCTGCATTAAACAGTTCTGGATACGGAAGTGGCTCCTGCACTGCGGGAACCGTCGTTGGCGTGACGGTCACCGGAACAGTTGTTGATATCGCTGTTGTTGATGCCACATCAGTTGTACTTACTGCGGTTGATGAAACAGACAAAGACACAGTGCTAGTTGAAGCCGGCGCCACCCCTTCTTCAGAACTTGAACAAGCAGCAAGAAAACTGATGACCGCTAACGTTACGCCTAACGCTCGTCGACTGATCATCCTGGCAAGTCTGAAAGACCCAAAACGTTCAGCGCATTCTGACGTAAGAACTTTGGCCAGACGTCTTTCTTGAATGGCACGTTAGGCATATCACCCATGATGCGCTCATAGGTGAGACCCATCGGCCAATAGCCGGCATAAATGACTCGATCAGAGCCACGACTGTTCGCATAATCAATGATGCGTGGATCGTAATGCTGTGGCGCGAATGCACTCGTTGAGTAGTACAGATTCGGCCATTTCAACATCAACTTCACCGCCAATTCGGTCCACGGTTGGCAACCATGACGAGTCACGATCTTAAGTTCTGGGAAGTCGTAACAAACGATGTCCAGAAGTTCAACGTGCTGACACATACTTGGCACTCGCGGACCAGGAATTCCGGCGCAGATAAAGATCGGAATACCAAGTTCGGCACAGACCGAATAAATGGGATACCAGCGGGCGTGGTCAATCGGCACTTGCGGTGTGCAACCCGCAGGAAATGTGCCAACAGCTTTCAATCCAAATTCTTCGTACAGCCGGCGAATCTTGCGCACTTCATCGACACCGTTATTGGCATCGGCGCTACATGAGGCGATGAAGCGCTCGGGAAACTGTTGCATGGCGCGAACTCCAGGTTCACCCTCAATGCCGATCATGGAACGTTCGATGCCAAAGTGATCCATGGTGTTGATGGCGACTTCAACCGGATCAATATCTTCAGTTAAAGCACTCGGCACATTTTGTTTAAAGAGATATTCCACGGGGAACATGGTCTCTTTACTTTCCTTGTCACGAATATTCCCGCGGAAAAACTCGTATAAGCGGCGGGGATCGGGATCGGGAAAACCCATCATGGTCTCAATAATTCCTAGACCACCTGGCCCAACCGCCGGCATCGTTGACTCGTGAGTGATTGAACTGGGTGTTGCCATCTCAGAGACCTAAGAAATCAATGACGTTGTGACGCATGATCTTTTCAATATCAGTTGGACTAAACCCGTGAAGATCGTCAATGAAGGCAGTTGGAATTTCTAGACCTTCTGCATGCGGGTAGTCGCTGCCAAACATCAGTCTTTCGACACCGATGGTTTCGGCTAACAAGTGAATGTCGTCTTCATAAAATGGAGCGACCCACACATGCTCACAGAAATCTTCAACCGGGTCCTTGCCAAACATAAACGGTTGTTGGGTGTAGGCCTTCTTGAACTTCTTAATGAGATTCGGCACCCAATCTGCTCCGGCTTCAATTGATGACACACGCAGTTTGGGATGACGCGTGAACACACCGTGACTGACCAATACAGCGAACATGTCAAAAGGAGCGCGGTCACTGGTCATGACTCGCATCGGCGATGAACGGAACGCCTCAAACTCGCCAAAGGGTTCCCAGTCGTCGATGTACTTGCCATAACCAGCGTCACCCGAGTGGAATGCAACAGACACATTTGCTTCGGCAAGTCGCGCCCAGAATGGATCGAAGATCTTGTCGCCAGGGGAGCGCGTGCCACCGGATGGGTCGATTGCTGGTGAAGTGCGCATCACGACAACCTTGACTCCATTGGCGATGGCCCAATCGGCTTCCTTCACCGCCCAATCAGGGTCGGCCAAGGTGATGTACGGCGCTCCATAGACCATGTCTTGATATGCGAAGCCCCAGTCATCAAGAAGCCAGCGATTGAAGGCCGAAAATGCGGCGCACAATGCCGGAACGTCATCACGAAGTGACTCCTCCATACCAACCGCCAAGGTGGGGAAGAACATTGCACCAGACAGGCCTTGTTCTTTCATCAGCGCAACGCGAGCATCGCGATTGCGGTAGGCAGGACTGATCGGATCGAGTTCGCCAAAAAGAGTTCGCATATCTCCACCAGAAACCTTGCCGCGAAAATATGCGTCAAGGGCACCTGGTTTTGAGACTGGGTTAAACGTGGGGTTCGGAATAAAGCGATTGACGCGTCCACCAACGAGCAGACGCTTCTTCCCATCAATCTCGGCCCACTGCATACAACGCTTCGCCATCTCGCGCGGCATATGGCGCGTAAATGCATCCTCAGCCTCGTAGTAGTGGTTGTCAGCATCAAAGGCTGCAAACCCCAGCTCTACTCGCTGATTTGTTTCAACTGCTGCAAGTGCCATCACGGTCTCCTGACATAACACGAATAGGTTTTCCCCGCTCAGAACCGTAGTTCAGAGCCCGACTTATTCTGAACCTTGAAGCGCTACCGTTGTCACAATGTGTGGACGTTTTACCTCGCTGACTCCACCAGAAGAGCTTGCCGAGATTTTTTCGACGGCACCCCTCAACCCCCAACTGTTTGAAGAGTTTCAGCCCAATTTCAATGTTCCTCCCACGACGCGAATCGCCGCAGTTGCGCAAGATTCGCAAGGCGTCCGCAAACTTGGTCGCTTTCAGTGGGGTCTTGTACCAAATTGGGCCAAAGACGCATCGGGGGGCGCTCGTTGCATCAATGCCCGCAGCGAGACCGTTCTTGAGAAACCCTCATTTCGCTCATCGGTCCCAACGAAGCGCTGCATCATCCCAATGGATGGCTTTTACGAATGGAAGACGATCGGTGTCGCCGCGTCCTCTCCGCCTCGTCCCAAACAACCGGTCTATGTCACTCGGCGAGACACCAAGCCTCTAGCGGTGGCAGGTTTGTGGGCGTCATGGCGCGATCGCTCATTGGGCGAGAGTGCCCCGTGGTTGCACTCGTGCTGTGTCATTACAACTGAAGCCAACGAAACCATGTCACCGATTCATGACCGTATGCCGGTCATTCTTGAGGTTGACGACTGGGCCGATTGGCTCAACGTTGGAGGTGGCTCACATCAAGCAACGCCTATTGAACGAATCGTTGAATTGATGATCCCTGCTGACCCAAGCATCCTGGTACCGAATTGGGTCAGTACAGATGTGAACGCTGTACGCAATAACCGCCCCGATCTCATTATTCCGATCGAAATCAGCAACTAACTAAACGACCTGCTTGTGTCCCGCACTCCGCAGAGCAACACGAATTTTCTCAGCTGCGCTATCAAGTAACTCACGATCAATACTGGACGCCGCATTAGCAAAAGAAAGTTGCGACATATCTGAAGTAGGAATCACGTGAATGTGAGTATGCGGAACCTCGTAGCCAGCGATGATGACTCCGACTCGATCACAACCGAATGCCTCACGTTGGGCAACCCCAATGATTCGTGTGACTGCAAATAAGTGTTCAGTGAGTTCGGGAGATGCATCTACCCAATGGTCGACTTCTTCTCGGGGCACAACCAAGGCGTGTCCATGAGCCATCGGGTTGATTGACATAAAGACGACACAATGATCGTCCTTCCAAATAAAGGTTCCCGGAATTTGACCGTCAATAATGCGCGTAAAGATTGTTGCCATTACACCCAACCTCCTGAAACAGGAAACACGTCGCCGATGCAATACGACGATTCGGGTCCAGCCAAGAACCGAACCACTTGTGCGAGTTCGTCAGCCTGAGCCAATCGCCCAATAGGTGTTTGCATTCGAATACCCATCCGCGTCATCTCATCAAATGCATCAAGCAGGGGAGTGTCAACCCAGCCCGGACACACTGCGTTCACACGCACACCAAATGGTGCGACTTCTTGAGCAGTTGATTTCGTGAAGGCGATGATGCCAGCTTTGGCCGCGCTGTAATGCGGAGCGCCCGCTGCTGGTCGTAGGCCCATGATCGATGAGATATTGACAATTGATCCAAAACGTTGGGGAGTCATGTGCCGTAAAGCAGCGCGAGTGCCGTAAAAAGTTCCGTAGAGGTGAATCTTGATCATGCGATCCCATTGCTCATCACTGAGATCAACTGTGTAATTACCTGGCTCAAGATCGTCGTAGCGACCTTCCATACGCTTCATTTGGTTCGCCATGTTGATATCGGTTTTGAGTTCATTTCGCGGTGGAGCAATTCCGGCATTGTTAATCAGAACATCAATCCGACCGTGATGAGCGACAACTCGATCGATCGCGGCGTCAAACGATTTGGAGTCCGCCACGTCAAAGATCGCCGCCTCGCCCGAAATCTCATCGGCGACTGAACCGGCGGCCGCTTCGTTGACATCATTCACCACGACATGGGCTCCATCGTCGGCGAAGCGCCGCGAAAATGCTGCGCCCATGCCAGAACCTCCGCCCGTCACCACAACAATTTTTCCTTCGAGAGATCCTGTTTTCATGCGTGCCTCCATACGCCGACACTATTTCACAAAGCGCCACACCCACGGCACACGAACAGGCAAGAACTATGGTGAGATGCATGGCTAATCCCGACGAACCCTCAATGAGCTCCGCGGCTGGTTCAGATCAGCGAGTCTGGGGAATTTGGACCTGGCCGAATTTCATTACCTTGGTGCGCCTCAGTTGCTTACCCGTCTTTTTGTGGCTTCTTCTCGGGCGAGACGATCGGGCTGCTGCAGCATGGATCCTGCTGGCATTAGGTGCAACCGACTGGGTTGATGGTTGGGTCGCCCGGCGTTTCAACCAGGTCAGCGAGTTCGGCAAGATGTTTGATCCCACCGCCGACCGACTGCTCTTTATCGTTGGCTTACTAGCCATCATGATCGACGGATCGGCCCCGCTCTGGTTCTGTCTGTTGGTTTTTGTCCGTGAAGTGCTGTTCGGTGGAACGGTGGCCATCCTCACTCTTTTCTACAAAATGGAACGCTTCGACGTCACGTATCTCGGCAAGTGGGCCACCTTTTTACTGATGGGCGTTTTCCCCGCCTTTGTCATGAGCGCAAGCGGCATCCGGTTTCACGAATTTTTCGCTGCGGCCGCCTGGATCGCGGGACCAATTGGACTTGCACTGAGTTACTACACCGCGTGGCAATACATCCCGACCATTCGGGCCAATTTAAGGCGCAGTCGCTGAGAATTTCGTCGGTCATTCACCTCTAGAATGAGAGTATGAACGTGCCTGGCGAACTGTTGTATTCCAAGGATCACGAGTGGGTGCAACTCACCGGAACAATCGCCCGAATCGGAATTACCGACTTCGCCCAAGACGCTCTCGGAGACGTTGTGTTCGTTCAAGCACCAACTCTGGGAGCCAATGTGACCTCAGGTGACTCCATCAGCGAGGTTGAGTCAACTAAGTCAGTCTCCGACATCTACGCGCCCGTGACTGGTGTGGTCTCAGCAGTGAACGAAGCACTCGACACCGACCCGAGCCTCATCAACTCCGATCCCTACGGCCAAGGTTGGATCTGTGACATTGAGGTCGCCGCCAATTTTGACGCGGCACATCTTTTGTCAGCGGCTGCGTACTCTGAATTTGTGGCAGGCTGACGACATGCCGGTTTTTTGTCAAAAGTGTGGTCACCGCAACGCCAGTGATTCATTTTTTTGTAGCTCTTGTGGTTCAGTACTTGAAGTAGACGGAGACAAGACCGTCGTCATTGCCAAAGTAGATCAGTTACAAGATGCGCTTGGCCCGCAAGACAATGCCACCATTGATCTTCGTACCTTGCCGAAAAGTTCGGCCACATTAATGGTGCGCTCTGGCCCACAAGCCGGCGAACGATTTGTGCTCGATACTTCGATGACGCGACTTGGTCGCCATCCTGACAGCGAAATTTCCCTTGATGACATTTCGGTCTCGCGACGCCACGCCGAAATTGAACGACACGGCCAAGAATACGTCTTACGCGACTCTGGTTCGCTAAATGGGACCTACGTCAATCAGCAACGTGTTGACTCGGTCGTGCTACAACAAGGCGATGAAATCTTAGTTGGTCGCTTTCGTCTCATCTTCTTAGGACCGGTTGAAGCATCGTGACTCAGCGGACCACTGCTGAACGCCCATACCTGTCCATCGGTGAGGTACTCGGACTTCTTCTTGAGGAGTTCCCAGATATCACGATTTCAAAGATTCGGTATCTCGAAAGCCAAGGTTTAATTGTTCCAGAACGTACCGCATCGGGATACCGGAAGTTCTATGACGAAGACGTCGAACGTTTGCGTTACGTCTTAACAGAACAAAAGGACAATTTTCTTCCTCTACGTGTTATCAAGAATCGCCTTGACACACCGCCCGCCGGAATCGAACGTCCAGAACCACAACGTCCAGAACCACGCGGCATCAAAAATGTTTTGTCGGCTCAAGAGATGGCGGCGCAAGAAGCAGTTGAACTTGATAGCGACGAAGACACCACCGTCATTCCTGACACCAAGACTCATCCTGCATCACGCGCGCCCAAAGCATTCCCCATCGTGACCGATCGCCAAAGTCAAAATGCTGCACGACGTCCCGCGTTGCCCGACCCTTCAGACGCAGTTGGTCGTCCGGCAACGTATAGCCGTGCCGAACTGCTCGAGCTTTCGGGACTCGACGAAGCCATATTGAAAGATCTTGAAAGTTTCCACCTCGTGACAGCTCGTCAGGTAGGCAACCAAGGACTCTTTGACGAACACGATCTAGCAGTTGCCGAAGTCGCTCGCGGATTCGCCGAGGCGGGCTTTGACGTGCGCCACCTCAAGGCCTGGAAGATTTCGGCCGAACGTGAAGCTGGGTTGTTTGAACAGCGAGTACTACCGGTCTTGCGGCGTCGTTCACCCGAGTCCCGCCAAGAGTCAAATAATCTGCTCGACGATCTCAGCGATCTTGGCGGCCGATTACGCGCCATCTTGGTTGCCCGCGCCGTGGCGCCTCTCCGCGATTCGCGTTAATCAGAATTAACACGGTCGGCAATTAGCCACGGGCATCTGGGGGAGTACCATCGGCTTATGGCCTCTTCCGAACTCGCCCCTATGGAACTCGTCGGCGTGCGTCGAGATATTGCTGGCAATATTCCCGTGGTTTTTCTTCGTGAACGCAGCGGCGAACGCCGATTACTACCGATTTATATTGGGCAACCTGAAGGCGCGAGCATCCAGTGGGCTATGGAGGGTCGCGAGACCACTCGTCCACTGTCTCACGATTTGATCGTCAACATTTTTGGGGCCCTCGGAGCGGTCCTCGACAAAGTGGTCATTACTGAAGTGAATGAGGGCATCTTTTTCGCGGAGTTACATCTGCAGTCGCGATCTGGCCCGGTCGTCGTTTCAAGTCGACCATCTGACGCCATTGCAGTCGCGGTGCGGGCTGGTTGCACGATTTATTGTGAAGGCGAAGTACTTGACGTCGCGGGCAAGCTCGTTCCCCAGGGAGACGAATTTGATGATGATCTCAACGAATCAGACGATCTTGAGGACAGCCTCGAAGAAGATATAGCGACTGATGACCTCGTCGACGAATTCCGTGACTTCATTGACAGCATTAACCCCGAGGATTTCCAGTCCTGAGCAGGGATAACAATTTTTCTCAAGACGACTATGCCATCAGAGTTGATGGTTGTCGCTGAGCGCCGTACCCTGCCAAAGATGAACGCACAGGTCTCAACCTTTAGTGGAACCCAAGCCTGTGACATTGTCGGGATTACCTATCGGCAACTCGATTACTGGGCTCGCACCCAATTGGTGCGTCCAGCCGTTCATGAGGCCACCGGAAGCGGCAGTCGTCGTCATTACAGTTATCGCAACTTGCTTGAACTGCGAGTCGTCAAAAGCTTGCTCGATGCTGGAATCAAACTGGAATCAGTTCGCGAAGTTTTCAACTACCTCGGTCAACAAGAGCAAGCAGATATCACCTCGGCCCATCTTGTGATTAGCGGTTCATCAGTGATTTTATGCCAAGGTGATGACCTCATTGATGTGGTTCGGCGGGGTCAAGGTGTACTGAACCTTTTGCCTCTGGCTCAAGTCAAGGATCAAGTTGATGGTCAATTAATCGCCTTGTATCCACAACTTGTCGAACCCGTAGTGACCGATCTACGTAAGATCGGTTAATGCTTAAATTCTCGCCACTCGATGCTGAACATCGGGCCTTAGATGCTCGAATGACTCCTTTCGGTGGATGGGATATGCCCCTGCAATATGCCGGCGGAACTTTGTCTGAACATTTGGCTTGTCGCCATGACGCGGTGGTCTTTGATGTGTCCCACCTTGGAACCGTTCGCGTTGAAGGTGCTCACGCATTTGACATCTTGCAGAAATCGCTCACCAACGACCTCAACAAAATTGCGCCAGGCCGGGCACAGTACACCCATTTACTTGACCCGACTAATGCCTCGGTACTCGATGACATCATTGTGTGGTGGATTGCCGATCAGGTTTTCGATGTCATGCCTAATGCATCAAACACTGATGATGTCATCGCCGCGATCGGGGGAGTCGACACCACTGCAACTCGTGCCGTACTCGCGGTGCAGGGACCGAACGCACGTGAAAAGGTTGCGACCTTTTTCCCTGAAGCAGCGGCGGTCGGAAAATTTAGGGTTGCTCAATGTACGTGGAACGGGGTGACCTGCACTGTTGCAGGAACCGGCTACACCGGCGAGCAGGGAATTGAAATCGCTATCGAGAATTCGTACGCCGCTGCATTGTGGCAAGCGTTACTTGAAGCCGGCGTACAACCGTCGGGCCTTGGCGCACGTGACACTTTGCGCCTTGAGGCAGGTTTACCACTGCACGGACATGAACTTGGCCATGGCATCACCACGCTGCAGGCGAACCTGGAATGGGTCGTCTCATGGACCAAAGGTGAATTCATCGGTCGTTCAACGTTGGAACATGAAAAGCAAACCGGAGTTTCGCGGGTCATACGCGGAATTTCGACCGAGGGTCGCCGACCACCGCGAGCTGAATGCAATGTGGTTGCGAATGGCAAAGTGATCGGTGTCGTCACGAGCGGAAACTACTCACCGATCCTTGAACACGGAATCGCTCTTGCACTGATTGAACCGTCCTACAAAGTAGGAGACGTGGTTGCAATCGATGTTCGCGGCAGTGAACTTCCCGGCCGAATTGTTGATCTGCCGTTTGTCGCAAAGAAATAAAGGCGGACGTTTACAACGCGCCAGACACTGATTTAGCTAAACGCCGATTCAACTAGTACTTGATTTGGTGCCGAACATCCCGCCAGCGACTTCAGCAAACTGAGCCAGAGGACCAAGCCGTCCGGCAAGATCTCCGAGAGTCGACACGGCCTTTGAGACATCAGCTGGCAAGGTGCCGATTTGATTAATCACACCATCTACCTTTTTCAAAGTTGATTTCGCTTGCTTTGCTGATGCTTGTACAAGAGGCACAATTTCGGCGACTGGGCCTTCAATTTCATCCAACAGCGCGTTGACTCGATGAGCAACTTTGTTGAGTTCAGACATCGTGTCGTTGAATGTTCCAATTGATTGCACAATGTCACCAGTAACTTGCATCACGGTTTCAACCATGCGCCCGAGCGCCATCAACGGATTGGCGCCACCTAACAGACCCAATAAATCATTCACACCCGGAATTGCCGAGTGTGACGAAGCGTCGACTGTTGGCTCAGATTTGGGGGCGGTCTTTTTGGTAGCCATGGCGCCCAAACTACCGAATCATCTTCATGATGACGCATACGCTTCAAGAGGCGCACAGGTGCACACCAAGTTACGGTCGCCATAGGCCGCGTCGATTCGACTCACTGGCGTGTGATATCCGTACGAACCTGACAAGGACGGAGTTCCGGCCGATCGGGGATAGGCGCGGTTCCACTCACCAACAAGATCGGCAACGGTGTGCGGAGCATGTCGCAAGGGACTGTCTTCAACAGCAATGACTCCAGCGGCGATCTGATCAATCTCGACCCGAATCGCCACCATGGCATCGCAGAAACGATCAAGTTCAGCCTTGGTTTCACTTTCGGTCGGTTCAATCATCAAAGTACCGGCGACGGGGAAACTCATCGTTGGCGCATGGAAACCATGATCCATCAGACGCTTTGCCACGTCGTCCACCGTTACCCCAAAATCTCTGGTGATCCCGCGCACATCAATAATGCATTCGTGGGCAATGAATCCGTGAGTGCCGGTATACAAAACGGGGAAGTGGGCATCAAGACGACGCGCTACATAATTCGCGTTCACAATCGCCATCTCAGTTGAGAGACGAACTCCGCTCGCACCCATCAGCCTGATGTAGGCCCACGAAATCGGCAGGATACTCGCCGAACCAAAATTGGCGGCCGACACTGGTCCAACAGCCTGCGATCCAATCGGAGCAAGGGGATCGCCTGGTAGGAAATCAGCGAGATGTTGACGCACCGCGACAGGTCCGACTCCTGGGCCACCTCCACCATGGGGGATACAGAAAGTTTTGTGCAGATTCAAGTGACTGACATCTGCACCGAACACGCCAGGCTGCGCGAGGCCAACTAGTGCGTTTAAGTTGGCACCATCAACGTAGACCTGACCGCCACCCTCGTGAATGATGCGACAAATATCGGTGATGCCATCTTCAAACACGCCATGGGTTGATGGGTATGTCACCATGATGGCCGCGAGTTTGTCTCCAGCCACATCAACTTTTGATTGCAGGTCGGTGATGTCAACATTTCCACGGTCATCACAAGCCACCACAACAACGGACATACCGGCCATCACAGCACTCGCCGCATTTGTTCCGTGGGCACTCGATGGAATCAAACAGACTGTTCGTTCAATATCACCACGGCTGCGATGGTAGGCACGGATTGCTAGCAGTCCCGCGAGTTCACCTTGGCTACCAGCATTCGGTTGCAAACTCACGGCGTCATAGCCCGTGACAGCAATCAACATATCTTCAAGCTGCTTGATGAGAGACAAGTAGCCCTGGACTTCATCAAGTGGTGCATACGGATGCACATTGGCAAATTCAGGCCACGTCACGGGTTCCATTTCAGTTGTGGCGTTTAGTTTCATGGTGCATGAACCAAGCGGAATCATGGTTCGGTCAAGCGCTAAATCTTTGTCGGCTAATCGACGGAGGTAACGCAACATTTCATGTTCGGTTTGACATGAATGAAAAACCTTGGCCGTCAAGATTTCATCGGTGCGCACAAGCGCCAATGGAATTCCCACATCAGGTGAGTCAAATTTTTCGGGCGACATTATGTCGGTGCAACCAAATGCTCTCAGAACATCCGCGACAATCTCTAATGTGGATGTCTCATCAAAGGTGAGACCGATCGTGAACTCATCAACGACTCGGAAGTCCAAATCAAGCGAACGACCATTATCGATAACGCCTTTCGCGCCTTGTGGAACACGCACCGAAATCGTGTCAAACCAGGTGTCGTGAACTAGTTCAATTCCATGAGCCCGAAGACCTTGTGCTGCCATCGTTGTCAGGCGATTAACGCGCCGGGCTATCCGCTCCAATCCGCTGGGTCCATGCCACGTGGCGTAAAAGCCGGCGATATTGGCGAGCAATGCTTGAGCCGTGCAGATGTTGCTGGTTGCTTTTTCGCGACGAATATGTTGCTCGCGCGTTTGCAGTGCCAAACGTAAAGCGGGACGACCTTCCGTATCGGTGCTCACGCCTACCAAACGACCAGGAAGACTCCGCGCATAGGCCTCAGTCGTTGCCATAAACGCGGCGTGCGGACCACCAAATCCCATCGGCACACCAAATCGTTGGGCCGAACCAACCGCTATGTCTGCGCCGAGTTGACCTGGTGATGCCAACACCACGCAGGCCAAAGGATCAGTGACAACAACTGCCACCCCACCCGCGGCCTTGACTAATGAGATCGTTGACGACCAATCATGAATTGAACCAGTTGACGTCGGATACGAAAAGAGTGCTCCGAAAATGTTCGTTGGATCTAGAGCATCAATATCTCCGACTATGAGTTCAATGCCTAGGGGTTCGGCTCTTGTCGCCATGACGGAAATCGTTTGCGGATGGGTATCGTGATGTACAAAGAAAGTGGCCGATTTTGATTTACTTGCGCGCCGCGCCATCGTCATTGCTTCGGCTGCTGCAGTTGCCTCGTCCAAGAGTGAAGCATTGGCAATTGGAAGTCCCGTCAAATCAGAAATAATCGTTTGAAAATTCAAAAGCGATTCAAGTCGACCTTGACTAATTTCTGGCTGGTACGGCGTGTACGAGGTGTACCACGCCGGATTTTCGAGCACGTTGCGCCGAATAACCGGGGGAGTGATCGTGCCGGTATAACCCATGCCAATCAAACTGCGTCGCGGTCGATTCATTGATGCAATTTTTCGTAACTCAGCAGTGACTTCTGTTTCGGTCAATGCACTCGGAAGTGGCAAGTCAGTGCGGAGACGAATTGCTTCAGGCACAGTCTTGTCGATGAGAGCGGCGACCGACTCAACGCCAATGACTTGCAACATGTCATTGAGATCAGCCGAATCAAGAGTTCCGATATGACGACGAGAAAATCCGTCTCGATCAAATAGTTCATCTAGTGAATACGTCGACATGGGAGCTCCAAACAGTTGATGACAAAAGTCGTGTTGTGCTTCCCCCGCTGTCTCTCCACCGAAGTGGACCTGAGAGCTTCATTCAACTTTTGACAGTTGAACTTTCCCCTTCGGTAAGACCTGTGAACAGGTCTATTTTCCAGCGTTGTCTCACCCGTCCGGTCCGTTGGCCTGAGAGATTCCGGGGAGGTTGCTCCTTCGGCGTTGCGATGCTGGATGCACCGTAACTCTCCCGGTCGGGGTTAACGACAACTTGACCATAGTTCGTGACCACCGCATGCAACGACAGGGCAGTAGGTTTCTGATGTGCCGACCATCACCACGTCCGACCCAAATGGGCCAAACTCATTCCAGCCCCATTCACTGGCGACTGCCCGTGCCATCGCTACCCCTGTCAACGCAGTTGGTGGTGCATTCATGTTGCACCCCGACACGCTGAATCCAGGCAAGGCAGCGGGATATCCCGGTGGATTCTCGTACTACGTCGTCGGCAGGGGAGGAGTGCTCGGCGATGTTGACGCCTCAGTTGTCGTCTCAGCGTTTGCCTTCTTTGCACCAAACCTCATTCGTTCATTGTGGGAGGCCGGTGTCGTCCTTGAAGGCGCCCGCAAAGCCTCAGATCGCTACGCACTGGCATGTGCCCAGTGGGGACGGCAACGACTCGGCACATTCGCCCAAGCTGAAAGGCTCGCCGAACTTTTGGCCACCGTCGTTGATCAGGCTGATCCAAGCGGACTCGCACTCTTTGCTGGTTGGCAGACCCAAGCTCGTGTCGACGACGCACTTGGTCGTTGCTACCAACTACTGCATGTTTTGCGCGAACTTCGAGGAAGCGTGCATATTGTCGCGATTGTTGCGCAAGGCATCACTCCGCTGGAGGCGTTACTCGTCAATCCGGGGTCAGCCGGAGAGGCTCAGGCAAAGAAATTCGGCTGGGATGGCGAATTCCCCGATGCTGAATCCTTACAAGCGGCCTTCGCTGCAGCAGAAGAAGTCACGAATGCTCTCATGGCCCGCCATCTTGATGTTTTGTCGGCAGGCGAACAAAACGAACTCATTGCTTTAGTGACTGAAGTTCACGACATCATCAGTCGTTAACACCAAAACACAAAGGAAAAATCAGGAACGGTTGGCTTTAAGTTCTTCGTAGTCAGCGATCGCGGTGAGTTGAGCTCCCAGAGTCGCATCAACCCAGCGGCTACCCGCACCAATGATCTTGTCGTAACTGGCTTGTGGTCCTGCCAATTGGCCCGTGAAGTGCGGAATCACTTGTTCGGCGAATAGTTCATAACTACGCAAGGTCTGATGCCAGTCGGCCATGTCGGCGCCCATGAACAAGTAACAGCCGAATCCACCAGTCTTTTCTTGGAGTCGTTCGATTTGGGCGATTGCCATCTCGGGAGTACCAATCACCATCCGACCTGATTCATTGGCCTGGTCGATGAAATCGTCGATGTCAGTAGGCGGGGGAGGGCCATTGGGGTCGCCTAACGGAATGATGTGACCGAGATAATCCCAAATCCATTGCAAGCCATAGCGACAATTCTCGCGGGCCTTCTCGACGGTTTCAGCAATATGCATCGGACCCATGAGACGGGCCTTTGAACGATCAACCACATGACCGTGCCGTTGCGCTTCGTCTTCCCATACCTTGAGGTTGTAATCAAGCATCTGGAATGCCGCCGGTTCGGTCGCAGCAATAGAAATCAAACCGACGCCATATTTTCCGGCCAATTTAGAACCAGAAGGCGAAACCGACGAAGCAACCGCAATATCAAAATTGCTGTACGGCTTGATTTGTAATACTGCCTCGTTACAGGTGTACCAGTCGGTTTGTTCGGTGACGGTCTCACCGCGGAACAAACGCATCATCACATCGAGTGATTGCTCCATACGGGGACGCTGAGTCATTGGGTCAATACCCAACATGTGCGCATCAGAAGTCAACTGACCAGGACCAGCACCAAACATCATGCGACCACGAGTGAGGTGATCGAGCATGACAATGCGGTCAGCCAACATGAATGGATGGTGATAGGGAAGCGAGTTCACCCCTGTTCCCAACTTGATGTATTTGGTCCGCTCGGCAGCAGCAGCAATCATCACTTCAGGAGAAGCAATGAGTTCTGATCCGGCCGAGTGATGCTCGCCGATCCAGGCTTCGTGAAAACCAAGTTCATCAAGATGCTCAAGGAGTTTGAGATCTCGTTGAAGAGCGAGAGTGGGGTTGACACCCGTCTTGTGCATGGGTGGCATGAAGATTCCGAAGCGCAGACTCATGCCAAATTACTAACACAACCGCCGTCACTCAATCGTGCCGTACGCACCCACCGAGCCAGTTGAACCGGCATCTCGAACTTTGGTGACGGCATGGCTGAGATCAACGATGAATTCTTCAATCACTTGATGGTGCACTGCGTTGACTGTGCAATGTAAAGAGTCGGGAGGGGCTTGTCTGTCGACATACCAACCAGTTTTTGCTAGTTCATCAGCCACTGCGAACACATCAAAGTTTTGTGCCCCAAAAGACAACAACGTGCTGTCGGGGTAGGCCCGCAAATGAAGTCCGTCAATTTTTTCGATTGCATCGGCCAACTGTCCAGTTGTCGCCCGCGCCGACTCGGTCAGTCGTAAATACCCCTCGTCGCCCAAGTAGTTCATCACTGCCCAGGCCGAGGCCATCGGACCACCACTTTTTGTTCCGAGCACTCCCGATGATCCGTAGAAACCGCCTAACCAATTGTCGGTGACGAAAGTTTGGTACGAGCGCAATTGACGATTGCGATGCATGATGACCGAGGCACCTTTGGATGTGTAACCGTACTTATGCAAGTCGACCGAGATACTGGTGACACCGTCCACGCGAAAATCCCATAGAGGAATACTCTCACCGAGTCGTTCGAGAAAGGTGAGGGTCACTCCACCCATACATGCATCAACATGACAATTGATATTCCTCTCGCGAGCGATCGCCGCGAGGTCAACAATGGGATCAACGACACCTTGTGGGTACTGCGGTGCGGAACCAACAATCAACACTGTATTGGCATCAATGGCTTGTCGCGTTGCTTCAACATCGGCACGCCAGTCAGCGCGCACCGGAACTCGTCGACTTTCAAGACCGAAGTAGTAACAAGCCTTTTCAAACGCTGCGTGAGCAGAAGTTGGCAGCACAACATTTGGCTCAGTGATTCCAAATTCGCGACGACCCCGTTCGCGAGCAGCTTTGACTGCGAGCAAGATACTTTCGGTCCCACCACTCGTCATAAAGCCAGCAGACGTTTCATCGCCATGCACCCAACGATTAACGGTCGCGACGACATCGGCTTGGAACTTTTTCAAACTCGGGAACGCATCAGCATTTAGGCCGTTGGTTGATCCGTACATCGCATACGCCTGATCGGCGACTGCTTGAACTTCGGGCCCGGCGTAATAAGCCAACGAAAAAGCTCGACCCTCTTTCCAACGCAGATCGGCGTTTCCGATTGATGCAACTTGGGCCATCACTTCTTGAGCGCGCGAATCCATAACTCGTACTGTAGGCAACTGCCATGACTACGGTATGAACCATGTCGAACAAAGAGCTTGAATCACGAGCACCTCTCGTATCCGTTGATGAAATGAATGCCTTCATCGGGGGAGCTTTCGGCGGAAATCAGAACGCCTGCGAAGAGATGGCTTTTGGAATGTCGGTCGCAGTGATGTACCCGAGCGCTGCGTCATTGCGCCCTGGGAAAATCATTAGCGGACCAACCGTCTTCAGCATTTGTGATGCTGCGTTGTTTTACGCTTCGTTGTCGGCAATTGGCATGGAGCCGATGACCTTGACAAGTGAGATGTCAATTCGCTTTCTACGACCAGCAAGGGGAGAGGTGATTCGGGCGCGAGCGCGCATTGACAGCCTTGGCTCACGCTCAATCGTCGGGACCGTCATTGCCTATACCGATGACGAGTCAAAGCCCGTAGCGGTCGCTCAGGGCACCTATATGCGCCCCAAGAATTCAGCCACCGCCTAAGAAGCTCAACAGGCCGTCATCTAGGATCGGGAAATGTCTACACACGCCGGCAAGCCCGTCATCACAGTTCCCGCAGGGGATCCACCCGCCAGTTTGATCATCGACGACATCGTGACTGGCGACGGCAAAGAGGCAACTGCTGGTTGTCGGCCCGTCATGCATTACGTCGGCGTGGCCTGGAGCACCGGTCGCGAATTTGATGCGTCCTGGGATCGTATGGAGACCTTCAGTTTCCGACTCGGCGCCGGTGAAGTCATTGGCGGATGGGACCAAGGTGTCGCCGGTATGAAGGTTGGCGGTCGCCGTCAACTCACGATTCCGCCCGAACTTGGTTATGGCAGCCGAGGCGCAGGCGGCGTTATCAAAGGCAACGAAACGTTGATCTTTGTCGTTGACCTCATCGACGTGCGCTGAAACCGTACGAGCCTCAGAACTGCAATAGGAGCAGGCTTTTTGCGATCTGGAACGAATTGACATTCGTTCCAGATCAAAGTGTCATAACGGAGATTATAGGCGGAATATCTCAGCGAAATGCAATGGTCGTCATCTAGAACTCGTCAGCCAGAACTATTCAGGCTGGCTTGATGGCGTCAACGTTCGATCTCGTAATGGCCGAGCCGCATCCAAGATCCATTCCATGGCTTCTTTCAAACTCGTGACTGTTGGCTTGCCAGCCTTCAACTCACGTTCGGTGTCATCAACTGCGCACGCCAAGACATACAAATCGTCGTACAGCGAATCGATCTCTTGCCGGGCAACCACCAACTCGTCTTCACTGAGTTTGAGTTCTCGGGCTCGTTGGCGACCGACCCAATCCCATTGACGACAAGCCTGACTGCAGAAAACCCTTTTTCGACCGGCCCCTTTTTGCTCGGGCAAAACTCGGCGACACCAACGGCATCGCGGACCACTTTCGGCCCGCACCCGTACCCCTGTGTTTGATTTCGTCATGACGAAATACTCGCACATGAAGTCGGCAAATTTTGGGAATGAGTCACAAACTTTGGTGGAGGCGACAGACTCGTACCATGAATTCGCCTGAGAGTTTGCCTACTAGTTCGAGCTTGACTCCTCCCGCCCCCGATCGTCGCTTCGCTAGCGATAACAACGCCGCAGTCCATCCATTGGTTCTTGAGGCCATCGATCGCGCCAACCGCGGACATGCGGTTGCGTACGGCGACGATCCTTGGACCGCACAAGCCGAAGCCGATTTCAACGAGCTATTCGATCAACAGGTGTCAACGTTGATGGTGTGGAACGGAACAGGGGCCAATGTGCTTGCACTCGCAACACTGCTCTCCCCCGCGGGGGCAGTTGTCTGTAGCGACGCCGCACATATCAACGTCGATGAGACCGGCGCTCCAGAACGAATTCTTGGTTCAAAGCTCATTGACCTCCCCTCAATCAACGGCAAGATCACACCCGACCAAGTTTTGAGTCTGCAACATTTCCTTGGTGTTGTTCATCATGTTCAGCCGAGTGTTCTGTCAATCACTCAAAGCACTGAATGGGGAACGTTTTATACGCCCAATGAAATTGGGGCTTTGTGCGATGCCGCCCATTCAATGGGGATGAAGGTGCACCTTGACGGTGCGCGTATTGCGAATGCGACGGCTGCTCTTGGAGGCACACAACAAGCGTTGAAGTCGTTCACGGTTGATGCGGGTGTGGACGTCATTTCTTTTGGTGGAGCCAAGAACGGAATGATGTATGGCGAAGCAGTCGTGTACCTCGACCCCGAGATGGCTCGCAGTGCACCATATGTCCGCAAGCAAGTCACTCAACTCCCGTCCAAGGTCCGCTTTATCTCGGCCCAGTTTTCGGCCCTCCTGACTGACGATCTCTGGATCACGAATGCGCGTCATGCCAATTCAATGGCGGCCCTTCTGCACCAGCAGACCGTTGGACTGCCCGGCGTTCAACTGTCTTCAACGCCCGAGGTCAACAGCATTTTCCCCATTCTGCCGGCCAGTCAAATTGAGCCGTTACGGGACTGGTCCTTTTTCTACGACTGGGATTCCCACCACCATCAGGTGCGCTGGATGGCGTCCTGGGATACCCAAGTGACCGACATCGATCAGTTCGTCGCCGGGGTCCGCCATTTTGTAAGTTAGGTCTTTTTTCTTTGACAAGAATTTTTTTGACTCGATGGTTAATTCCATCTAGAGTCGTCTCGTTGTCGGCAGTGAGACCTGCTTGCGACATGGGGAATACATCAAGGCAAGCAGCAAGTAGGCATGTAGCAAGTAGGTATGTAGCAAGTTTTCACCACCAGGGGGTCGTGTGGCAGCTGTAGAAATCATCATCACCCGTCAACAGACGGACGACGTTTGGATGGACGCTGGAGCATGCCGCGGCATGACTCACCTCTTCTTTCCCACGACCGCGGAACGACCGCAAGCCCGTGAACGTCGCGAAGCTCTCGCCCGCAGCGTGTGCTCGGGTTGCACCGTTCAAGATGTTTGTCGTGATTTTGCTCGCGACAATCACGAGTACGGCCTGTGGGGTGGCGAAAGCGAAGACGAACGCCACGAAGCCGGCTTCCGTTTGATTGCCCCCATCGGCATTCGAGCCAACGCCAGCTGACGATTTTCTTTCAACTGCCGTTCAACTGTCTCGCCCGAGTGAGACAATGAGTCAATGAGTCAGTCCGAATATCGTCAGGCCCTTGCTGCCGCTTGGTCAGATTTCGGAGACCCTCGAGTCATCGTCGACGTTGAAGACACCAGTCCACGAGTCTCAACGAATACCGTCTTTCGCGTCCACCTTGATGACGCTTCTCATGTTTATGCCAAGGTGTCGAATTACGGGTCGTATTTTCTTTTTGCCGAAGATCACGATCGTTTGTTTCGTTGCACGCAGTTACTTCAGGGAACTCGCTTTGAAAATTTCTTGGCGCCGGTCTTAGCAAAGTCGACTCAGCCCAGCCCAGAACCATTCGCTGCAGAGAGACCCTTCACTTGGTACGACGGCAACTTGTGGGTTGCTTTTTATGGCGAGGCAGCAAAACGCGATATGTTGCCCCCTCAATTGAGTAGTGAGCAATCGCGTTGTCTAGCTCACGAGATCGCTTATTTTCATCGAGCGTGTGATGAGATTGCAACCGAGATTCCAGCTACATCGAACAGCATTAAGGCCGATGCAATTCATCTCTTGGATCTTCTCTCAAGTCCGTTCGCTCCAAGGAATTTCTCCCTTCCTCCCGAACACATCGGTGTACTCCATAAGCACACGCATGACTTTCTATTAGAGCTTGAGAATATTCGTTACGACTCTTGGAAACGTATTCCCATTTTGGTTGATTGGAATCTCGGTAATTTCTCGATTGACAATCACGGCTCGTCAACTCAACCGTTCACCTTGTTCTCACGTTGGGACTACGACTGGTTCCGTGTTGAGTCACGACTGCTTGACTTTTACTTTTTATCCCGAGTCTCATCGGCGACTGGCGATCGAACTCAGTGGTCGTACTCCCCTCACACTTTGGTTGAACCGCAGTTTGTGGAATTCATTCGGGCCTATCACCAGATTTTTCCGTTAACTGAATCCGATATTCGATTTCTTCCCGAGGCATATCGCTTTTTTATTTTGAACTATGTCGTACGCGAAGGCGCGCGATTCTTTCGCCCAGATTTGTGCACCAAATTTCGAAGTGACGCGGCGCGTTCATACTTGCCCGCGATCGACCGCCTCGATCTCACCCCACTCCTACGGGCTATTTCGTCATGACGAAATAGCCCCATGCAACAACTCTCCGGCAAGCTAGTGCAGTGTTTGTCTCTGTACGGCATGGTTCACTAGTGACATGGCAAATGGCTCGCACGCATACGAAGTTGTGGTTCTCGGCAGCAGCAACCTTGACCTCGTCGCCTCGGTCGAACGGCTCCCCGCCCCTGGTGAAACAGTTCTCGGAACAAATTACGCCGAACATGCCGGTGGAAAAGGTCTGAACCAAGCAGTCGCCAGTCGACGAGCGGGCGCCGACACCGCTTTTATTACTTGTCTCGGAACCGACGCCGCTGGTGAAACCTTGCATCGACTCATGACCTCTGAGGGAATCGCCGCTTATGTCACCGATCACCAAGGTCCGACGGGGCGTGCTCTGATTTCAGTTGACGAACAAGGCGAGAACTCCATCGTCGTCGTTCCAGGTGCCAACGCCGCTCTATCCATCAGCGTCGTCGATGCTCACCGCGATGTGATTAGTCGGGCCGGAGTTTTGTTATGCCAACTTGAAGTTCCCGTTGACGCAGTTGAGGCTGCTCTCGCCATTGCCAAAGTTGGTGGGGCCCGAACAATTCTGAACCCCGCACCAGCAGCCCAACTCAATCGTTCAGTTCTGCAGTTATGTGATGTCATCATGCCCAACCAACATGAAGTGGCATTACTCGGCGGAGCAACATCACTTCTTGAATCGGGTGTCTCCATAGTTGTCATTACGCTCGGCGCTCGCGGAATCAAAATAGTGACCAAAGATGGCGAACTTCAGATACCGCCATTTGCAGTACGAGCAATCGACACGACTGGTGCCGGTGATGCAGCGTGTGGTGCCTTGGCTACTGCTCTTGCCCATGGTGCAGATATCACAACTGCGGCCCGTCGAGCCTCTGCAGCCGGCGCTCTTGCAGCAACGAAAAAGGGTGCAGTGCCTTCGTTGCCGACTCAACAAGACATCGACACTCTCGTCAATTAATACAGCAACGGCATCAATACAGAAACTACAGAGTCAAATTCTGCGAAATGCCACAGCAGCCCATCCGCCATGTTCAATTCGATCAAACTCGTGAAGTGGTTCTAGTGCCTTGGCAACATGCTCGTAATGTTCAGCAAGCACGCCACTAATGATCAACACTCCATCGAGTCTGGTCAGCCTCTTGAGTTCACCACTCAACTCAATAAGTGCCGGCGCCAGAATATTGGCGACCACAATGTTGGCTGGAAAGCCAATGACTGCAACGGGTTCAGTCGTAACTGACCATCGATCACTCACTTGATTGAGTCGGGCATTCTCCTGAGAAACCGGAACACAGGACGGATTGATATCCATACCAATCGCTCGAGATGCTCCCATTCGCAGTGCACCAATACCGAGTACGCCACTTCCGCAGCCAACGTCAATCAGCACATCATCAGACTTCAAGTATTTCTCAATCATTAACAGACTGCTCATTGTCGTTGGATGATCACCCATGCCAAATGTGCTGGCAGGTTCAATTGAAATCACCATTGCCTGATTGGGGTCGGGCAAAGATGCGACCGCTTCGGCAACTTCCTGTTCAGCGCACCATACGGGGGCAATGACGATTCGTCGACCGATAACTGTTGGCTGCGCAAATTCACGCCAAGTATTCGCCACTGTTTCATTGACAGTTGTCGTTGACCAATCCAAAACAACGGGCAAAGAATTCATTGCTTGATTAACGACTTCAACGTCGTCACCGAGTGAAGTTTGCAAACGCACTACCCGGTTGGGATCCCAGTGCTCTTCAATCGCCACCACACCAAGTGACCACAAAAGGTCACTGACGAATTCAACCTCAGTTGGCGTTGTGCGAATTACTACCGAAAGCGTCATGACGAAATTACCGATCACTCAGTCGAGTCGACGGAGCTGTTCTTTGTACATCTTGGCTCGCGCCACATAAGAAGCTGCACCCAACTGAATGTCGGCTGCTCGCGCCTTATCTAATTTGATTGTTGCTGGCGCGCCGACAGCCAATGCGCCACTCGGAACTTCTAAACCGTTTAAGACCACCGAGTTGGCCCCGACGACTGCACCCGTACGGACAACGACTCGATGCAAAACGATTGAACCATTGCCGATGAGCGAACCGTCTTCGATCGTGCAACCTTCAAGATGCACAATGTGGCCAATCACGCAATCGTTGCCCACAATTGTTGGAAAGACGTGAGTGGTGTGAAGCACTGAACCATCTTGAATTGAAGTGCGCTCACCGATGATGATGTCACCGTCATCACCGCGCAACACTGCTCCAGGCCAAATTGAACTCTGGGCCCCGATTGTCACTGAACCAATAATCACGGCTTCAGGATGGATATAGGCATCAGGATGAATCGTTGGGGTGCGGTCACCCAGGGCGTAAATCGGCACTTGGTGAAATTACCAGCACAACTTCGGTTCACGCGGACATGAACGCACCGATGTGCGTTCCCGATAGGGTTGGCAACCATGTCCCGCAGGATTGAAATCGAGTTAACAAGTTCACGCCCCGATGGGACCTGGACCTGGCGCGCCGCAGGTGCCCGCGAGCCCAAGGGAGTTCTTGACGGAACCCTCTTATCGCAGGGATCAAAGCCCGGAGATGTTGTCAAAGCCGAAGCAGACTTCGACATTGACGGAATCACGATCGTCAGCATCACCCAAGGCCGCGTCAAAGTTGACAAAGTTGAAAAAATCACGCTCGTCGGAAACGACAAGCCCTTTGAAGCGGTGACTCAACAACTCGCCAAGAAAGATCGTGGCGACCGTCGCGATCGCGGTGATCGTCGTGATCGTCCCGCACGTGGTGACCGTCCCGCTCGCGGCGATGGCGCTGGCCGAGACAATGATCGTCGTCCTCGTCGCGATAACGCTGCTGGTGCCGACAAGCCCCGCGGACCGCGTCGTCCCCATTTCGAGACTCCCCCCGAATTGCCCCAGCGTCCCAAAGCCAAGCGTTTAAAGGCTGGTTCAACCAATCGCAAAGCAGTGTTGTCTGAGCTTCCCGAAGATCAGCGTCCCATTGCCGAACTGGCGCTGCAAGGTATGCAGACCGTTCGTCAGCGTCTCAAAGACGCCAACGCTGCCCTTGCCGCCGAAGGTAAGCCAACCATGCCCGAGCAAAGCGTCTTGCAGATGGCCGAGAATCTTCTCCCCCGTCTTCGCGTCGCCGATTGGCTCGACCGCGCCGAAGCCGCTCGTAAAGATCTGGCCGAACTTGACTTGCGCGATCTTCGCAGCGTTGTTGCTGCGGCCAACGACCCGGTGATTGAACGAGCCGAAAACTGTCGTGAACTCGTCGCCGAATTGCGGGCTGGGCTCACTGCCCGCGCCGATCAGGAACAGCAGAATTGGCTCGAAGATATTGATGCTGCGCTTGGCGTCGGACGTATTGTTCGTGCGCTCAAGTTGGCGGGTCAACCGCCGAAGGCCGGAGCCATCTTCCCCGACGAACTCGGACGTCGACTAGCTGAAGCCACTTCGCAAAGCCTCGTGGCTGACGCTTTGGCCGATCGTTGGATTGCAGTTCTTGAAGCAGTCGCCTTCGCTCCCATCCGCGCTCAGGTGACCGTCACCTCAAAGCCTGAGACAATTACTCCCGATTTGGCCAAGACCGTTGAACGTCTGGGCGCATTACTGCCCCAGATCGCAGCCAGCCTTGGTATTGCTGTTGCCTCGACAAATCATGCTCCGAAGCCTTTGCGTGCGGTTCGCCCGCCCGCCAAGAAGTTGCCTCCAAAGCCACCGACTGCTCCCAAGGCTGCGCCCGCAGCAACCGAAGTCGCCGTTGAAGCAATCGCCGAAGTAGCCGTCGAAATAGCTGTCGAAGCAATCGTTGAAGCAGTGGAATCTGCGCCCGAAGTCGTCGAGACACCGGCCGTCGAGACCCCATCTACTGACGAGGGTTAGTCCTGAGCGGCTGTGTGCCGCTACGGTCAAAGGTATGAGCGACACTGCAAGAAACAACATCGTCACGTACACCACCGAAGGCCGCGTTGGCCTCATTACCCTCAATCGCCCGGACGCGCGCAACGCCATCAATGGCGATGTAGCCCGTGGTGTTGAAGCAGCCATTGATCAGTTAGAAGCCGACGATGAAGTATGGGTTGGCATTCTGACCGCAAACACAGAAGGCCAAGAGCGCCCCGTCTTTTGCGCCGGCGCCGACCTCAAAGCAATTAACTCAGGCCAAGCCGGAGATCTCAATACCGAGCGCGGCGGATTTGCTGGATTTGTTTACCGCGAACGACGTAAGCCCATCATCGTTGCAGTCGATGGACTCGCCACCGCAGGTGGATGCGAAATTGTTTTGGCCGCCGATCTCGTGATCGCCACAACTCGTTCATCATTTGGACTTGCAGAAGTCAAGCGCAATCTCATCGCAGGCGCCGGTGGACTCTTCCGCTTGCCGCGAGCAATCGGACAGGCGGCTGCCATGGAAGCAATTCTCACAGGCGACCCCATCCCCGCTGAGCGCGCATACCACCTCGGATTAGTTTCGCGTTTAGTTGCTCCTGGCGAGGCCATGAATGAAGCCCGCAAGTTGGCCGCGCAGATTGCCACGAGCGCACCGTTGGCCGTTTACGCCAGTCGTCAAGTTGTTTTGGCCGCGGCTTACCAACCCGATGATGAGTTGAAGAAACTCACCAATACTTTGTTCGCTCAAGTGATGTCGTCAGAAGACACCAAAGAAGGTTTGACTGCCTTCATCGAAAAGCGCACTCCGAACTGGACCGGTAAATAAACCGAAATGTATTGCTGAATCGGCTACTGGTTCAGCCGTCGCGACACAATAATTTTTCGTGCGACGATTCCCGCGCGCTCATACAAGTTTTTAGTTTCGCGGTCTCCAGGCAGAGCATTGCCTTCAATGGCAACACATCCCAAGTTTGTTGCGTGTTCGATGGCCTGACGTAGAAGAGCATCGCCAAAACCGAGTTCGCGGGCTTGCTCAGTGACGTACACCCGTTCCACAGAACACACCAGACCATGTTGTGGAACCTCATCAAACACACAACGCAGAAACCCGACGATATGTTCGTCCACGGTTCCGACCCAACAGTGATGAATCATCTCTCCAGGATCAAGAGATGTTGCCGGAGCATGCTCAACTAACCAATTGAGCCCGCCACGTTGAGATGCCACGGCAACACGTGCCGTGGCATCAAGTTCAATAATCATCGCCAGATCGTCGGGCCCGGCCGATCGAATGACTGGCTCAATGCTCATCAGCGACTACGGGAATAATGGACAGGTGTCGTCGCCGATTGGACACATTGGTGCACCTTTGCGAACGAGCAAGAAGCACTGCGTACACATCCGCTCATCTGCGCGCTTTGGTTGGATGCCACTTTCGGGATCATTAGACAACTGAATGTCTTCTTCTTCCTCTTCGGGCTCCTCTTCATCGTCCTCGCTGCGACCCTTGACTCGAGCCGCCAAAATAACGCCTAAGTCTTCTTCAATGTCGTCTTCGCCGATGAGCTCGTCATCGTCGTCATCATCTTCGTCTTCGGCGACATCCTTCTTGGCCTTCTTGGCCTTCTTTTTGGCGACGAGCGGCACAATCTCGGCCTCTGGATCCTCTTCCGCCAAAACGGTGTCAAGATCTTCGACCCCGAGGTCTTCTTCGTCCTCGAGCTCGTCGTCAAGCAACTCATCAGGGTCGGCCACGTCTGCTACTTCTTCGTCTTCGAGAAACTCCTCGTCGAGTTCTGGATCCAAATTGTCATCATCTTTTGCCATGAGATTTCCTGTTACTCCTGAAGTTTGCCCGCTCACTCCTATTAAAAAAATAGGTGTGAGCGCGGATAATAGACACGCTGAGAGGCCCAACTGTTGGATACTTGGGTGACACTAGTCACGAAATACCTAAACGGTGTGCTTATTGGCCCCCACGACGGGATTCAGCTCGACGTTCTGCGGCCAAACGCTCGAGTTCAGGGGCTTCAACAGTGAGATGGGTCATCGCCTCAGCGACAGCCTTATGCCCGGCTTGTTCACCAATCAAACGATGCATTTCCAGGGCCACTCGGCGATAAGCCGGATGCCCTTGGGGCGATGAACGCAATTCGAGCATATGCATGGCTTCACGAGCGTTGAACTGCATGACATAGCGCACTCGATAGGCCATTGAAACGGCGTATGACGCCTGCTGAGGGAAATCTGGCTTCATGGCATCAAAGAGTCCAGCCGAGCGGCTCATAACTTCATCAAAGGCGACTGTCTGTCCCGCTTCATCAATCAAATCGGGACGCGTGTACCCATGATTCGGGGTGAGGGGCTGCCATTCGATGGTCAACATGCGATGGCGTTGCATATCGCGGAAGGCGCCGTAGTCGGACAGCACATCAAATCGATAGTCGATCCGTTCGAAGGCGCGACCAGGGCGGTGACGACGATTTTCACGATCGCCGATATAGGCCTTCAAAATGGCCACCTTTTCCGCATGACTCATACGTTGAACGCGCTGCATGATTTGTGTTTCGGGCAGGCTCGTATGCGAATAACAAATTGCGGCGATCAACTTGTCTTCGCCTTCAGGATCAAAATCGGTGAGAACGACTGGAGGACTGTGATCAACGGGAGTCTCGGCGAAAAGTCCGCCCACAAGTTCGCTCGTTGATTCGCGAGTATCGGACAAATAATCGCTCCAACGTCCGCCACGATCGGCTAGGTCAACGCGCTTCAAGAAACTCGGAATGACTTTGCGCAATTCTTCAAGCATCAAATCGGCGTAGTGACGAGCCTCCGGCAATGGATGCGACCGCATCCGAATCAACATTGCTTCGTACGACTGCCCACTACCGTAAATACCAACGTTCGATAGCGAAGCCGCCGGCAAAACTCCACGAACCGCATCAAGGGCCTTGGCTCGCGTTGCCATACGGAAGACAAAATCACTGTCGGCCGGGTCACGCCTTATCGAAGCCCGAACATGATCGGTGACCTTTTCAATCAGTTGCGAATATGAATCAAACATCCGATCCATATCGCCCACATAGCGCGTTCCGTAACGCGAATTCAGAACTTCAGGATCGCGATAGAAACGGTAACGACCCGCAAGACGAGCGTCATAAGCGATGTAACGCGTACTTTGTTCGAGGTAACTCGCGAGTCGACCCCACTCAAGAATCTTGGTCAACACGTTCGATGCTTGTTCACACGCCAGGTGCACACCACCGAGTTGCGCAACTGAGTCATCGCCGTATTCGAAAAAGACTTTTTCGTACAACTCCTCGGCCCGCTCAAGACCGATCGTCGCGTCCACACCCTGATCGCCGGCGATATCAAGATCACCAACGAACTCATCTAAGAAAAGTCGGCGAAGACTCTTATGGGTGCGGCTGTACCGCGCAAATAAAGCACCTTTGACCACCTCGGGTAAGTTCACCAGGGCGAAAACAGGTCCGTCCAAATTGGTGAAATAGCGTCGTAAAACTTCCGACTCCTCGGCGGTGAACTCCTCTGGGGCGTAGACCGTCACGGCTTTTCACGCTAGTTGGTCAGATAGTGCCCAAAGTGGAATAGTCGGGTGTTCAACGCGCCAAAACATCTACATCAGATGTCACAGAAGCGAACTCAGCGGCCGCTCCCGACCGCAATTCGGCGTTTGTCCACAAATCAACCACCGTCATCGCCATTGCCTTGGCCCCAATGAGCACTCCCTCGTCTCCCGACTCGGAACCGGCATAGTGGGCAAAATCCTCGGTATGTATGGCCACTCCATCGGGAGCAACTTTCACCATCGGGTGAATGGATGGCATCAGGTACGAGACGTTCCCCATATCGGTCGAACCCATCACCGAACGGCCATCGGTGCGCGGATCGCGGACTAAACGACCCAGCGTTGCCATGTTGCTGGCGAAAGAATTCACGATGGCCATGTTGTCGCGAACATCGGCATAGGTGTGATCATCCCATGTGGTTGACATTGCACAACCGCACGCGCTTGTTGCACCTTCAAGACAACTCACCACGCGCGCTTTCAAAGGCTGCAGTGTCGAAATCGTGTCGGAACGGACGTACCACTTTGCTGCAGCTCGGCGAGGAACAATGTTTGGCTTCTCTCCGCCCTCGGTAATGATTCCGTGAATCCGTTCGGTGGGTCGAATATGTTGCCGGAGCGCCGCAACATTCATATAACCCAATACAGCAGCATCTAAAGCGTTTCTACCCTCCCATGGTGCCGCCGCTGCATGTGCGGCCTTGCCCTCGTAGGTCACATCAACGGTGTGCACGGCGATCGAATCCATTTTGATGAGATCAGCATCAGCTGGATGGATCATCATCGCGGCGATACCTGATGCAAATGCACCCTGACGAGCCATAGCAATTTTGCCACCGCCACCCTCTTCAGCAGGCGTACCAAGAATGCGCACTCGCCCGCCGAGTTCTTTCGCCAATGAAGCCGCCACTAAGCCTGCACCAAGACCGGCAGCAGCAATCACGTTGTGTCCGCACCCATGACCAATGCCAGGTAATGCGTCATATTCCAAAAGCACTAATACTTCAGGAGCGCCAGTATCACCGACAACCGCCTCAAATGCCGTGTCAACTCCATATGCATGGCGAGTGACTTCAAGTCCTTGTTCGGCGAGCACGCCTGTCAATAGATCGTGAGCGTAATGCTCGGCGTAATTGAGTTCGGGGTGAGCATGAATATCGCGACTCACCGCGATTAAACGATCCGCAAAATTGTCAACGGCATCAAGGATCTGCTGATTCATTGCGTTCATACGTAAACCCTACATCCACAAAAAAGCTGCGTCGCTTATCACTTGAATCGTCACATTCTTCACCTGACCAATTCGTTGTTGGTCAATCCATAAAATCTGGTGAGACCCTTCATCAAAACTAGAGACAAAACTTTTCACTGATTTTGTCTCGATGAGGGGGTGCGGCAAATGAGTACCAGTTCGTAACCGTGGGCGAGCCGACCATCGTTGCCGCAAACCCATGGCCCGAGAAACTTGAGTTAACTCAACTCGGCCATCATTTGGATGACCTCGTGGAGCGACATCCCATCTGCGAAGAAATTGGGCATTAGCAACAACGTTGATCTCACCTCGTAGCCACCCACCCCGTAAATTTGCGGGTCGTACAACCACGTTGGCGACTGCCATCTTCGTGACTATTGCGCCATTGCCCGTCTGATACTCGACTTGCATCACATCTATCGGAAGACACATCGCCGTTTCACCAGATAACACCCGACGATTCCGACTACCGATGGTGCGCCACATATCGCCACCTGAGACCGCAATATCTTTTCGACCAGCGGAAATGTGTCTGGCCAATTCGGAGTCGGACGAAGCCCACACCAAATCATCAACTGCAATACCTTCACTACCCCACGACTCTCCACGTTGAATCACCATCAGATTTCTCCCGGAACTGACGTCGACGCCGCAACCACCCCGCGCATCAATAAATCAGCGGCCGCTTCAGCATTACGACGTGTTTGCGGAACGGGAGCCATGGTTCCGATCTGTCGCAACAGGTCTATGAGTTGTTTCATCGTACGAACGAAATCTCCACCAGATAATTCCTCTGCTTCGACAACTTCGGCAAAACCTTCACCCGCTGCCCAAGCGTACGCAATCGCGATATACGTCGGATCAGGTGCACGATGCTGATTCAACGAAGCGGCTTCCTCAGTTGCTTGCAACTCACGACTAACCGACTCAATACGGCGCCACTTTTTACGCACTTCAGCGGATGGAAACCATGGCGCCGGCGGGGCTTCGCTTGACCGATGTTCATAGACAAAGACCGAAGCCAAGGCGGCTAAGGACGATGGGTCAAGATCATCGAGGTATCCACGATCTAGACAATCGGCGACAAGCAGATCACTCTCATGAAAAGTACGAGCTAAAACTTCACCTTTTTCAGTCAATGACCAACCCGCGACATAATCCCAATCCTGCAGAATTCGGAGAACTCGTTCAAATTTTCGGGCCACCGAGTTTCCCTTGCCACGGACTTGTTCACGCAACTGATCAACATCACGTGAGACTCGATCAGCTTGTGCTGCCGCCTTCAATCGGTCACGTAATTCAGGATCATCTTCAACCGGATGCACTGCCTGGCGTCCTGGCTCTGGAGATCTCCATTCGCTCGCAACCTCTTTGGCTTGGTGTAAGCGCGTGACCACAATCTTCTGAAAGTCTGGCTGAGTCGGTGCAAAAGGCTCAGGAAGTTCAATCTGACCGAGCAACCGCGGCGGTTCATGAAAATCACGAGACGAAAGATTGAGGGTCGCCCTTTTCGCAGTCAACACTGTGATCTTGACCCCACCCGAGCGATTGGCTGTTGACAGCACGACTGCACGTCCCGGAGACTTCCCTTTATCTACAAAAATCACCGAACCCGGACGCAAACGAGCCATTGAAAATTCAATTGAACTCTCGCTACGAATGCCAAGATTTCCTTCAAGTCGTGCTCGGTAGTCGTGGATATCACCAAACGGACTTTCAGCCGCTAATCGCAATTCTGATAACTGCTCAAGACGTCGCTCTAAACGCGTCTCAATTTTCACAACATCACGATCAGCTTGATATTGAGCAAACGACAGATTCAGTAAGTGGCGAGCCTCTTCACTTGAATACGACCGAACCAAGTTGACTGCCATGTTGTAAGTCGGTCGAAAAGAAGACGTCAAACGAAATGTTCGCGAACTCGCGAGACCTGCAACTTGATCAAACGTCACAAAAGGACTCCATAACACCACCGCATGACCCTTGTCATCGAGACCCCGGCGCCCAGCACGACCCGTCAACTGAGTGAACTCACCAGCCGTCAGGAATTCATGATGTTCTCCGGTGAACTTGGACAACTTCTCAATCACCACTGAACGAGCCGGCATATTGATACCTACAGCCAACGTTTCGGTCGCAAAAACGATCTTCACGAGACCTTCAACGAAACATGCTTCAACCGTCTCTTTAAACGGAGGAACCAAGCCAGCATGGTGAGCCGCAATACCTGCTTCAAGTTGCGCCACAAATTGCGGGTACCCCAAAACGTCAAGGTCATCATCATCAATATCACCCAGCCGATTGGCCACGATTTCTTGTATTCGTCGCCGCTCATCGGGAGATGTCAAACGGAGTCCTTGTTTCAAACACGACTGCGCCGCCTCATTACATCCGTTGCGACTGAAAATAAAAAAGATCGCTGGAAGGAGTCCCTCTTCATTCAGACGATCGACAACCTCGAGGCGACTTGGTGTGTACAGCGCTCGACGAGGACGACCTTTGACGGGGCCGCGTCCTCCTATTTTTCGAGTCTGATCTTCAAGCCGAGCCGCTTCAGGATTCGGTCGCCCTGAGACCAAGGTCGGGAAGAGGTGTTCACGTTGCGCGGTTTTATCGCCAACCATGTACAGATTCTCAAGTTCAACCGGGCGCTTCTCTTCAACAACAAACTTGGTAGGTCCACGTACCGTGCTGATCCAATCAGCTACTTCATTGGCATTACTGACAGTTGCCGACAGACAAACCAATTTGACTTTTCGTGGCAAGTGAATGATCACTTCTTCCCAAACAGGTCCGCGAAACGTGTCTTGAATGAAGTGCACTTCGTCAAGTACCACTACTGCCAAATCATCCAAGGCTCGCGAACGCGCATAAATCATGTTGCGCAAGACTTCGGTAGTCATCACAACAATCGGCGCTTCACCGTTGACGGCATTATCACCAGTCAGCAAGCCAATCTTGTCGCGCCCATATAGTTCGACGAGATCGTTGAACTTTTGATTTGACAGTGCTTTGATCGGTGCCGTGTAAAACGCCCGCTTGCCGTCGGCTAACGCGCATGAAATTCCGTATTCGGCGACGACCGTCTTTCCACTTCCAGTCGGTGCAGCCACCAAAACGGACTCGCCCGCGTCGAGCACATCCATGGCTTCAACTTGAAATCGATCAAGCGGAAACTTGTAATGGGCAATGAGCTCCGGTCGATCAGTCCGCACAGTCACAGTCGGCTTCTTCGGCACATCTGACAAGTGACTAGGCGTCAACGGGACGATTTCGCGTACCGATATAGCCAATCAAAATAGAAATGAAATAGAACACAATCAGCGGAACTGCCAAGAGCATCAAGGTGATCGGGTCGCCCGATGGTGTGATCACTGCCGCGATCACCACGATCACCAATATCGCGACTCGCCACCCTTCGATCAACTGCCGCGGCTTCAAAACACCGACGAGCTGTAGGAAAACAAGCAGAACTGGAAACTCAAATCCGATTCCAAAAGCGGCAATCATGAGACCAACGAAACTCACATATTTTGAAATCTGAAAAGCCTGCTGAACATCTTCGCCCGACCACGAGATCAACCACTCCAGGCCCTTATCCAAGGTGAAGTACGCGAAGAATCCGCCGATAACAAAAAGCAAAACCGACGACAGAACAAACGGAATGGCGTAACGCTTTTCTTTTGCATGAAGCGCTGGCACCACAAAGCGCCAAATCTGCCACAACACCACGGGCAGCGCCAAAATCAATCCGCCATACAAAGAAATCTTGAGACGCGCATTGAAACCTTCAAGTGGCCCCAGTGAGTAAAAATCGCAGTTTGACACCAAGTCGGGTCGGCGCCTACACACGTTGTCGTACGGTTGACGCAGGAATCGCAGAACAGGTTCATAAAACGCCAAAACACCCATCATGCCAATCACCACGGCAAGAATGGACCGGATAATTCGCGAACGCAATTCAGCCAAATGCTGAGTGAGCGTCATGGCATCTTCAGATGCGGACTCTTGCTTCTCTTTCTTACTTCCCGAACGATTTTTCCCTATTCCGAGTTTCCCTATTCCGAGTTTCCCTATTCCGAGTTTCCCTATTCCGAGTTTCCCAATTCCGAGTTTCATGGCTTGTCACCCTCGGTCGTTGGCGGTGGGGTTACTTCAGGTTGCTGAACTTCGGGCTCTTCTTTCAAAGGTTTTAAAACTGCGTCGCGCGTCAATTGCGCAGTTTCCCGAAGTTCTTTCATGGGCTCATCAAACGCATTCTTGAACTCGCTTTGAAAACCATTGCTGATCTTGCGAACCTCGTTGTACACCCGACTGAATTTACGAATCGCTTCGGGGAGTTTTTCGGGGCCAAGAACGATTAACGCCAGCAACAAGATGACGACGATCTCGCTTCCCGACAAGTTGAACACGTCGTAAGTCTAATTACTTGGAAACTCGATACTGAGCCCCGCTGGGCAGTACTTGCTGTATTTCCCCGACCGTGACATCATCATCTGGTGCAACAGCGCCTCCCCTCCTTAATTGATCCTCCCATCGCATTCGCACACCGTGGAGCCAGGGCTTACGCTCCCGAAAACACGATTGAAGCCTTTCAATTGGCACTACGCCTCGGGGCGACCGGACTAGAAAGTGACGTTTGGGTCACGTCTGATGGAATCGCGGTACTTGATCACGACGGAATCGTGCGCCGTCGTGGACGCAAAATTGCCATTTCCGAGGTGACCCACGCCGACCTCCCAAGCCACATTCCGACCGTCGCCGAAATGCTCACCGAAGTTCCCGGTGACTTTGACTTTTCACTTGATGTCAAAGATCCAGCGGCGCTGTCGGCGACTCTTGATTCCGTACGACTTGTCAAGCCCGAGCTAGAACCGAGACTCTGGCTGTGCCACCACAACTGGCAAGTTGTTGCCACTTGGCGAAGTATGACTGAAGCAAAACTAGTGGATTCGACCCGACTCAGTCGGTTGAAAGATGGTCCTGAGCGTCGAGCTGCGCAATTACACGAAGCCGGCATTGATTGCATCAACATGCATCACACCGATTGGAATGGTGGATTAGTGACCCTTTTCCATCGATTCAATCGCTTCGCCCTCGGTTGGGATATGCAACAGGATCATGTTCTCGATGATGGCATTCGCATGGGACTTGACGGAGTTTTCAGTGACTACACCGACCGCATGATTGATGCATTTGCCCGAAATGTTTAGTGACCGGGCCTCGCTATAGCTGGGCGGCGTTATAGCCAGGCCCAGGCACTAGCAGGCCAAATCACGACGAACGCCCGACCGCGAACTTTGTCAATATCAATTGGCCCGAAGTCACGACTATCGAAACTTTGTACTCGGTTGTCACCCATGACAAAAACCATGTCTTCTGGTATCACGACTGGGGCCATATCTGTGTGTGACCCACAGCGGGCACTGGGCTCAATTTGTGAAGTCTGTTCAAGGTTGAGATAAGGCTCCTCCACCCGAACACCATCGATGTAAACAACGCATGATCGAATTTCAAGCGCCTCGCCAGGCAAACCCAAAACTCTTTTAATCAGATCATCATGTTGCACTTCGTTGGTCACACGGTCAAAAACGATGACGTCTCCGCGATGAACGTCATGCAACTTGTACGACATCTTGTTGACCAGCACGCGATCTTGTGGCATCAAAGTCGTTTGCATACTCGGACCATCGATGTAGTACTGCTGAAATAAAAAGACTCGGATAAACAACGCCGCGCCGATGGCTATAACGACAACGAACACCCATTCCCAAACAGCCCGCATTTGCGAACGCCGCTTGGCATTGAGATCCGAACGAACAGCTTCTCCGGTTGCAGCATCGTCAAGATCGATGACCGCCCCATCTTCAGCTATTTCAATTCCTTCACTCATCAGCCCTCAACCGTACAGCGTCTAAACACCCAGCACACGCTGCATCAGAGCGACGCGATGAGTTTTTCGACTCTTTCATCACGGCTCTTGAGCGGGTCTTTACACAAAACAGTTCGTTGGGCTTGATCATTCAATTTCAGGTGCACCCAGTCAACGGTGTAATCCCGTTTCTTTTCTTTGGCGGCCCGAATGAACTCGCCTCGCAACCGGGCCCGTGTTGTTTGGGGCGGAACATCCATGGCTTCAACAATGTCGGCGTCCGAACACATCCGCTCAACCAGGTCTCGATCTTGCATCTTGTAGAAAAGACCCCGAGTGCGAACCACATCGTGATACTGCAGGTCAATCAACTGTGCTTTGGGGTCCCCGAGTTCAAGCCCATTTTTCGAACAATACGAGTCAATCAACTTGTGCTTGATGACCCAGTCAACTTCGCGATCCAAACTAAAGGGATCCACTTCAATTGCTTCGACACAGTATTTCCACATTTCTAAGGCCTTTTGTTCATTGGCCTGAAAACCACGGGTCTCTGCATATTTCAGGGCGGCATTGAGATACTCGCGTTGGATATCTAATGCGCTCACTTCTCTACCACTGGCTAAATGAACGGTTTTACGGCAGGTCGTGTCATGACTGAAGTCGCGGATCGCACGAATCGGATTTTCAAGAGTCATATCTCGCAATTCGCATTTAGGATCTTCCATCATCCGCAAGAGGCAAGCCGTTGAGCCCACTTTCAAAAAGTTGGAGTATTCGCTCATATTGGAATCCCCAACGATGACGTGCAGTCGTCGATAACGCTCAGCATCGGCATGAGGTTCATCCCGAGTATTGATAATTGGACGACTACGGGTCGTCGCCGAAGACATCGTCTCCCAGATGTGGTCGGCCCGTTGGGTGATGGAATACACCGGACCTCGTGCAGTCTGGACTATTTTTCCGGCACCAGTGAAGATCATTCGTGATACCAAAAATGGGATCAGGATTGAATTATGCAAGCTCGCGTCGTCGTCCCGTGATGTCAGGTAATTCTCATGACATCCATAGCTATTCCCAGCAGAGTCAGTGTTGTTCTTGAAAAGATAAATCGTTCCCCGAATTCCTTCTTCACGAAGACGTTCTTCGGCCGAGCTCACCAAATTTTCCAAAATACGCTCGCCGGCTTTGTCCTGAACTACAACGTCGTAAATCGAATCACATTCCGCCGTTGCATATTCGGGATGCGAACCCACATCGAGATATAGCCGAGAGCCGTTTTCGAGAAAGACATTTGAACTGCGTCCCCACGAGACAACTTTTCGAAACAAATAGCGACTGACCTCATCGGGGCTTAAGCGGCGCTGCCCACGCAACGTACAGGTCGCTCCGTATTCATTCTCTAGGCCATAGATACGTCGCTCCACTTACCGCAAAGTACTCGCTATTTCGATGCCAACAGAACTCGTCATCTCACAAAGCTCTGTTCAATCATCAAACCCTGCTGCCACGGCCTTGAACCGATACATCTGCAGTTGACGAATATGGGTCTTTTTCCCGCAAACAACGAACCGCCCATGTAATGATGCTTTCCTCTTCTGCTTGAGTAGCTCCTGGTGGCAAAGTAATATTCAGCAAGAGTCGTGAATCCTTATGACGGACCGCGACTGTAGGTATTTTGCCTAATCGAATCACCGCTGGCAGTGTTGCAAGTCGTGCTTCGATTGCGCTGACCAGTCCTGGACGGGCGCCCGTATCAAAATCTTCAACCGCTTCAATGACTGCAGTACCCGCCGGCGTTGACCACGTAGCAAAAGGACTCTTGGCTTCGGCACATGCCTCAATAACTGGGATGTGCCTGCGAATTGCACAAACCGCACCCATCTCTCGCAGACCAGGTTCAGTTTCCGCGTCACGCACGATCAGAGCAACGTCACAACCAAGGGATTCCACCGGACACTTTGAAGAGTCGCTAGCGCCAATACACAAAGTATGACCCTCGGGTGGGAAACATCTCACGACTTCATGACCGCGTTCGCCAAGTTGCCCGGCCAGCACTACGCCTTCTGATTGATCTCCGTCTACAAGCAAAATTCTCATAGATACACGATTGCACTACCGACATTTAAGAATTAGCGCCACTCGTTGATTTATCGCAGGACCAAAGTCACCATCGCGCTATGGGCATTCTTCATGCCCTCACGACAAAAGTTTCTCCACTTCGTCGTCATCAAAACGTAGGAAGCAGCGTCGCTGTGCATTTCGTGACAGCGCTGCTATTTCTAAGTCGCCGGCATGCAAAGTTCTTTCAGGCCCAGACAACGCAGCCACACACTTTTTGACGGCAGTCGATAAGTCATCACCGGACTTCCAAGTGCTACGCAATCGCTCGCCGATTGATTCGGCATCGCCTCCGAGAACACTCAACCCACGCTCATCCATCAACGTGCCGTCATACATGATGTGGAACAGTTGGTCGGTTTCTTGATCAACTCCTACTTCAGCCAACAAAATCTCGACTTCATAGGGTTTGACATCATGAGTGAACGTTTGACCCAAAATCTGGGCGTACTCATTAGCCAAACTGCGCGCCTCAACATCATCCCGCGAATATTGATAACCGCGTACGTCAGCATTACGAACACCAAAACGTCGTAGTTGGTCAAACTCGTTATATTTGCCGACTCCAGCGAAGCCAATGCGATCGTAAATTTCACTGACCTTACGTAACGTGTTGGACGTATTCTCGGCTACAACAACAATGCCATCGTTGTATTGAACCGCGACCAATGCTCGACCTCGCGCAATTCCCTTGCGCGCATAATCGGCTCGATCCTTCATCAACTGTTCGGGAGCTACATAAAAAGGCTGGTTCATGATGCCGTTCCTTCACGTTGTGAACGTTGCTGTTGAACTAGAACGTCAAATCGAGTTGCCAAGTCTGCATCTTCGCAACGCTCCCAACCATTGGCTGTAATCGTTGCGATGACCGGATAGATACTTCGCAGAACATCGGGACCTCCAGTTGCCGAGTCAACATCTGCGGCCTCCCACAAAGCCTGACAAGCCAAGTTGATAGCTTCGTCGACATTCATTCCGGGTCGAAATCCAACTTTGAGAACTGTTGAGGCGGGACCTCCACCAGATCCAGTTGCAACAAACTCACGTTCTTCATAACGACCGCCCGTAATATCAAAATCCCACAAACGACCGGTGCCCCGCAGAAGGTCATAGCCAGCAAAAATCGGGACCACTGCCAAACCCTGCATCGCTCCCGAAAGATTCGCTCGTACGAGTTGTGATAACTGGTTGGCCTTACCTTCAAGGCTGATCGGACGACCATCGAGTTTTTCAAAATGTTCAAGCTGTAATTGAAAGATCTTGATCATGTCCATGGCGATACCGGCGGTTCCCGAAATTGCCACCCCGCTATGACGATCAGCCGGAACGACCTTTTCCATTTCACGATTCGAAATTCGCGAGCCCATTGTGGCGCGCCGATCGCCGGCCATCACGACACCCTCGTTGTAACGGACTGCCAACACCGTGGTTCCATGGGGAGCCTGAATCGGATGATGATCACCTGATGGTCCGTAAGCAAACGGGTCGAGACCAACCTTGCGGAGCAACGAGGTGAAGTTGCTACCCGGGTCATTATCGAGATTAAAGAATGGAACTACCACGATTCATTCGCCACCTTTTTGAATGTATGACTTAACGAAATCTTCGGCATTGCTTTCTAAAACATCATCAATTTCGTCAAGTAAGTCATCGAGTTCAGCCTTCAACTTCTCACCTTGCTGACTCGACGCATCTGAAGACACGACTTCTTCTTCAACACGTTCAGAGTTCGATTTTTGCTTCTGCACACGCTCGGCCATCATTTGCTCTCAATCACTCATGTCTGTCGGTCAGTCAATTATTTAGTTGGCTCGTCACTCAGTCAAATATCGTCACAAACAATCATGACAATCATCACAATCATCACAATCATTTGAATATACCGACGCCTTGATCTTGCCACCCATTTCAACCAATGTCACTTTTCAATCGCTAATCGGTCAAGTAATTCGAGCAGTGTGCCACTTTGGGCGCACAGTTCTCCCACTAATTCTTTGGTTCCCCGCAACGGCTCCATCATCGGGACGCGCCGTAACGGCCCACGACCAACATCAAGAACCAAACAATCCCAATTGGCTGACACGACTTGATCGGGCCACCGCTCAAGACACTGGCCCCGGAAATAGGCCCGCGTCGAATCTGGTGCATTGCGAATGGCACGTTCAACATCAGTGGGATCAACCAAAGTTCGCAGTCCTGCCCGCGACGCCAAGCATTTTTCGACCCGCATATCGTGGTACTGCAAATCAATGGCTTTCAAGCGCGGATCTGCCACTGACAAACCGTGACGCGACTTCATCCCGTCAATGATGCGCTTCTTGGCAATCCAGTCCACCATGTCAGAGACAGTTTCTGGATCGCTTTCAAGACCAGTCAATACCTCTTCCCACAAGCTGATGATTTTCTTTCCAATGACCTCGCCGCCAACACTGTCAAAACCAGCGGTGCCAACATAATCAACAGATTTTTGCAACAGTGCCCACTGGATATCAATCGCGGTCATTCGAGAACCGTTAGCCAACAAGATTGTCTGCTTCAAAGATGGGTCATAACTCACTTGACGAATTGCCGACACCGGATGCGCCAAGACTAAATCTGAACCAAGCACATCATCTTCGATGAGCGACAAAATCAGCGAGGTGGTACCAACCTTCAAAAAAGTTGCAACTTGGGACATATTTGCATCGCCCACGATCACATGCAGGCGCCGATACTTTTGAGGATCGCAATGAGGTTCATCCCTGGTATTCACGATGGGACGCTTCAACGTTGTTTCCAGTCCCACTTCTTCTTCAAAAAAGTCGGCGCGTTGGCTGAGTTGATACGGCACTTGTTCTGCCGACACACCCAACATTTCTGAGCCGACTTTGCCGGCTCCCGCAAATACCTGACGAGTGACGAAATGCGGAGTGATCTGTGAAACGATTCGCCCAAATGGGACATCGCGAGCCACTAAAAAATTTTCGTGGCATCCGTAACTATTGCCTTTGCCATCACTGTTGTTCTTATATAAGAGCATTTCAACTTCAGATGGCAAGACGCGATTCGCAGCCGCCACTGACTGCCGAATGATCTCTTCACCCGCACAGTCATAAATCAACGTTTCCCAAGCATTCGCACATTCAGGTGTCGAAATTTCAGGATGGGCGTGATCTACGTAATATCTAGCACCATTAGTGAGCACCGCATTGACAAGATGCATTTCCACTTCAGGTGGCATAGCCGACTCAAGCGTAAATCCTCGAGCGTCCGTACCGGGTTGCTCATCGTCAAAATTCCATGACGGAATATCATGTTCAGCATCTCGTGAGTTCGCCTCAATGTACGAGTTAATCAAGATTGAAGATGCCAAAATCGGATTTGATTCGGTGCCCCGCACCATAATCCCGTACTCAGTTTCAATTCCAGAAACCTTAACGATGGCCATTTAATTCACCACGAGTCGCTGATCTTGACTACAACTCATCAGAGGTATTGCCCGGTGGCGTTTCGTTCAATGGCCCGGCCGCCCGCGACTGCACGATCATTACCTTCGTTCACCAAAGTACGAATGAAGACAATCCGTTCACCCTTTTTGCCAGAAATCTTGGCCCAATCATCAGGATTGGTCGTGTTTGGTAGGTCCTCATGTTCACGGAATTCTTGTCGAATTGAGTCCAAGAGGTCTTGGGTACAAACACCACGACTACCGCCAGAAATGACTCGCTTGATCGCCAGTTTCTTCGATCGTCGCACGATATTTTCAATCATTGCTCCTGATGAGAAATCACGGAAGTACATCACTTCTTTGTCGCCGTTTGCGTACGTCACTTCGAGGAAACGGTTGATTTCTTCTTCGCTGTACATACTTTCCACCGCTGATGAAATCATGTTCACAACAGCCAATTCAGGTGATCCGTGTTGCGCGACTTCCGATTCGGCGATCGGAATCTCGGTCGTTAAATACCGGCCGAAGATCTGCGTCGCCGCAACATCTGACGGGCGTTCAATTTTGATCTTGACGTCAAGTCGACCAGGTCGCAAGATCGCCGGATCAATCAGATCTTCACGATTGGTCGCACCAATCACGATCACATTACGAAGGCCTTCAACACCATCAATTTCTGCCAATAATTGGGGCACAATCGTGGATTCCATATCTGAGGAAATTCCGGTACCGCGGGTGCGGAACATTGAATCCATTTCGTCGAAAAAGACAATGACTGGCCAACCCTCTTCACTCTTTTCACGGGCACGTTGAAACACCAATCGAATTTGGCGTTCAGTTTCGCCCACGTACTTGTTGAGCAATTCAGGACCCTTGATGTTGATGAAGTAACTACGACCCTTTTCATCGCCCGTTCGCGCCGCAACTTTTTTAGCCAAACTATTGGCTACTGCTTTTGCAATGAGCGTCTTACCGCATCCTGGTGGACCGTACAGCAAAATTCCTTTGGGCGCCGGCAACTGATGTTCAGCAAAAAGATCGTGATACAAAAATGGCAACTCAACGGCATCCGCAATTTGCTCAATTTGCGAGTCAAGTCCTCCGATATCGACATAACTGATGTCGGGAACTTCTTCGAGCAGTAGATCCTCCACCTCGGGTCGAGGCAGTTTTTCTAACAACAGATTGGTTCGACTGTCACGCCGCACCGTGTCACCGCTACGCAAATGGACTCCGCGTAGAGCATCAGCAAGTTCACACACCAGTTCATCATCGGTACGCCCAGTAACAATTGCGCGAATCCCATCTTCAAGCACTTCCTTGATCGTGACCACTTCGCCGGAACCTTCGGACTCACGGGCTGTGACCACGTTGAAGCTTTCGTTGAGCACAACTTCTGCCCCACGATGGAGCAACTCAATATCAATATCTGGGTGAACGTTGACGCGCAACTTGCGTCCACTCGTTAAAACGTCGATTGTCTGGTCATCATTTTTACCGACGACCACTCCATAAGCCGACGGTGGCTGCGACAACTTGTCAACTTCGTCCCGCAGCGACACGATATTTTCGCGGGCTTCTCGAAGGGTGTAACTCAACTTCTCGTTCTTGGCAGTCTCTTGCGCAAGTTGACCCTTGATCTCCATGAGACGCTCTTCGAGTTGTCGAACTCGCCGCGGTTGGTCGGTTTGGGCTTCGGTCAGCCGTAGACGTAACGCCGCCACTTCTGATTGCAACGCAATCCGCTCAGGCTCATCTGCACCAGTCGTATCTCGACTGGGATCACCGCTGTTTTGCTCCGAGTTACGCTCCATGTTCGGGCCTTTCCCACATGCCTACCCGTGCGAACTTACACCCCCTAGGTAACCGAGGTCTTGGCGAGGTCAGAAGTCATCAATTTCTGATCTCCCCGCTACATCGTCATCTCATCTCTTCACAAACGGGCAAACTCCGGACCGAAATTTTCTGGCAAAAGTTGCAACTCGTACCACCATGAAGGCGATGAACGGGCTACTGCCCATGTAAAGTATTCACACCAGCGGTTAGGTACCGCAGAGTTACCCGAGGAGCAAGAGAGCGAACATGAAGGTCTGGATTGATCAGGATCTATGCACAGGCGACGGACTTTGCGAAGAAATCTCGCCCAATGTTTTCACTCTGTTAGATGATGGCTTGGCATACGTCCGAGAAGGCGCCACAGTCTACGCAACAGCTAAGGGCCATGCCCAAGGCGCTGAAGGTCTCGCCAATATTCCCGATGGAGAGCTTGACGGCGTCATCGAATCCGCCGAGGAATGCCCCGGCGAATGCATTTTCATCGAACCCTAAATCTGCTTCGGCGCATCAGCGCTTAAGAGACGGCCAGTCGTCAAGAAGCCAGTATGTGCTACCATCCGGTGGTCTGGTCGAACTGCTTGGCCTTCGATGTACCATCCACGATGTAGCACTTCAAGCGTTCGCGTCCCCGTCCACATTGGGTTAGCCATTGCCTCACGTGTCTGAACTGCTTGGGTAATTGACGGCGTGTACGCCAACAAAATCCCGCCCGGTCGCATTACCTTTTGCGCATGCGGCACAACCTGCCAGGGTTCGGGCAAATCAAGAATGACTCGATCAATATCGGGTGCATCAATTCCTTCGTAGCAATCACGAACTTCGACGTGATATCTCGACAAGGCCTCTTCGCCCAGGAAAGAACGAACATTGGTCACGGCACGATTGGCAAAGTCCTCACGTAACTCATACCCAACGATCTCGGCACCATAACGCAACATCGTCATTGACAAGGCACCTGAGCCAACACCACTTTCCAGGACTTTGACCCCTGGTCCGATATCAGCCAACATGCAAATCGGTGCGAGGTCTTTGGGATAGATGACTTGCGCTCCACGCGGCATTTCCACCACGAAATCTTCAAGCGTTGGGCGCAGGGCAATGTAGCGGGCACCTTTGGTCGATTGAACTCGGAAACCTTCGGGCTGGCCAGCAATCTCACTGTGCGAGACATAACCCGCATGGCTATGAAATTCTGATCCTTCAGTGAGGTTGATCAAATATCGACGCTGTTTGCCGTCAATCAAAAGAACTTTGTCTCCATAAGCGAATGTTGGGGAAGTTAAGGAACTCATTTTTTGGAGGCCTCCGCCTGCACACGTTTTTGCGAACGCGATTTCTTTCGAACTAATTCAACTGAGACGGGTTCGTGAGCGGCAGAACGTTCAACGAGGCGGCAAAAAGCGCACACCGATCCTTCTTCTCCACCGGTTGGTGCACCACATTGCACACACGGGGTCACACTGTCGGCCCCAGTTGCGGCAATTGTTGCCAAGACAGGAGCCATCCGGTCAAGGAAACCGAGGTAATACGAAGCTTTTGTTCCTGGCGATTTTTCTTCCAGGACATTGAGCGCCTCTTTGTATCCAATATGTCGGTTACCTTCGGCCATCGGACATTCTTCGACGATGTAATCAATGCCGCGAATGACACACCACGCGGCCATTTCGCGTTCGGTTAAACGAATCAGTGGCTTGACCTTCTTTGGAAAACCATGACGGCTCGGCAACACCGGAAGTTGTCGCGCCAAGTACTCAACGTCCCAACGCAGAGCGTTACCGAAAAGCACTGCGGCTTCGTCGTCGAGATTATGTCCAGTCACGACGACGTCATATCCCCCGTCAACCGCTGCCTTATCAAACAAATGTCGTTTGCTCATTCCACACGCTGAACACGGAACTCGCCCGGTCACTTTTGTCGCCGTCGGAATGTCGTAGCCATAGTCATCGCGTAAAGAAACAACCGTGAGTTTTAGGTTTCTTTCAGCAGCGAAACGTTCGGTGTATTCGCGGGACTCTTCGCTGTACTCACCAATTCCGAGCGCGATATACAGACCGTCGGCTTGATAGCCAAGTTCAACCAACATGTCCCAGACGGCCAATGAATCCTTGCCACCAGAAACGGCGACCAACACTCGGTCGGACTTCTTGATCATGTCGTGATCATGAATCGCTTTTTCAACTTGACGGCGGCACATTTGTAGAAAATGCTCGGCGCAAAAATTGGCGTTATGACGAGGTAGTTCAATAATCGCTGGACCGCGACACGTGCGACATTTCATGTCAGAAACCTCCGGAAATGACCGGACGAATTTCAATCACATCGTCCTTATCAAGTTCTTCATCACCAGGAACCAAAGTTCCGTTCCTGATCACTAAGTGCGATTCTCTCGGAAGACCCAATTCAACAAGTAACGCATGTACGCGACGACGACCTTCGATCTCGATTTCGCGGCGCGGGTTGCGCAAAATGACTTTCACGAACGATCAACGATTCCGTCGTCGTGCTTTTGGCTCTAAGGCCGAAACTGAAACAGTTTGTCCAGGACGTAAGACTTCAGTTGAAACAATTTGCGGAGACCGCGCCGACATTTTTCGAACGAGCTTCAGGCCCCAGACAAAAACGCCGACGATAAACCACGCGCGGCGACCGCCGAGAAGGCCATCTTTAACACTGCGCGACCGCAGGTACGACATCAGTGCCATGACGATGCTTCAGACGCGCCGAATCTCGACAACTGTCGAACGACGCTTTCCGCTACGACGACCCATGAGATAGAAAGCCACGACCAATACAACACCGACGCCCCCAGCGATTGCCAACAATGTTGAACGACGATCATCAACTTTGCCCTGCACATCTCCTTGAAGCGCGCGCAATTTAGACTCAATATCATCACGCGAAATGTGTGATTGATTTTTGGTGCTAGCCATCAGTTGGGTTCCTTTCCAAGAGTCGCTTTTTTCACCCGCGATAACGTGATCCACGCAAGACCGAGGCACAACACCAGCACGATGACAAACGGGACCCAGGAGAAACCGCCGTCAAAGGCCCTGAATTCAGTCTGCAAAAGACGAAGAATTCCGAGTAACACGAGCACTAGACCCAGTCCAAGAAACGTTGCACCCGCAGAACCAAGGGCTAACCAACGACCCGCACCTTTTAAAGGTCCGAGAGTTTCTTGTTTGGCGTACTCTTTGACGAGATCAACAACGTCACCGACGCCAACCGATTCTCGACGAGTCGAGGAACGACCTGTTCGTGAAGTCTCTTCAGCCATGCCTAGTTTCTAGCACCAGAACGGGCAAACCCCACCTGAAAGGCACTTTGTCACGGCATTTTCACTGCTAGCCGCTTCCCATCGTCCCGAGTTTTTGGTCAGTCTTCTTGCAGCCGAAATTGGCAGGCTGCCTCCACATCACCTAACGACTCTTCCAATAATTCGATCCGTCGTACTGGACCATCACAGTTCAACATCCGCTGACGGTCGGCTGGGCCAATTGGAGCGAGCGCGACTAACTGGAATGAGGCGAAAGTTGGGTCAGCTGAAAGCTCGACCGAATCAAATCGCGGAATCGGTCCACCCAACCGTTCAACTAAGCGACTGACCTCAATCAGGTAGTCGTATATTCGGACAAATTCTGCCGCTTCAACATCCTCGCGAGGGTCATCTGGCCAGTCGCTCACCAACGCCACTGGGTATTCATCGTCGGGGAGCCACTCATCAACGCGCATCCGACGAGCACCAAGAGCAATCACCATTCTCCGTCCGTCCGCAAGCATCTGATTGTCGACAATCCGCGCCACAGTTCCGACCAGAGATCGAATGTCTCCTCCACCAACTTCGTGACCTCGTTCAATCAGAACTACACCAAACTCGGGTTCACTCGCATGTAAAACATCAGACATCATCAACTGATATCGCTGTTCGAAAATCTGCAATGGCAATAATGCTCCAGGAACCAACGGGGTACCTAGCGGAAACATCGGCAACCGATACGTGTCCATTGAACCAACCTCGACTACGGCGTCGCAGGATTCGCTGGAAGTGGCGCTATCGCATCTGCAGTCGGCCCCTGCGGATACGAGCCCAAAGCATTGGCAAGAACACCTTCCCATAAGGGTTTAAAAACTGGTTCGTCGTCAACTCCGGGTGACTGCAACAACAGCGCAAAACGAATCGTCGAACCGCCCTTCACTGGAACAAATCCAACCAAAGCCTTCACGCCGCTCAAACTTCCCGTTTTTCCAAACAGTCGACCCTCTAACGATGAGCCAACAAAAAACTTGGAAAGAGTTCCCGACGTACCGGCAACTGCCAATTGAGAAATCAGTGGATCGCCAATTGCATATCGTTCCAGCACCGCCAAGAAAGCTGCACAAGTCACTTTGTTCTCTCCCGACAAACCAGAACCATCACTCAGCGTTACCCCATCGAGTGGAATCCCCCACGCGCTCATCTTGGCCATCATGGCTGAATTCCCGGCAGCCCGGCTCCCGACACCACTCACTTGGAAACCGATTTCCTTCAGCATCATTTCGGCAGTGTTGTTATCGCTATTTCGTAACATCTCCCCAACGATTTCGATGAGAGGCGCTGACTGAACTGCTGAAACGGTCGGCAAACCAACGGGAGTAACACCAGATGCTGGCGCTCCAATTATCGTCACACCCCGTTCTTGTAACAGGCGATAAAACTCTTGTGCTGCGCCCATTGCTGGGTCGGTTGACTTCATCGAAGCACCAAGGACTGCACCATCGTTGACCAGCAATCCCGAGATCGGCCCACCTTCAATCGCACGAAAACCGATTGGCCACGATGGTGGATACAACTCGGCGTCATAGTGAGAAGCATCGCCAACAACGTTGCCAGTTATTTGTGTAACTCCAGCCGCAACGACCGAATCGGCGAGTGCCTCTAATGAGGTCGCCGGCTGTTGCGGATACCTCGAGAGAGTCAAGTCATCGGGATACCACGCAGTTGCTAAAAGCGGATCGCCGCCACCCACTAAATAAATTGAGCCAACGACTCCCGCATTGATCTCAGCTTTTACCTCAGTCGAATACCGAAAATCTGCGCCAAGTGAATCAAGCGCCGTCGCTGCGACTAAGAACTTCAAAGCGCTAGCTGGCGTCACCGGGGTGTCAATTCCATCTGACAACATCAATACGCCATCAACCGAAACTGCAGCACATGAGCCATCGAGTACCGATCCGCCCAAAGGTCTCAAAACTTGCTCAAAAGCCACCGAAGAAGTTTCTCGAGCCAAAACACCTGGCGTTCGACGCGCCGACAAAACAGGAGTCTGCGGAAAATTGGCTGGCGACGTCGCAATGAGGTCAGGCGCTGGTGGTGCGCTGTTGTCATGAGAATTGGCAAACTGCCACAATCCGCCCAAAACAATTGAAGGCACCACTGCCAAGAACAACAAACTGGCAATCGGGTTGCTCGCTGGACGCGCGCGACTCCTAGCGCGGGTCTTCGCCTGCGACATCATTCAGTCACATTCCTCGACGTGAACGAAACGCGGCAGCGCGATACAAATGACCCATGGCCGTGACTGCACGATTGCCGGACGGATAACACAAACGGCCAGTCTCGCGAACTGTTGCGGGCCCAGGATTCTCGGGATCGGCTACGGCCAATTCTGTTGCCGTCAGAATTGGTTTGCCTGTTCGCTTTGACAACTCGTCAGCTGCCTCGGCGAAACGCTGATCTTGACGTTCGTGATACGCAACGATGCGATCAATTCCGTGATCGGGATAAAAGCCGCCTTCTCGCAAAAGGCGCGCTTGATTCGATTGAATTCCGATCCCAAGATAAATCACCGCATGCACATCGGGATGTACCGCAATCATTTCCAAAACTTCGGGAATGGTGTCGCGGGTTTCTCCACCCGCGCAGTCAACCGGGTTGCCCTTGCTCCATCGCGGAGGAAGCTTCGTATCAATCTGAGCTTTCAGGTCTTCAGGCAGTTCCATCAATTTCAATTGACCATCTCGAGTGATGGCGTCTGATGTCACGACTCCCCATCCACCGGCGGTTGTCATGATGACAACATTGGGTCCCTTGGGTAATGGTTGTGTGGCAAAAGTGGCGGCGGCCTCAAACGCTTCTTCAACAGTTTCGGCACGGGTAATACCAGCGGCTCGACAGAACCCATCAAAAACCTTGTCATTAGCCGCAAGTGCACCAGTATGCGAAGCGGCCGCTTGCGCACCTCCTTCGGTTGCTCCACCTTTGACCAACACCAATGGCTTACGTTGGGCCACCGATGCCAAACGCGTCATGAGTGTGCGACCGTCGGAAATACCTTCGACGTACGCCAGGCCCACCGCTGTTGCATCGTCATCGGCGTAATAATCCAAATAATCGGCAACGGTCACAGCAGCGGCGTTACCAGCCGACACTGCACGGCTGATTCCGACTCCCGAAGATCGCGACCAGTTCAGGAAACTAGAAACAAAGTTTCCGCTTTGACTGGCGACACCAATTTTTCCGGCTGGTGGATACGGCGCAACAATTTGCGCACACAAATTGGCCGGTGTGCTCACCACACCTTGACCATTTGGGCCAGCCAACAAAATGCCAAGTTCATCAGCTAAAGCGATCAATTCTTTTTCAGCTTGTTTACCTTCTTCGCCGGCCTCGCCGTATCCGGCCGAAGTAAGAAACGCTGCTTTCACTCCCTTGGCCGCGCAGGCACGAAGCAATGCGGGGTTGGCGGAGGCTGGTGTGCACACGAAGACTAAATCAATCGCATTGTCGGGAAGTTGCTCGATATCGGCAACGGTCTGGATACCTAAGACATTTTCACCTTGCAAATTGGTGCCATAAATTCCCCCGGTAAATCCGCCCGCCAAAATATTGTGCAACGATACAAAACCAAATTTTCCGGGATGAGTAGACGCACCAGTAACTAAAACACCTTGAGGTTCAAAGAGGGCTTTAAATTGCGCATCGCTTGGCCGTGGACGTGCGGTCGCAATTGACGTGTCGGGTTCACCAATTTCAACTAAAGCATCGACCGCAATTGGCACTCCGTCAGCGCGAACAATTAACGGGTTGACGTCAATACTGGCGATATCTGAACGTTCACTCGCCAACTTTCCTAATCCGACCAAAACGTCAACGAGTTTTTCGCGATCAACTGCTGCTTCACCACGGAATTCACCGAGCAATTTTTGGGTCGCTAAATCGGCGATCATTTCATGGGCAGTCACCCGATCAAGCGGTGCCGGTCGAAACACAACGTCGGCGATCGCTTCAGCCAAGATTCCACCGATACCAAGCATGACGCTCGCACCAAACTGCGGGTCGCGAACAACACCGGCAATCAACTCACGATTACCTTGCACCATCGGAGCGACCAATACGGTGACGGGTCCATCTTCAGGACGAGCCGCAGCGAGTAAATCTGCCGCCGCTTCGTTGACTGCTTGGGCCGAACCCAATTTCAATCGAACCAAGCCGCGTTCGGTTTTGTGCGCAATGGCATCGCCGCACAATTTGGCGACGACCGGAAAACCAATCTCGGTTGCTGCAAGCGCTGCAAGTTCAGCCGTCGCAACTTCTCTTTCATCGGCCATAGGAACTCCCGCTTCGCGAAGCAGGGCTTTCGATGCTGATTCGGACAAGGTACGCGAGAGATGAGCAGAACTAGCCATATCCCAAAGGTAGTTGCCACAACTACTGCCAGCAGGCTTTACGACCGTAAGAAACATCACGCGAAACATCACGCGGAACATCACGGGGAAATAACACGGCAGGCTCCGTTTCCGGAGCCTGCCGTCATTGTGTCGGGCTGACAGGATTTGAACCTGCGACCTCTTGACCCCCAGTCAAGCGCGCTACCAAGCTGCGCCACAGCCCGAGTTATGTGCAGACGAGCCTAGCGTCGCCTCTCCCTAAATCAGGAAAGGGGTTTACCTTGCCGATCCGGAACTCGTCGCAGAGCGATCAGGATGAAATCGATGAAGGCCCAAATACCCAGCCCGCCAAAAGTGAATAACTTGGCCAGACCAATCCCGGTGTAGCCCAAGTAAAAGCGATCAACGCCAAAAACTCCCAAAAACCAAGCCAAAATCATCGCTGCGATGTAACTCTTATCGCTAAAAACCCCGGGTACGGCCGAAGCAGGCGACCAATACGGCTCACCAACAACTTGCACCAACGACCCAGGCTTCAGAACTCGTTGGACCGCCATGGAACTCAATTGGTCAAAACTGAACGTTTGTCCATGCATGCCAGGAATCTGAACGTAGTACTGAACTCCATGAAACTGACTAGTTGGAGTTACGACTGGTGTTGCGACCGACTGATAACCAGGGGCTCCTGGCGGCGGGATCGGAATGTTGCTCATCTCGCAACATTAGACGTAGATAATACAACGACGCATCTCATACAAAGATTTGGATAACGCGCCATCCTAAATATCCGCACAAAGCCACGACCAAGAGTTTGAAATGCCACGGCGCTCTTGAATCATCATCGTCATCGAGACCATTTGCCAACTGACGCAAGTTGATGTTTTCAGCGGTCACCTTGCGATGTGTCGGAACCGTACTGACAATTTGCGGCGCTTCAAGGACCCGTTGACAGGTCGGACACGTTCCATCGGCAGACATAGCGCTGGGTGCCCAATACTTGGCACAGTCTTCGCAAAAAGGCATGGCAATCAGTCAGCCCGCTTACGCACTCGCAACTTCAACGGAGTTGAGCCAAAGTTGAATGCTTCGCGAATACTTCGCTCAAGGTAACGCAAGTAAGTGTGTGGCAACTCGCGATTCACGAACAACGTAAATGTCGGCGGGTCGGTGGCTCCCTGCAATGCGTACATCACGCGAGCGCCTCCACCTGCTGCTTGACGCTGTTGCGCATCAGCAATCACTCGATTCACATCACGAGTCGGGATGCGACGGTGGTATTGCAAAATCGCTTCTTGCAAGACGGGACGCAATTTGTGCACACCCTTACCCGTCAGGGCTGACACCTTCAGAACTGGGGCATCGTCCACAAAATAAAGTTTGCGCTTGACTTCAAGATCAATTCGCTCACGCTCTTCAGCATCATCAATGAGCTCCCACTTGTTCAACATGATGACGATCGGACATCCGGCAGCGTCAATTCGTTCAGCGAGACGCTGATCTTGTGCAGTAATGCCTTGAGTTGCATCGATCACGAATAATGCAATGTCTGAACCGTCAACCGCGCGTAACGCACGAACCAGCGAGTAGTACTCGGCAGAGTCATCAATGCGCGAGCGACGGCGCATACCAGCGGTATCGACGAATACGACGGGCCCATCTTCGGTCTCAACCAAAGTGTCGATCGAGTCACGAGTCGTGCCGGGCATGTCATGAACAACTGCTCGATCTTCACCGACCAAGCGATTGAATAATGTGCTTTTACCAACGTTCGGTCGACCAACAAGAGCAACACGCGGCGGCTTCTGTTCACCAACAGGAATGATCTCTTGATCAAGTCCGTAATTCGGAATGTATTCCTCGCTCAGTGGTGACGACGGCATCCGCACAATCACTTCATCAAGTAAGTCACCGGCCCGTCGACCGTGCAAGGCGCTAACGGGATACGGGTCACCAAGACCGAGTGATAAGAAATCCCAACGATCAGCTTCGCGACGATCATTGTCGGCTTTGTTTACAACCAACATCACGGTTGCAGCCGACTTGCGTAGCCAACTAGCCATGAGTTCATCATCGTCGGTGACACCGACCGAGCCGTCAACAACAAAAATCACGAGGTCGGCATTGCGAACCGCTGCCTCAACTTGACGACTGACTTTGGCATCAAGTTCGCTACCACCTGGCATCCAACCACCCGTATCGACCAGCATGAAGCGATGGCCTAGCCAATTTGCCTCAAGTTCTTTACGGTCACGGGTAACACCGGGGCGGTCTTCAACAATTGCCGCTTGTTCACCGATGACACGATTAAAAAGGGTGCTCTTGCCAACATTGGGACGACCAACAATGACCGCTACGGGAAGTTGGATTTCGATTTCTTCACTCATTTTGTTAATTCCAATGCTCGCCGTAAGGCAATTCCGTCGGTCGGGATGACCTCAACAGGACGGGGTAAGTCTGCCGTCGTCAAGCCGTCAAGGAAACGACCTTCCGATAAACACACGTCCGGAAGCAAATATCGATGCCCTTCGGGCTCATTATCAAGCACCCGAGCGATGTCTTGACCCACCATCAGGCCAGTCACCGCAGTGTTTCCACCAAAGAAATCATTCTCAACAGTGACGAGACGCACATCAGCACGCCCGCATCGCTCAATCAGGGGCCGCAAAACCTGAGCCCCATAGGGCGCTGTCAAAATCCCAACTGGAGCGTTTCGTCGTGGAGTCAATGAAATCGTCGTCGAACCAACGTCCTGCGATCCCCCGCATCCCCTCAAACCAGTATCACCAGCGGGGTTTCGCGGGGCGCGATATCCCTCGGCCGGAGCGCCATCGACTGCTGCGAAGAACCCGCTCTGGGGACCAGTAGGAACTTCAAGGCGACCATCGAACTCCCACTCGAAGGTACGCGCCATACCGATTCCATCTTCATGCAAACCGAAGCCTTCGTAATGTTCGCCAGGAGGGAAGGCTATTCCTGCCATTAAGTAGTACTCATCAGCAGCAAACACCATGCGATGTCCCACATGAGTCAAGAAAATTTCTTGCCACCGATGTACTAGGTCAACAACTTGACGGGCTTCTTCTTGCGTGTGGGCACGCATTGATGACTCGTTGTTGTAACGACTGATGCCAAGTGGCACTAGTGCCACATGATGCAAATCGGCATATCGATCAAGAATTCCGATCATTGAATCTTCAAGAACCGCTCCATCATTGATACCAGGACACACCACGATTTGCCCATTGACCGTGATGTCATGTTCAAGTAATTGCGTGAGCCATCGAAGACTCATCCCACCTCGAGGGTTACGCAACATCTCGCTGCGAACATGTGGATCAGTGGCGTGAATGCTCACGTTCAGTGGTGACAAGCCTTCGGTGATGACTCGCTCGAGGTCAGCCTCGGTGAAACGCGTCAGCGTTGTGAAATTTCCGTACAGGAAACTCAACCGATAGTCATCATCTTTCAGGTACAGACTCTTTCGCATACCGGGAGGTAATTGATAGATAAAACAAAATGCGCAATGGTTGTCGCATGTGCGGACCCGGTCGAACAATGCACTCGCAACTTCGGCCCCCAGAGTCTCGCCCGCATTCTTCGTCACGGTGGTCTGCATTTCTAAACCACCCCGCACAAAATCAATCTCGATTTCGGCTTCGTCAGCCATTAAACGCCATTCAATAATGTCTCGCGGCACCATGCCGTTGAGCCGAATGACTTCATCTCCGGGTTGCAACCCTGACTGTGCCGCCGGAGAGTTTGGAGTGACCGCAACCACAACGGGTGCTGATTGCTTCACGGACATATTTCACAGGCTACCTGCGCTGTTGACACACATTCTCTCAATGTGAGCGCTTGAGCATTAGCCTCGCACTTGTGAATGTCGATCGCGTTTTGCTTGCCGCCCCACGTGGCTTTTGTGCCGGCGTTGAAATGGCGATCAAAGCATTGGCCTGGATGGTTCGTAGTTTTGACGCTCCGGTCTACTGCTACCACGAAATCGTGCACAACAAACTGGTCGTTGAACGATTTGAGCAACTCGGAGTCATTTTCGTCGATGACATCAACGAGGTCCCACTAGGGAAGCCCATCATGTTGTCAGCTCACGGTTCTGCCCCAGAGGTCGTTGAAGCCGCTCGGGCTCGCGGTTCCGTCGTGGTTGATTCGGTGTGCCCTCTCGTCACAAAAGTGCACCACGAAGTCAAAGTTCGATCGGCTAAGGGATTTCGTATTGTCTATGTCGGACATGAGGGTCACGAAGAAGCTGTCGGGACGATGGCGGTGGCCCCTGATGCAATCTCCCGAGTTGAGTCCATCGAAGAAGTCAACGCGCTTCCCGAGTTCAGTGAACCGGTAGCGCTACTTGCACAAACAACTCTGTCGCACCGCGATTGGGCCGAAGTTGCTGTGCGAGTACAAGAACGTTTTCCAAAAGTGTGGACACCAGGTCGAAGTGATTTGTGTTTCGCTACAACGAATCGTCAATCAGCACTGATGTCAATGGCCCCCCGTTGCAACGCCATCATTGTGATCGGCTCGGCTAATTCATCGAACACCCGTGCCCTTGAAAGACTTGCTCGCGAAGCCGGCTGCGAAAGAGTTTTTCGGATTAACACCGAAAACGAACTACCGACGGATCTTCACGGCATCGTTGGAGTGACAGCCGGAGCCTCGGCCCCCGAAGAACTTGTTGACGCGGTTATTGCGCGACTATCTCCGACCAATGGTGTTGAAGAAGTTCGCTACACCGAAGAAGACGAGTACTTTCCTCCCCCGCGAAATCTGCGCGACCTGCAAACCGCGATCGAAACTGCAATCACAGTGATGTCTGGTGGTTCGCTCGTCAATCGCCCGCACGTCGATGACCGCGCTTTAGCCGCAAGCGCTGTTCTCGCCAGTTTGTGACAGACTCATCAGATGATTTCGCCTTCAGCCGACTCCATTCGACTTTTTCTCCACATCCTCGCGGCATCAGTGTGGGTTGGCGGACAAATCGTTCTTGGTGCTCTCGTTCCCAAACTCCGTCAAGTTGCTCCAGAAACACTCAAGGTCGCCGCTAACGGATTTGCCCGAGTGGCATGGCCGGCATTTGCTGTCGTCGTTGTCACCGGAATGTGGAACATTCTTGAGATCCAAGTTGGCGATATGTCAACCGAATACCAAGTCACGATGTTCGTCCACGTTTTGCTTGCGATGGCAACGGCGATGTTCGCAGTCATTCATTCGGTCGGCAGAACCAAACTGGCGTTAGCACTAGGTGGAGCGCTTGGATTACTCACGTCGCTTGGCGCAATGTTCGTCGGCATCTTGTTGCAAACCGGACGCTGAAGACCTCAGTTCCGCGGAACTTTACTCCAGGCCATATCGCGGTCAACACGTACATCACCGGGCAGACCAAGAACTCGTTCACCCAAGATATTGCGCATCACTTCACTCGTACCACCCTCAATTGAGTTGGCGCGACTGCGTAAGAAAGCCTTTTGTGGGTTTTCCAATCCCATGGCGTGTTCAGGTCGGATCATTTGATAACCGCTCGGGAACAACATTCCATCGGCGCCCATCATCGATACCGCAAATGAGTAGATGTCTTTGTGAAGTTCGGCCATCGCCAATTTCGCGATTGACCCTTCGGGTCCCGGATCGCCCATTTTTCGATTCTGCGAGGCACGAATATTGGTGAGCCTGAGCAATTCAGCACGAACCCACAACTTCATGAGTTCATCGCGCGTTGCGGGGTCGCGTTGGTCAACGGACAACGAATTCCAAACCTTGACCGCATCTCGAATCGCTCCAGAGCCCTTGCCAGGGATCGCTCCACCAATTGATACTCGTTCATTCATCAAAGTGGTCAGCGAGACGCGCCATCCATCTCCAACGCTGCCCAACATTTCACTGTGCGGAATCCGAACATCGGTGAAATACACCTCGTTGAATTCGGCCTCGCCAGTGATCTGATACAACGGGCGAACCTCAACACCAGGAGCCTGCATGTCAACGACAAAGGCAGTCATTCCCGCATGCTTCACTGCTTCAGAGTCGGTACGAACAATCAAGAGACCCCATCGCGACAAATGCGCCAAGGTCGTCCATACCTTTTGACCGTTAGCGATCCATTCATCGCCATCGCGCACACCTTTGGCCGACAAACCTGCAAAGTCGGAACCTGAACCGGGCTCGGAGAATAACTGGCACCACACTTCTTCGCCGGTGAAAAGCGGTCGCAAATAGCGCTTCTTTTGTTCAGCAGATCCCCACACCGCAACCGTCGGACCACACATGCCGTGACCAATGGGATTTCGGGCAACGGGGTTCGGTGCGCCTTCAGCGTAAATTCGCTCGTTAATGACTCGTTGCATTTTCGGGTTCAGGCCAAGCCCGCCAAACCCTTCCTCAAAATGCACCCAAGCCAAGCCCTTATCGAACTGAGCACCCAAGAAAACAACTGGGTCGGTGGACTTCGGCGGAAACTCAGTTAGGAGTTCGGTGACCAAGTCAGAGACCCGACGTTCATCGGCAGTCAAAGTGGCGGTTGCTGTGCTCATAGAAAACCCCTTGCTAGATGTATTGATGGACGTGTTTAGATGAACGACTTGCTGAATCAAAAGTACCTTTCGGTAACTTAGCCAAACATTTCAGCAGTTTCGGTATCGGATACAGGGATTTGGAAGCAAAGGCCTTCAGTTAAACGGTGCCATCAGCCGCAGGAATTCATCTCGCTCAGTTTTGCCCAGCCCCGGAAAGTAGGAGCGCAAAGTCATCACATTGCGCAAACCCTCATGATCCGAGCGCGAGATGTAAATTGCCTTCAAGTTGTTCAACATGCGCTCCACGATGGCCATGGGGTGCACCGGGGCCAAAAAACCTTGATGAAACGACTGCTGACCTCCAGTCATTTGGCGAAAGATCTCCTGACATTGCCCTGCGTCCAAGATCCTCCCCTCCTGAAAGGGATCAGCAAAGGTTTCAGGAATTCCACCGCCGGAGGGAGTCAAGGCCACCAAGAAATGCCCAGGCATTCCAATCCCAACGACCGGCACACCTAAACGTCGTCCAACTTCCATCATGATCACCGATAGTGAAATCGGAATCCCAGCGCGCCGATCGAGCACCCTCGACAGAAGTGAATTGTCAGGGTCGTAGTACTCGGCCCGGTTACCCACAAATGCGTCCGCTCCGGTGAACAGAAACTGGGCGATTCCGGCAAAGGTTGGAGATGGCACTGCTGCTGCCAATTCATCAAGCCGCGACAGTTGCTCAATGATTCCCGCTTCGCAAGCACCTGCGTCAATCAGTGCCTGACCCGCAGGCACCACAGCCGAGATCAAAAATGCCATTTCATCCAGGGGAATGAGACCGCTCTCGCCAATCAGTTGTGCAAACCGGTCCTTAGCCCAGCGCGAACCTCGACCTGACGACTCCATCTAGACGAGGGTAATCGCACTACTGTTCTAATCATGCATATCGGAGTCCACGCCGCTACCCATCCCAACAAACTTGCGCTCGTTGTTCCTAGTTCGGGTTACACCCAGACGTTCGCTCAACTCAACGCTGCCGCCAACCGCCTCTCACAGTTATTTCGGGCTGCGGGACTACAACCCGGCGATCACGTCGCGCTGTGCATGGAGAACCACGATCGCTATCTCGAGATTCTCTGGGGTTGCCAATTCGCTGGTCTCGTTTATACAGCAGCGTCATCGCGGCTCACGAGTAACGAACTCACCTACATCTTGAATGACTGTGATGCGAAGGCTTTCATCACGTCTAAGTACAAAGCAGACCAAGCAGCTGAAATCGTCGCTGGCACACCAAATGTCGCCATGCGACTCATGCTTGATGGCGTCATCCCTGGTTATGAAAGTTATGAGGATGCGGTCGCTCAGCAGTCAGATGCACCGCTCGAGAACCGCATCGCCGGTATTGACATGTTGTATTCGTCAGGAACCACCGGACTCCCCAAAGGGGTCACGAAAGAATTCCCTAATCTTCCATTAGACGGGACGCCAACAACCGTTGCTCCCACCCTGACCATGCTTTTCGGCTTTACGCCAGAAAGCGTGTACCTCTCGCCCGCTCCGATGTACCACGCTGCACCCCTACGTTTCACGATGGCCGCTCAAAGCATGGGTTGTACAGCTGTCGTCATGGAACACTTCGATCCCGAGCAATACCTTGCTGCAGTGCAAGAAAACGGAGTGACGCATAGTCAGGTCGTTCCAACAATGTTTGTCCGACTCCTCAAGCTCGATCCGGCAATTCGCGCAAAATATGACGTGTCGTCACTGCAGGCCGTCATTCATGCCGCCGCCCCGTGCCCCATTCCGGTCAAGAAGCAAATGATCGAGTGGTTCGGTCGCATCATTCACGAGTATTACGCCGGTACTGAAGGCAACGGATTTGTTTATTGCAATAGCGATATGTGGATGGAACATGAAGGAACCGTTGGTGTAGGCATCGGCTGCACCCTCCATATTTGTGGCGATGACGGTCAAGAGCTTCCCGCCTACGAGAGCGGAACCATTTTCTTTGAAGGCGGCGCAACTTTCGAATACCACAACGACGCCGAAAAGACGAAGAGTTCTCGCCATCCCAAAGGTTGGAGCACCTTGGGTGACGTGGGCTATCTCGATGCCGACAGTTTCTTGTACCTCACCGACCGCAAGGCTTACATGATTATTTCGGGTGGAGTCAACATCTACCCACAAGAGGCAGAAAATGCCCTCGTCACTCACCCCAAGATCGTTGACGTTGCCGTATTCGGTGTTCCCAATGATGATTTCGGTGAAGAGGTCAAAGCAGTTGTTCAGCCGGTCACAATGCCAGCTAACGCCGATGAAGCCAAAGCCCTCGAAAAAGAACTCATCGCGTATTGCAAGTCTCAACTTGCCGATGTGAAGTGCCCTCGTTCAATTGACTTCCGAACTGAACTGCCCCGTCACCCAACTGGAAAATTGTACAAGCGTCTGTTGAAAGATGAATACTGGAAGGATGCAGGGCGCACCATTTAAGCGCCCAACATCACCATGCGTATCTCGGTCATTTCCTTCACCGAGTAAGCCGGACCTTCACGTGTATTCCCGCTATCGCGCAAACCTCCATATGGCTGTTGATCAGCACGAAATGTCGGAACGTCATTAACAACAACGCCGCCGAAATCAAGGGTTTTGATTGCTTGAAGTGCCGTGTCAATTCGGGATGTAAAGATTGCCGCTTGCAAACCAAAATCGCTGTCGTTGGCCATTTCTAGGGCATTGCCTACTTCGTCATAAGTCGTGACAGTAACTACTGGTCCAAAAACTTCACGCGAACAAACTTTCATTTCAGGTCGGGCGTTCAGAATGACCGTCGGCAACAACACGCCGTTCTCATCAAGCGTTCCGCCACAAGCAATCGTCGCTCCTTGTGTTGTTGCTTCATGAATCCATGATGCCACTCGATCTCTTTCAGCCAAAGAGATCAATGCCGACACCTCAGTTGCTTCGTCTAATGGATCACCAACAACCAATGTTGAAACTTGAGAAATGAGTTCGCGTGTGAAGTCTGCAGCGATGGACGAATGAACGAAAATTCGCTGAGTGGAAATACAAGATTGACCCGCATGAGAAAAACCAGCAAGCCGAATCTTCGCGGCAGCAGTTTTCCAATCGCCATCAGCCTCAATAACAATCGGCGCGTTATTACCAAGTTCAAGACCAACTTTTTTACGCGGAGCCCGTGAACGAATGCTCCAACCGACTTCGGGAGAACCCGTAAAAGTGATGAGGGCGATATCAGGATGATCAACGAGGGCATTACCGACTGTGGATCCACCGCCAGTCACGACGTGCAACCAATCAGAGGGAAGACCGCATTCATCAATCAACATTTCCACTAGCGCGATTGATGTGAAGGGTGTCTGCGAGGCTGGTTTCAAAATGATTGGACAACCCGCGGCAATCGCTGGACCAACTTTGTGCACAACCAAATTGAGAGGAAAGTTGAATGGAGCGATCGCTCCTATGACCCCAACCGGAACCCTCAATGTGAAACCGATCTTTCCTTCACCAGCAGCCAGGGCCTCCATCGGAATCATTTCGCCCGCCAATTTTCGGGCTTCCGCTGCCGAGAACTCAAAAGTGCCCACCGCTCGATCAACCTCAATACGGGCAGTGCGAATAGGTTTCGCCGATTCACGAGCAATCAGCTGCGCGAATTCCTCACGACGTGCCGCCAGTCGCACCGCCGCCACATCAAGAATTTTCGCTCGTTGCCATTGCGGCAAACCCCGCTTGAGGGCTCCTTGAGCCTGAGCGACCGCCCGATCAATTTCGACCGAAGTGCAAGCCGGAATTTGACCGATGACCTTGTGCTGAAATGGATCCACCACATCGATCGAACTCCCTGAAGAATTCCAGCGTTCACCACATAGAGGAATACGAGCGATCTCCATACTGTCCATACCGCCAACAGTAGTCCTGACACGGAATACTTAGAGGGTGACACTTCGGCCATCTCACGTCCATCCCTATCTAGCCCCGCACCACGATGGCCAGTTCATTGCCTTCGCCCATCGTGGCGGCACCAAAGATCTTCCTGAAAACACGATTCCGGCATTTCGTCATGCCGTAGAACTTGGTTATCGGTACCTCGAAACCGACGTGCAACTCACGCGTGATGGTTTTCTCGTAGCCTTTCACGACAATGATTTGTTTCGGACCTGCGACATAAAGGGTCGTATCAATGAAATGACCTGGCAGGAAGTTTCACAAGCACGCGTTGACGGCAAAGAACCGATCCCTTTGTTGTCTGAGCTTCTTGAAGAATTTCCCGAGGCATTTCTCAATATTGATTCGAAGAGTGACCCCACGGTTCAACCCTTGATTGATGTGCTCAAGAAATCCAATGCACTGCCCCGAGTTTGCATTGGTTCATTCAGTCACAAACGCATCTCGCAGTTCCGAGTTGCTCTCGGTGATCAGGTGTGCACCAGCGCTAGCCCCATTGAAGTCGTCCGCTGGATAGCTGGCAACGTTCCGAGCGAGCCTTCGTGCTTGCAGGTCCCTATGCGACAGGGACCAATTCCAGTTGTGACATCGCGAACAGTACGAAGTGCACAGGCGGCCGGGAAACCAATTCATGTGTGGACGATTGACGTCGCTCACGATATGCAGCGTCTCATCGACCTCGGAGTTGATGGATTGATGACCGATCAATCCATCACGCTCAAGAAAGTTCTTGAGGCGAACAATTTGTGGACTCACATATGACCGCGTTAAGTCTGAGCAATATTTCCATGACTTTCGCCGATGGCACTCAAGCCATTGATGATGTTGACCTCACTATTGAACGCGGCGAGTTCGTGACCATAGTTGGACCATCTGGTTGTGGCAAGAGCACATTGTTGCGAATCGTCTCTGGACTCGAGGCTCAGACATCTGGAACTTGCGAAGTTGATCGAGCAAGTCTTGGATACGTTTTTCAGGATGCAGTTTTATTGCCCTGGCGAAACGTGCAAAGGAACGTAGAGCTCAACGCTGAACTACAAGGAGTATCAAAAGCACAGCGTCAAGAAGCAGCTCGAAAGGCCATTAATCTCGTCAATCTGGACGAGCACGTCGCGAAGTATCCGTATCAATTATCGGGCGGAATGAAAATGCGTTGCTCATTAGCTCGGTCTCTCGTTTCTCAGCCTCGAGTATTTCTCTTTGATGAACCGTTCGGTGCGCTTGATGAAATGACTCGAGAACTTTTGAACGACGAGTTGCTCAATATCTTCTTGCAAGAAAACTTCGCCGGCCTCTTCATCACCCACAGCATTCAAGAAGCCGTCTATTTATCAACTCGAGTCATTGTGATGTCGTCACAACCAGGACGATTCATCGCTGAACACACCATTGATTTTCCGTTTCCGCGTCAACCCGATATTCGTTACAGCGCTACATTCGCCGAATTATGTGGCCGAATCAGCCACGACTTGAAGTTGGCACACGCATGAAACTTCTCACGCTCATGTCGCAGAATCGACGCTTCTCAAGCATCGCATTTCCCTTCATCACCTTCATCGTTTTTCTGTCAGTTTGGTACACCTACGCCTCATTGAATTATGACAATCCGGTTCAACGACGCAACGCTCTCCCCTATCCACACGAAATTGTGACCGAAGGTTTTTTACCTCTCAATGACAAGGTCAACGGATTACGGCCGATCCTCGGATACATGTGGCCCACCGTCAAAGTCACCTTGCTCGGCCTCCAGATTGCCGTGGCACTCGGAGTCCTGATTGCCGTTCTCATGAATCTTTCCAAGGGAATTGAGAAGTCACTTTTTCCGTACGCCGTCATTTTGCAAACAGTTCCGATTTTGGCCATCACCCCATTACTGACCGAATTGTTCGGCGAAGAACTGGGCGTGCGTCTGGTGGTCACTGTCTTGGTGGCGATATTCCCGGTCATCACGAACATGCTCTTCGGACTTCAATCAACCGATCGTGCCTTACATGATCTATTCACTCTCAATCACGCCAGTCGCTGGACCCGTCTCACCAAATTAGAGTTCCCGAGTGCATTGCCGTCACTTATGACAGGAATCCGAATCGCTTCAGGAAGTGCCGTGATTGGTTCGGTTGTTGCAGATTTCTTTTTTGCGAAGGGCGAGAAGGGCATTGGGTATTTCATTCGCACCCGCCAGCAACAAGCAATTCAACGTCCCGAAATGTTTGCCGGAACCATTACGGCTTCACTTTTCGGAATCGCAATGTTTGTCGTCATTGGATGGATTACGTCTCGAGCCATACGAAATTGGCATGACTCCAACTTGGCTAATCGTCAGTCCTCCTTTAAAATCTTCCAACCACTCAAAAGGAACTCATGAACATTCGATCTTTCGCATCGGCAATTTCCATAATTGGTTTCTCGTCACTCATCGTCGCTTGTGGATCAGATAACTCATCTGAAGGCCCATCAGAGTCATCCGGGCCTTGCCCCAGCAAGTTGACAATCCAAACCGACTGGTTCCCCGAACTTGAACATGGCGGCGTGTACCAATTGATTGGCGCCAACGGAACTGCCAGCAAAGATTCAATGTCGTACTCCGGGCCAGTTCAATCGGCCTACGCCGTTGGTGGATTACAAGAAGTTGAAATTCTGGCCAGAAACGCTGACATGCGCAACAGTGCGGTTCTTGTGAACGGCAAAGCCGATATGGCCTTCATTAGCGTTGCCGACGTCATTAAGGATTCGGCGGCACTTCCACTTGTCGCTGTTGCCAAGACACTCGACAAAGATCCCATCATGGTCATGTGGGACCCCGCACAATTTGACGTGCAAAAACCTGAAGATCTTGCAACAACCGGGACAAGTTACATTCACTTCCCTGGTCTTGCTTACATTGACTACTTCATTGAGAAGGGCTATATCACCGCTGATCAAAGTGATCCCAGTTATAACGGTTCTGACGCGGCCTGGGTCGCCGCATCTGGCAAATTGCTTCAACAGGGTTTTGCAACCAATGAGGTGTACAAATACGAAAATGACATCCCTTGGAAAGATGGAGCGCCTGCTGATGTGTCTTTCTTTACGGTCGGCCAACTTGGATACGACAACTATCCGTCATCCATCACCATGTTGAAAAGTCGTGTCGCAGAACTTGATGAATGTCTCAAACTCTTTATTCCCAAAATGGCCCAGGCCTGGGTTGATTACTACAACGATCCAACTCCAGTCACTGACTCAATGATTGAAATCAACAACACCTACGACGGTTTTTGGAGATTGAGTCCTGAGCTCAATTCATTTGGACTCGATTTACTTGACGAGTTAGAAATCGGGGCCAACAGTCCCGACGGTACGTACTGTTCATTTGATGAAGCAAAAGTGCAAAAGTTGTACGACATTTTGCAACCGATTTACGCGGCCCAGGGTGTCGAAATCACCGACGATGTTTCAACTGTGTACGACAACACTTATTGTGCGGGTGCACCGGGTCGTTGATGAAAGCGTCGCTAACAATCAGGCGTCTTTAACGAAGCCATCGCGAGTGATAAAGGGATCTTTATCACTCCACGGGAAGTTGATCCACAGATCGGTTTTCTTCCAGGCATAGTCAGCCTGCACCACTGAGTGCGGCTTTTCGTACAGAACTGCGGTGCGCACCTCTCCGACTTTTCCTTCACAGAACTTCTGCACGCTGCGCAACGTATGTCCGGTGTCGGCGACATCATCAGCAATCAGAATCTTGGCATCCCCAAGATCAACGAAGTCTGGGGCCGGCGGAAGAATGCGTGGCACTTCAAGGCGCTCATCAATACCCGTGTAAAACTCGACATTCATCGTGTAGACGTTTTTTACGGCCAGCGAATACCCAAGCGCACCGCCGATTAAAAGACCACCACGAGCAATTGACAAAATCATGTCCGGGTCGTAACCATCTTCGGCAACCATCTGAGCCAACACCCGAGAGGCCTGGCCGAAAATTTCCCATGTCATGATCTCGCGCTCGCTGCTCACAAGTTTCCCTTCAATGATTTCACGCCGATGCCTGCGCATGCGACGTTGCTTCCTTAAATGTAGACGCTCCGACCGAGTGTCGCCCTATTGCCATTCTGAACAAGTTGTAAAGCACTGAATCCTGAAAGTTGAGAAACCTCCGTGCTACTCGACGGTAATGCCCTTCAAAGAATGATCTGGCGCCGGTACCTGCGGGTCCATCTCTTGCAGAGCATTCAAGATGATTTTGGCCACAATCAAATCGCGTACCCATTTGACATCGGCGGGAATCACATACCACGGCGCATGAGGGCGAGACGTTTCGCGCATCACATCCTCGTAAGCATTTTCGTAGAGCGGCCAGATTTTACGGTCAGATAAATCGCTCGGATCGTGCTTCCAGCTACTTTCCGGATTATCAATACGCTTCTGTAGTCGTTGCCGTTGCACATCGTGAGACACGTGCAAGTAGAACTTGATCACCCGCGTACCTTCATCGACCAACATGTGCTCAAAATCACGAACATGCCGATATCGACGGGCCCAGGTTTCTTCATCAACAAGGTTCTTGACTCGCGGCACCAAAATATCTTCGTAGTGGCTGCGATTCCAGACCCCTACTTCGCCTTTAGCTGGGCAGGCCGCGTGGCATCGCCATAAGTAATCGTGCATCTTCTCAACGCCGGCAGGGACCTTGAAACTCGTGACTTGGACTCCAGCTGGATTCATACCGGTCATCACATGGCGAACGAGACCGTCCTTACCCGATGCATCACGCCCTTGTAAGACGATCAACAAACTCTGTTGGGCTTCAGCCATTAAACGATGCTGTTCAAAGGCCATCAAACCAATGGTCTTGGCTAACTCGCCCTTGGCCGAGTCTTTATCCCAGCCCAATGTGTCATCGGTTGGAATTGAACCCAATGAAACTGGCTTGCCAGCAGCAACCAGAAATTTACGCATCAACTTGTCAACCATGTCATCTCCGTCGCTTTGCTACTTGCCCTACGGTAATTGCTCAAAGGGGCAATGACGGCAACCACTCGCACAGCAATAGCCCCGATCGGCCAAGAACTTGGCGGTAAAGACCGAGTATCCGCTCAATGGGTCACGGTATGTCGGACGACGACGGGTTATCGCTTCACGGTGCAAGGTCATGATTTGAGCGAACCGTGGATTGGAAGAATCCAATCGGCGCGACAACGGGACCTCAATTCCATCTGTTCGCAGAACTGCCTCGTCACCCACGAGTTCATTGTGATCTCCCGATCCTCCACATCAGCGATCAATCTGAAATAAATCCGAAAAGATAATTAGTACTAGTAGTCAAAGTGCGTTACTATCGTCACATCGGTGGTGGTAGGTCGGGGTGAAGATTTCGGTCTGCCCGCTTCTTGAGTCACCGAGAGTTAAGGGCGGTTCAATCCGCCGATTTGCCAAAAGGCACCATAAACAAGGGGGAAACTTGAATATATATGGTCAGTCCAGTCGGCGCACTCGCCGAATTCTCGGAGTCACATTGGTCAGCCTGCTGTCCTTCGCTGCAGCTTGCGGCGGCGGAAGCTCAAGCGACGAAACCAGTGCCCCGTCCGAAACCGAAGCACCAGGCTCTGATTCTTCAGCGCCATCATCTGAAGCACCTACCGATGAAACACCGGTAGCCGGCGGAACCTTACGCGTGGGTCTTGAAGCCGACGTCGACGGTCTTGACCCGACAGCCTCAGCCCTGGCTGTGGCAGGTCTCACGATGGCCTCCGCGGTTTTCGATCCTTTGTTCACCTTCAACCAGGCTGGCGACGCCGTGCCGTACTTGGCCGAGTCAATTGAACCTTCGGCCGACTTCATGGTGTGGACTATGACATTGCGCTCTGGCGTGCTCTTCCACGATGGAACACCTCTCACCACCGACGCGGTCATCAAGCAGTTCGAAATCACTCGTAACGACCCGCTCGTCGGATTGGCAGTACGCCCGTACTACCCCGAGACCGGTGCCGTTGTGAAGATTGATGATTTAGTAATGGAGTTCCACCCGCTTGAGGCGAGCCAATTCTTCCCAACAGCATTGACCGCTCAATTGGGATACATCGCTTCACCCACTTGGCTTGACGCAGTTGCCGCTGACGCAACTCTGGCCCAAGCGCCCGTTGGTACTGGACCTTTCACGTTTGACAGTCGTACCGAAGACTCGGTGACCAAGTTCGTTCGCAATGACGCTTGGTGGGGTACCGACATCATCGGACCGGTCTACCTTGACGCTGTTGAGTTCTACCCAGTGCCCGATCCGAGCACTCGTACAGAACTGTTGCAGAACGGCGACTTGGATATCATCCACACCACTGACACCGATCAGTTCCCGACGTACCGCGACGACCCGACCCTCACACTCGACATTGACGAAGACGGCGAAGAGTACTTCTTGATGATCAATACCGCCAAGGCACCGTTTGATGACATTCGTGTTCGTCAGGCTCTTGCATTGGCCACCGATCGTCAGGGCTACTACGACTTGTTCAATGCTGGCGAAGGCAGTATGGCCGATCAGATGTTTGTGCCAGAGAGCCCGTACTACAACCCCGACGTCAAGCAAGACGGCAACGACCCGGCGGCCGCTGCAGTTCTCGTTGCTGAATACTGTGGCGAAAGCCCAGTCGATGCCGACGGCAAAGAATTGTGCACTGACGGCAAAGTCAACATGGAATATCAGTGGTCTGGCCCGTCAGTGTTGGCGACTCGAATTGCCGACTTCTATAACGGAGGTTGGAGCGAATCGTTCAACGTCACCTTTGATGAGCTATCACAGGCTGACCACATTCAAGAAGCAGCACTTGGTATCTACAACGTGGTGGGCTGGCGTCAATTCGGTGCCGAAAACCCCGGTGATGACCGTGTCTGGCTCGAATGCCGCAATATCGGTGGTATTTCACTCAACTGGCCGCGCTATTGCAACGAAGACCGCGACGCACTGATCAAAGAGATCGCTAACCCAGCGACACCTGAAGCGCGAACTGCATCCTTGCAGCAGTTGGTCCAGAACATGCATGATGCGTACTCCTACATTTTCATGACCCATTCATCTTGGGCCATCATTCAGTCGGACAAAGTTCATGGAAGCTGCGATCGTGTTGGACCCGATGGAGATCCATTGGTGTGCTCGACTAACGGTCGCATGTACTTCTCATCAATGTGGCTCAGTAGCTAATTCTCTGATCCGACCTATCAAGGACTACTTTTAGTTATATGCGTTATTACGTTCAAAGGGTCGCCTTAGCCATTCTTCTCCTCTTAGCTGTGAGCATGCTCACCTTTGGGGCGTTGAATGTCTTGGGCGACCCTTTGTTCAATATTCTTGGTCCGGTTGCCGGGGACGTGAATAACCCCGAAAGCGTCGAAATGATTAACGCTGCCAAACGCGAGTTCAATCTTGATCGATCTCTACCGGTTCGTTATGGGCTGTGGGTCAGCGATTTTGTGCAAGGCGATTTCGGTGTCACGTTTAGTTCGACTGGTCAACCACCAGTGTCGGGTGTCATCAGCGAACGACTACCCCGAACAATTACTTTGGTTGTGCTGGCTCAATTATTCGCCATCTTTGTCTCAATTCCGTGGGCACTCATCACGGCTTCTCGGGCCGGAAAAGTGAGTGACCGAATTTCGACAGTTAATGCTTTTTTCTTGGTTGCAATGCCCAACTTCGCTATCGCCGTCATTTTGAAATTCGTTTTCAGTATCAAACTTGGCTGGATGCCTTTGACATATACGGCCGATGATCCGTTGAGTAGCCGGCTTTTTCAAATGGTTCTGCCGGCGCTCACGATTGGCTTGCCGGTCGCCGCCGTGTACCAACGACTTCTCCGCACCGACCTCATCACGACTTTGCAACAAGACTTCATTCTCTTAGCTCGCACTAAGGGCTTGTCGAAGTGGCGCATCCTTTTTGTTCATGCTCTGCGCCCTTCATTGTTCTCTTTCATTACCGTGGTCGGTTTGAACACCGGAGCGTTGATCGGTGGATCAATTGTTTCCGAAACCGTCTTCCGTATCCCAGGCATCGGTTCAACTCTTGTTGAATCAGTGCTTCGCAATGACTTCCCAGTCGTCTTGGCAATTGTGATGATCGTCGCATCGTCTTTCGTCATCATCAACTTGCTCGTTGATTTCGCTTACACCCTGATCGATCCGAGAGTCCGTCGATGAGCACCAACCCCAATCCCGCTACCCCGATGAACTCAGACGAGACGATCGTCAAAAAGAAACTCGGTGTTGGCTTTTGGCTCTGCGTTGCATGGCTGGGGCTCATGGCGTTTATCGCCCTGTTCACGCCGCTCTTGCCGCTGAAGAGCCCCACTCAGAATTTTCTCGATACCTCCAACGGTCGCCCACCATATTCTCCATCGTGGAAACATTGGTTCGGTACCGACAAAGACGCCCGCGATGTCTTTGCTCGCACTTTGCACGGAGCACGAATTTCTCTCGCTGTTGGTTTCGCGGCTATTAGCGCCGGATTTTTAGTCGGTGGCACGGTTGGCTTGATCTCGGGCTACTTCAAAGGCTGGATTGATCGCGTCAGTTCATTTGTTTTTATCGTCTTGCTCTCGTTCCCATCTCTCGTCTTGGCAATCTTGCTCACATCGCTCATTGAGCGAAGTCTGCTCACGATCTCCCTCGTTCTTGGTCTCTTGAGCATCGCCCCGGTGGGCCGACTGGCACGAGCCGCCACTTTGCAGTTCGCCGATCGAGAATTCGTTCTGGCCGC
>JBIKYT010000131.1:0-2735 GCA_044355095.1 Ilumatobacteraceae bacterium
AATGGACCGTGAAGGATCTCTTTTCGCATGTCACCGGGTTGGCAGCCGACCTCGGTTCGGGCAAAGGTCCCACCGGGGATAGCCAGGTTTGGGTTGATGCGTTAGTGAGTGACCGCGCCAGTCGTTCGTTGGCCAGTGTGGTCGATGAATGGAATGAAGTTGGTCCGGCTTTTGAAGCAGCCATTGACGCAACGCCAAAGCGTTTGTGGGCGCTGACGTATGACACTGTCGTGCATGAACACGATTTAAGAGCAGCCATCAAGAAACCAGGTGCGCGCGATTCTGAAGGAGTGAAAATTTCGTCGATTCTCGGACTGAAGTTGGTGAAGGGCGATTTGGCCGCGAAGTCGCTTCCGGCGTTTCGAGCGATCATCGATGGCACCGAGCACAATGTCGGTGAGGGCGAACCAGCGTTGACCTTGACCGCATCGGCTTTTGATACGTTGCGCCTGCTCGGAAGCCGTCGAACGTTGGCAGAAATGAAATTGGCAAAATTCTCTGGTGATCTCGAGATGATGTTGCCCGGCATTACCCATATGGATCTGCCAGCAACCAGCCTCGGCGAGTGAATTTCTGGTTGCGCCCGCTGAGGTATGACAGCGCTACTTACTATGAGTAGATTTGTTCCCGCACCGCCGAACATCCGGCGATCTGAAAGGGGATCAACTCATGGGTCAGTTCACAGGTAAGACAGTTCTTATTACCGGAGCTTCATACGGTTTGGGCGAGGGCTTCGCCGAAGGATTCGCCAAAGAAGGCGCCGATTTAGTTTTGACAGCACGTAGCACCGAGATGCTCGAAGTTGTCGCCGAGCGTTGCCGTAAGTTGGGTTCAAAGGTCACTGTCGTCACCGGCGATGTATCTGTTGAAGCCGACGTCGTTCGAGTTGTCGAAACAGCAATCAAAGAGCACGGCAAGATTGATTCGCTCATCAACAATGCGGGTGTTGGCGATATGCGCGGAGTTTCACCCGAGAACTTTGACATGGCGACGTGGAATTGGATTATTTCGGTTGACCTCAACGGAGCGTTCATGTACATGCGTGAAGTTGGCCGGCACATGCTCGAGCGCCAAAGCGGCAACATTGTCAATATCTGTTCGATCATGGGTAGTGGTGCTAACGAAGCCAACATCATCGCGTACACGGCTGCGAAGGGCGCTCTGCGCAACTTAACCTTGCAGCTCGGTTGCGAATGGGCCGACCGCGGAGTTCGCGTGAACTCGGTGTCGCCTGGCTTCATCATTACTGAAATGGTTCGCCCGGCCCTTGAAATGATGGGTATGGATAAGTGGATTGCCAGCCGTACGCCGATGCGTCGCGTTGGTGAACTTGAAGAAATTGTTGGGCCCGTGATGTTCTTGGCGTCTGACGCGGCTAGTTACATCACCGGACACGACCTCTTGGTTGACGGCGGAACTAATGCCTCAAACGGCACCTATCAGATTCCGCCGATTCACCATGAGTGGAATAAGGACACCGCACCTCGCGTTGGCAAGGGTTACCCCGGCATCCAGCCTCGCCCAGATTGGTATGAAGCTTTGGCACCTGGTATCCCAGGCATCCATTATCCAATGCCTGAGGCTTAAAAACTGCTTGCCGACTTGATGACTTAGTTCATCAAGTCAGCAACGTGGTGGTCGCGCATCGCGGCTTGGGCGCGCTGAATCACTTCGGTCCACAATGCCATGGCTCGCTCACTTGATGAGTCAAGTGTTCCCACGGCGTACACCGGAATAATCCAACCGTAGAGAACGCCCACTCGGTAGTCCTCCATGAATTGATCGAACGAGTAGCCCGTGACGCCGTTGGCGACGAGTTCGTCGTGGTATCCCTTGAGCAACGCTGCTTCATGTTCGCGACGAACGTCAATCGGCACGCTCTGGCTCATGAAATAACCGACGTCGTAGGCGCCACCGCCACGGCTACTGGTTTGGAAGTCGATGACCCACACATCGTCGCCCTCGCCGAAGAACAAGTTGTCTAGGCGATAGTCGAAGTGCACAATCGTGTTGGGCATTGCCGCAAAGCGATCAAGTAGTTGATGAACATTGCTGCCAAACTTTTCCATCAACGGAACCATGTCAGCATCGATGGCATGAGCAAAAACCTGAAGGAAGCCAGGAAGCGACTGATCGTAGATTCCGGCGCCGATCTTCATTCCTTCGCTGTTAATGGCTGGTATCCACTGGTACGTGTCAAGGCGGGGTGACTCCCAGAATTCGGCGTGCAAACGAGCAACAGTCTTCAATGCATTCATTGCGTCTTTGGCATTGACGCCAACTGACTGATCGCCCTCACGGAGGTGTCCCAAATCTTGCATGAGCAAGACATAGTCATCGGTTTCGTATTCAGCCATCACGGCGTACGCCTGAGGTACAACGCTGAGTTGCGGAGCGACTTCTGAATAGAAGCGGGCTTCACGTTCGAAGACTCGAGCAGGTCCGAGCATCCCGCGAATCATGGGGTCTTGGGTTGGGATCTTGCAAATGATGTCCTTGGGGCCAGGTCCGCCCGTATAGGTGACTTCGAGACGGCCAACTTCGCCCATGAAGCCGATACCAGCTCCCATGTTCTTGGCTTCAACGGTCGCGACAGTTGTAGTGGCGCCAATCGTGCCTCCTGAACGAAGAGCATTGGTCAGCCATTCGGCGGTAACGGACGCGGTGGTTGTCGGCAATGAAGTCATGATTTCTCCTGAGGTAAACGCTGTACAGGGCACAAGGGTAGTGGATCG
>JBIKYT010000132.1:0-2730 GCA_044355095.1 Ilumatobacteraceae bacterium
GACGATTTGGCGTGGGTGATTGATCAGTTCGCCCAAGCCGCTCGACGTGTGAAACAAGCAGGCGTCGATGCAATCGAAATTCATGCTGCGCACGGGTATTTACTTTCGACGTTCCTTTCACGGGGCTATAACAAGCGGGACGATCGTTGGGGAGGATCTCTAGAAAATCGAGCTCGCCTCATTTGTGAAGTAGTAAGGGCTATCAAACAGGTTGTTGGTGATGACTACCCGGTGCTCGTGCGAGTGAATGGTTGTGAATTTGGACTTGAAGATGGTCTCACCCCCGATGAGACGGCGCGAGCAGCGGCCCTCATTGAAGAAGCTGGCGCTGATGCAATTCATGTATCAGCGAATGCGCACAATCCCTTTGCCGATTTCACGCAAGGACCTCTGCCTTCTGAAGTAGCTCAATACCGTGAATACACCAAAACTGTCAAGCAGCATGTGACCATTCCGGTGATTGCGGTTGGTCGAATGCTTCCTGAGATTGCTGATGAAATGTTGGCGCTTGGCGAATGTGATTTTGTCTCCATGGGCCGCCAGTTGTTGGCCGATGCTGAATTAGTGAACAAGATTCGCGAAGGTCAACGTGCTTCGGTTCGCCCATGCATCAACTGTTATGTATGCGTTGAGCAAAACTTCTTTGACGGTAACCCGAAGTGCGCCGTTAACCCAGCGTTGTGCAACGAGAGTGTTGCTGTTCTTGCGCCAATGGTGAAGGCAAAGCACGTGGTGGTCATTGGCGGCGGGCCTGGTGGAATGGAAGCGGCGCGAGTTGCCGCGGTTCGTGGTGCCAAAGTGACCTTGATTGAAAAGGGCTCTCGACTGGGAGGAACCATGTGGTTCTCTCAGTTGACGACTCCAGCTAACCAACTGCTTGTTGATTGGTTCACGCACGAGATTGAACGATTAAACGTTGATGTGCTTTTGTCAACTGAGGCGACCCGTGATCTGATTGCGGCGCTGAATGCCGACGAGGTCATTGTGGCTACTGGTGCTCGACGGGGTCTTCCCGATGTTCCTGGTGCAGACCTTCCGCATGTGCTGACGGGCGATGCATTGCGAGCGGTGATCACTGGTGAGAAAGACTCAGGCAATCGTTCGCTGAGCGCGTTGGGCAAAGTCATTGTTGCCTCTGGTCGGGCAATCGGATTATTGAATTCGGTTGATCGCATTCGATCGTTATCGAAGACCTGGATGCCCGTTGGGAAGCGGGTTGTGGTCATTGGTGGCGGTTTAGTCGGTCTAGAACTCGCCGAGTTTCTCGCCGAACGCGGTCGACTTGTAACTGTGCTTGAAGAAGGACCTCATATGGGGCTTCCTATGGCCATGCCGCGTCGTTGGACAGCGGTCTCCAAAGCAACAAAACATGGGGTAGTGCTTGTTCGCGGTGCTTCGGTTGTTTCGATTGACAAGGTTTCAGTTCGATACCGAGTCGGTGAAGACGAATGTGAAGCCCGTGGTGACACGGTAGTTGTTGCTTCGCAGGTTGAGCCCGATTCGAAACTGGCCGACCAATTGTCGGGTCTCGGAATTCGCATACAAATAGTGGGAGATGCTTTGAACGTGGGATACATCGAAGGTGCAATGCACACGGCACACGAGGTGGCACGTGAGCTCTGAAGTGAAGTCATTGACGTTTGCCGATCATGTTCGGGCGAGAAGTAGTGACGACAATGTGGCGATTCTCTTTGAAAATGAGACGCTGACTTATCGTCAATGGTGCGCGGGAGTAGCACAGCGTGCAGCTCTGTGGCTCAGTATCTTGAAGGATCGTCCAGCAGGCTCGGCTCCACATATTGGTGTCTTGCTTGAGAACTCCCCAGAGTTCACCATGTGGTTAGGTGCTGCCGCGGTAACGGGTTCGGTAGTTGTAGGAATTAATCCAACTCGTCGTGGTGTTGAGTTGGCTCGCGACATCACTCACACGTCGTGCCAGATTGTCATCACCGAGTCCAGTCAAGTCGGTCTTCTTGATGGACTCGACCTTGGTGATGCAAATGGATTTATCTTTGTGACGGAGTCAAAAGAGTATGCCCAAGCAGTACAGGCTTTTGCCGGGGCCGTTTTGCCGACTTCAGAAGAGTGTCACGTTGACCCCTCGGACACATTCTTGTTGCTCTTTACATCGGGTACTAGTGGTGCGCCCAAAGCAGTTGTCACCAGTCATCAGCGACTGCATTTTGTCGCTCAGTCAATGAACATGCTTATTGCGCTGACGCCAGAGGACACGACCTACATTTGCATGCCACTGTTTCACTCAAATGCTCTTTTCACAGCGTGGGCTCCAAGTTTGGTTTACGGTTCAACTATTGCTTTGCGCCGTAAATTCTCGGCGAGCGAATTCTTATCTGATGTCAGAACTTTTGGTGCGACTTACTTCAACTACGTCGGCAAACCATTGACGTATGTTTTGGCCACACCTGAAAAGGCCGACGATCGCGATAATCCGCTGCGTCGTGGATTTGGTAATGAAGGCTCAGAAATTGATTTGCTGCGATTCGCTGAACGTTTCGATTGCAAACTTACTGATGGCTACGGGCAGACCGAAACCGGAGCTTCAATTGTGCGTGTTCCCAACATGCCCACTGGATCGCTCGGCGTGGCAGCGCAAGCAACAATCACTGTGCGTGATCCCGCAACCAACCAAGAATGTCCTCGCGCAATTTTTGATGCCGACCGTCGACTTCTGAACGCCGAGGAAGCCACTGGCGAAATTGTGAATGGCGG
>JBIKYT010000133.1:0-2704 GCA_044355095.1 Ilumatobacteraceae bacterium
GCACCTTCGTTTTTGTTGACCTCTCGGGGTTCACCAAGTACACCGCGGCAAATGGCGACTCCGCAGCCGGAAACATTCTCACGAAGTTTCGCGCCGAAGTTCGCGATGTCGCGGCTTCATGGGGTATCCGCGTCGACAAGTGGCTCGGTGACGGATGCATGATCGTTTCGGTCGAGCAGGACATGGCCATTGGCTTTGCTCTTGACATGCAAAAGCGTTGCGAAGATGTGTGTCGACCGCTCACGGTTCGCGTCGGACTCGCCACTGGCGAAGTTCTGATGTTCCAGGGCGAGGACTACATCGGCACCTCGGTCAATTTGGCCTCACGTTTGTGCGATGTCGCCGAGCACAACGAAGTGCTTATGCCCCGCGCTGATCTGCGGCGTTTGCCTACCGGAGTCACCGAAAACAATCACGACAATGTGGTGTTGCGCGGGCTCGGCGAAGTTGAAGTGGTCAACTTGACTGCCCAAGACAAAGTTGGCGGCAACAACGACACGGGCGAACTCTGGACCCGCTCACCTTTCGTTGCGTAACTGCCACGTGCATACGTTTTCAAGGTCGCGATGACCGAGCCAACTCTGGGTTTTTACCTACCCTCCCAATTTGCTATCGGACCCGATGGTCAAGCGCCCTTTCGTGCACACTTTGAAGAGATCATCAACTCGTATGCGATTGCTGGAGCAACTCAATTGCGTTTGGGTTTTGATTGGTCGCAACTTCAACCTCGCGCCGGTGGTCTTGATGGCAAGTGGGTTGAGTGGTATCGCGATGTCATGAATGCAGCCAACGGAGTAGGTATTCACGTGTGGGCATCGTTACTCGAACGCGAAGCGCCGCACTGGTTTGATGACGAACGCGGTTTTAGCGACGCCAAAAACGCTGGTCGCTATTGGCCACGCTTTGTCGAAATGGCTGCAGATTCATTTGGTGATCTTGTTGCTGGATGGTTTCCGATTGATGACCCGATTGGTTATGCAACTCGTCACGAACCCGATGACGCCACGCGGCACGGCGAAATGGTCGACACCATGATCGTTGCTTGGCGTGATGCCTGGCGCATTCTGCGCGGCGGACCACCCGTTGCAAGTTCGTTCGGTGTGCGCATGGTGCGATCAACTGATGAATCACAAATCGCCATTGATCTTGCCAAGCGTGAGGATCACATTCGCTGGAAAACCTTCTTGCGCGGAATTCGTGATGGCAACATCGTGATTCCTGGTCGCGCCGATCGCGAACTCGCCGACCTTGCCGGATCAATTGACTTAGTCGGCATTACCTTTCGTTCAGATTTGGGTGAAGATCAAGCGATCACCGATGATTCACTGCGTCGCTGGCAAGAGCGCGCCACGATGTTGATTCATCGCGCCAATAATGAATCGCCAGATCGACCCATTGTGATTTCATATCGCTCAGCCCGACGGGGTGTGAGCGAAACTGTCAGCGATGCCGAGGTTTTGACCGAGGCATTTGAACGTGCAGTCGTTGCATCTGTGTCAGATGGAATCAGTATTCAACACGTCTTCACGAATCCCCCACGCGACAAAAAGAACTAGTTACTTGATGGCAGTGGGCGCAACTGGCCCACCAACTGCACGCGTGAATGGAAGCGGTGTCGCCGTCAGCATGAAGTCGTATTGACCATCGGCTGCACAATCTGCAGCCAAATCATCAAGCACCCAGTTCTGACCTTGCGTTAAACCAATATCACGAATGTTGATCATGTGGACTGGCAGCATCGCAGCCGGATCTTCGGGTGGGTAACACTCAAACACAATGGTGTCGGTCGCAACAATGGCGACATCGTTGTCGCGCACCCACTGAATGCTCTTTTGACCGAGGCCCGGCGTTGGATACGAATAATGAACTTTGTTTCCTTCGCGCAACCAATGCATATGGCCCGTGCGCACACACACGATGTCACCTGGCAACACTTTCAAGCCGGCTTTATTTGCTGCCGCCTCAAGATCATCTGCACCAATCGCAAATGCCTCGTCGAAGAAATCGACTCCGTGCAAGCGGGCGATGTCGAGAAGAATTCCGCGCGAAACAACTGGCCCAACTTTCTCGATACCTAATTCAGTTGAGCCGGTTTCATTGGTTGTTGTATCGGATAGTCCGTTGTACAAAAGACCGTCGTAACCAACATGGGCCAATGAATCAAGATGAGTTGAAGCCTGAACACCCATGCTTACTGCATCGTCACTTGAAGTGAAATCACCAGGGTCGCCCGTCATTGAATGATTGAGCGAAATCATCGTGCGCTCGGGATTGATACGACCAGGAATGAATCCGAGTTGTGGACCATCTTCATCAAATGGATACGTCAGAGAAAACACTTTGCCTTGACGTGCCGCGGCCATGCCCCGTCGAATTGCTGCATCATCAATGAGGTTCAAAGTTCCACGCCGATCGTCGGCACCCCAGCGTCCCCAGTTTGAAACACCAGCTGCTAATTCGCGTAAGTAATCGGGCATTGTCATGATTGATTCCAGTCTCTGATTATTGACTTTTCTTGACGATCAGCCGTACAACAATTCGGCCATGGTGCGCAGAGTTTCGGGTGCGCCGCCGACAACCAAGGTCGTTACTTTGCTTTCGCGCCATGCCGCGAGATCGTCTTTAATCTTGGCGGGCGAACCCACCAAACAGATTTCGTCAATCATCGCCTTCGGCACTGCTGCGATTGCGTCGTTCTGGTGGC
>JBIKYT010000071.1:0-9752 GCA_044355095.1 Ilumatobacteraceae bacterium
CAGCAGGCTCAAAACCCGACGTAAACCTCGCCAGAGTTGTCACTGCCAATTCGCCAATTGAACAATTCTCTTTGAGTGCAATCGTTAATGGGGCTGATGGATGATCCTGCAAACCTTGGCCGATCCCAGGTCGATCAATTTTGCTACGAAGCAGAATTGCGGGTGAATGAATTGCGCCAGCAGCAACAACGACCTCAGCTGCCGCAATAAACGTACCGTCGGCAAGAACAACACCAACCGCACGACCATTCTCAATTGCAATGTGATCAACGAGCACGTCGCATACAACTTGCACCTGCGAACGCTGACGAGCTCGATTCAAATAGATGTCAGCGGCAGAAACTCGATGACCATCGGGAGTTCGCGTCAACATTGCTGGGCCAACATCGCTACCGACAGCACCCAATGGATACGGACCTCGATGCCACAACCACCCTTCGGTTCGGCAGGCTTCAAAGAGCGCTGCACCTACGCGCGATGAAGCACCAACATCAGCTTGAGTCAGCGGAATCTCTATTCGTCGAAAATACGGTTCGACATCACGCCACGACCAACCAACACATCCGAAGTCACGTTCCCATGAGTCGTAATCTTCGACTTCGCCCCACAATCCGATCATTGCGTTGACTGCCGACGAACCACCGACTCCGCGGCCACGACCGTATTCACGGCGTTCTTGTCCGACAACACGTTGGGCTAAGAGATCGGGCCAACGACGACCTGGTTCTTCAAGTGCTGCGAAGAAAGAATGACCGTCGATACCAGCAGGAGTTTCACCTACAGCAATATCGGGCCCCGCTTCGAGCACAAGTATTGACAAACCACGACTCGACAGTCGATCGGCCAACACGCAACCTGCTGATCCAGCGCCAACCACAATGACATCGGGGCGCTGTGAATCACTCATGGGTGATCTTTGTATCAGAAATCTTCGGGACGATTGGTTGATGCCGGCAAATCAGCCGTGTGCGCAGCATCGTTATAACGCACAAGACGCGAACGGCCTGGGCGCACAATCACGAATTCGGTAATTGATGTGTTCTTCGTATGAATTTCGAAGATTCCTGTACCCGACGTACGCAAAGATTGACGCAATACAGTGTCGACCACACCACCATGACAAAAAACGATTGCGGTCCCACTACCCACTCGTTCAATCAGCGCACGAGTCGCTGTTCCGATACGAATTTGGAATTCGGCAATTGTCTCTCCGCCAGGAAAAGTCACTCCGTACGGATCGTTCTCCCAATCGGGATCACCAAATCGTTCGGTGAATTCGGTGTACTTCAAGCCATCACATTGTGGCCCTGGGTCATGCTCCCCAAATTCGGGGATGACTTCAATCGACTGACCAGCAAACGCTGGCAACACAATCTCGGCGGTCTCTTTGGCTCGTGGGTAGGCGCTCGAAATCACGAGATCGGGAGTGAACTCTGACGTCTGCGTCCACCGATCACGCAAGTTCACAGCTTGACGACGACCCAGATCAGACAAACCAATACACGAACGAGGTCCGCCGACAACGCGGTTGACAGTGACTTGCGATTCGCCGTGACGAACAAAAATGAGACGCGTCATCTGAAACTAAACCAGCTTCTCCACGAATGCTTCAAGTTGGCGCAAATTACGACACTCATAAGCACCATCGGTATGAGCGGCGTATTCACCGACGATTGAGTCACCAGTGTTCCAGTACGACTTAGGTTCAGGATTCAACCAATACACCTGACGAGCCTTGGAACGGATCTCTTTGATCACCCAAGCCTGTGATGCGTGATAGTTATTTCGCGCATCACCTAAGAACAACACCGTCGTCTTTGGGCCAATGTCCTTGCCGTATTTGTCCCAGAAAACTTCGAAGGCATGACCGTAATCACTATGACCGTCAACCCACACCACATCTGCCTCAGTATTCACCCGATGGATGGCTTCGCTGATGTCATCGGTGCCCTTAAAGAACTCGGTTACTTCGTCAATTCCGTCAATGAAAACGAAAGAACGCACTTTAGAGAATTGGCCCTGAATGGCGTAGACCAACATCAATGTGAAGCGCGCAAATGCGGCCACGCTTCCAGAGATGTCAGCAACAACCATAAGTTCGGGCTTAGAGGGTCGCGGCTGCTTGAACTTTGGCTCGGCAGGAGTGCCACCATACGAAAGTGAATGGCGAACCGTATTGCGAAAATCAAGTGGTCCCTTGCGACCATGACGACGCTTGCGAGCTAGTCGAGCTGCCAACTTACGCGTAAGGGGGTACAACGATTTCTTTAAAGCCTGCATTTCATCACGACTGGCGTGCATGAACTCAACATCTTCAGGAAGAGGCTTACGCAAAGTCTTGGCCATCGCTTCGGCACCACGATCAGCTACTAGGCGGCGGCGAATTTCGGCTTCAATCTCTTTTTTGAATTGATCGATACGGCTTTCGTATTCATCTTTTTCTAGGCGCTCTTCAAGTGCGGTCAGTTCACCACCGACTTCTTGTTTGCTGGCCTCCATGAGCTTTTGCAACATGTTGTCGAGATCAAGATTGCGCAAGGTTCGGTACAGGTAGTACGTCCCACCTACCGGACGCCCTGGCTCCATACCTGCAAACCGTTGCACCGATTGCTTGGCCAAGGCCCGCATCAGAGCCTGATCGCCGTTCATCAAAGCCTTCATCAGCATCTGCGCGATCTCTTCAGGAGTCAGGCTGTCCATCCCGCCGGATGAACCCTTACCTTCACCTTGCTGTTGCTGCATTTGCTCTTGCATCTCGCGCCACATTTGCTCGAGATCATCCTCGGCGCCTTCACCGATTTTGTATTCGGGACCGCGCATCGAGAAATAGACTTCAAATACGGTCTCAAACGAACGCCAGTGGGCGCTGTTCTTCACCATGGTTGCTCCGAGCGCATACTTAAATGCATCACGATCTTCCAGCGGGATATGCCGAACCGCTTCCATGGCATCAAGATTTTCAGTCAATGAAACCGGCAGGCCGGCGTTGCGAAGTTCTTGAACAAATCCAGAAAGTAGATCAAGCATGAGCGACAGACAACAGTTCTGATCAGGTCAAGTCGACGGAAAGTTCTTTGGCGGCCTTAGCGATATCTGACTGATACTTCAGCAAAACGTGCAAAGTTTCCTTGGCAGTCTGGGCATCAATTGAATCGATATTTAGCAACATCATGGTGCGAGCCCAGTCGAGGGTTTCGCTGACGCTTGGTGCCTTCTTCAAATCGAGCTGACGAATGCTGCGCACGATGCGCGCGACCTGATCGGCCAAGTTCTCAGTGATGTCGGGGACCTTCGCCAGAACGATTTCCTTTTCGCGCTCCATTGACGGATAGTCAACGTGCAAGTACAAACAACGACGCTTGAGGGCTTCTGATAATTCACGCGTGTTGTTTGACGTCAAAAACACCATCGGGATTTGCGTTGCTGTGATCGTTCCGAGTTCAGGAATTGACACCTGATACTCAGACAAGATTTCAAGCAGCAAAGCTTCGGTCTCGACTTCGACACGATCGACTTCGTCAATCAACAGCACGACCGGATCTGGAGCGCTAATTGCTTCGAGAAGCGGACGGGTCAAAAGGAATTCGCGACTGAAGATGTCATCGTGAACTTCACTCCAAGAATCGCTGTTCTTGTCGGCCTGAATGCGCAGCAACTGCTTCTTGTAGTTCCATTCGTACAAGGCCTTTGACTCGTCTAAGCCTTCGTAACACTGCAAGCGGATCAGTCGCGCTCCAAGCATTTCTGCGACGCTTTTGGCCAACTGGGTTTTACCCGTTCCAGCTGGTCCTTCGACCAAGATGGGCTTTGCCAAGCGGTCCGCTAAGAATGCGACGCCGGCGATGCCATCATCGGCGAGATAATTGACGTCCTTCAGGCTGTCACGGACCTGCTGAACGGAAGAAAAACGATGTTCCATGCCGTTCACCCTACAAGTTGAGGCTCAGGCACAAGAATTCTGCCGACGGAATGAGTCAAACTGACCCTATATACGACCTACCCTGTACAACGATGAACAGTGAGGAGACGCAGTCGAACGAGGAGACCGCCACCGGCGAGCCCACGTCTTTGTCTGGTCTCTCAACTTCACCAGAGGGCAACAGTTTGCTACGAAGTAACGCCATCGTCGCTCTCGGTACTGGTCTGTCGCGCCTCACTGGAATGTTGAAAGTCATCGTCTTTGGGGTCATTATCGGCCAAACCGCACTTGCTGATGCCTACGACGGGGCTAACAACTCCCCTAACGCCGTCTATGAACTCTTGCTCGGAGGTGTTCTATCAGCCGCCCTCGTTCCGATGTTCACTCGCATGCTTGAAAATGATGACCGAGATTCTGCTGAAGCCGTCGTTGGCACTGCGATAGTGGCATTGACATTCATTACTGCGATCGCCGTGTTTTTCGCACCATGGGTTTTCCGCGTGTTTTCTCTTAATCCGGCCGATGGAGTTGATGTCAATCAATTCCGCACCGTTGGTACCGCTCTCACCCGAATCTTTTTGCTACAAATCTTTTTCTACGGAGTCTCTGCGGTCTTAGGTTCATTGCTCAATGCCCAGCGTCGCTTTTTCGCTGCAGCATGGTCGCCAGTCTTGGCGAATATTGTCATTATTTGTTCACTTCTCTACGTACCAATTTTGTTAAATCATCCTGACGATGGAATCCCTCTTGCCGAAGTTCTCAACAGTCCTTCGTTTCGCTGGTTACTTGGTTTAGGTGCGACCGGCGGCATCGCACTACAAGCACTCATTCTTTTACCCGCGTTACACAAAGCTGGCCTGAACTTTCGTTTTCGGTTTCAGCCGCGTCACCCTGCGGTGCGTCACCTCATTCGACTTTCTGGTTGGACCTTTGGATACGTCATGGCCAACCAAGCAACAGTCATCGTGGTGAAAAATTTGGCCGAGCCTGGTAGTGGTGGGCAAGACGCCTTTACGAAAGCGACAACTTTCTTCTACTTTCCGCATGGATTACTGGCCATGAGCATCGCCACGACGTTTATTCCTGAAATGGCCCGAGCGGTCGCTCGGCGCGACCGAGATGCTTTTGTCGAACGCACCGCATTTGGCCTGCGTCTCGTCGGACTACTCACGTTTCCCGCGGCCTTTGCCTTCTTGGTGATGTCGCGTCCAATTATTGGAGCGCTCCTACAACACGGCGAGTTCAGCGTTGATGCCTCAATCACCACCTCTCGGGCCTTGGCCGGATTGTCGCTCGGACTCGTTGGCTATTCGATTTATCTCTTTGCACTACGGGGCTTCTACGCGCATCAAGACACGCGAACACCCTTCCTCATTAACCTTGTGCAAAATATTTTGAACATCATTTTGGCATTCGCCCTTGTTGGTTCTTATGGAGTGCTCGGACTCGGACTGGCTTTCGCAGTGTCGTATGTCGTTGGTGCCGTGATCGCGCTATTCGTATTAAGAATCAAAGTTCATACTTTCCCCGTCTTGGACGTGCTCGGGAGTCTGGCGCGGATGCTCACTGCTGCAGCAGTCATGGGAGCCGTACTTTGGCTAGCTCTCAAACCAGTGGGCGATAACGATGGCTTTGGAGCGGTTCTCAAAATCACAGTCGGCATCGTCATCGGGTTGCTGGTATATCTCGGCGCGCTCACACTCTTCAGAGTTCCTGAGGTCAACAGTTTGCGCTCAGCAAGTCAACGATTTATCAGTAACCGAAACTCATCGGGGCAATAAAACCAGCGCATCACGATGCACCACAACTTGCGGAAAACCATCGTCAAGATCGGTTGATCGTCGACCAGCTGATTGCATCACTTGAGCGCTTGACATTGAAGCGCTTCCACGGGCGAGCAATGTTCCGTCATCAGAAACGATTTCAATGGTTTCGCCTGAGTCAAAATCGCCTTCAACGCGAACGACTCCAGCGGGCAGCAAAGACACTGTGCCGCGCACAAGCACCTGCGATGCCCCCGCATCAATATGCACACGACCGCTTACTTCACTAGCAAATGCCACCCATAACTGGCGGGCCGAAAAGTTGCGATCGGAACCGTGAAATGTCGTGCCGATTGTTGAAATTTGCGCGATGGCACCAGTCACGATGCCGTTCAATACATCGGCGATATCGGCACGCGCAATAACTGCCCGCACGCCCGACCACGAAGCGATTCGTGCAGCCGAGAGCTTTGAGGCCATTCCACCGCTGCCACGGTTCGACCCAGATGCTCCAGCATCAACGCTCATCAATGGGTCACCTTCATAAACGTCGGTAATCAACGTGGCCGAGGAATCACTACGTGGGTCAGATGTGTACAGACCTTCAATATCGGTCAACAAAATCAGCACATCGGCCTTGAGAAGGTGCGATAACAAAGCCGAAATATGGTCGTTATCACCGAAACGAATTTCATCGTTAGCGATCGCATCGTTCTCGTTGACGACAGGAACACAGCCAAGTTCAATCAGACGCTCAAGGGTGTCGCGAGCGTGCAGATACTGCGTGCGATCAACAAAGTCGTGCGGTACGAGCAATACCTGAGCAGCAACGAGACCATGACCACCAAACTCGGCGTTATAGACCTCCATCAAACGACTTTGACCAGCCGCAGCAAGAGCTTGCAGTGTACGAATATCGCTTGGACGCTCTGTCATGCCGAGCGCTGAAACGCCTGCTGACACGGCTCCTGATGTCACAAGAACGACCTCATGTCCATCGGCACGCAGTTGCGCGATTTGCCGACAGATATTGGCAATCATGGCGCGATCAATCACGCCTACATCATCAGTGAGCGACGATGTTCCGATTTTGGCAACGACACGCATCGAAACAGCCTTCACATATCCGGAGCGTAGTCAAACGAGAAATCACCAATCCACACCACATCACCAGCCACAGCACCAGCGCGCGACAACAAGCGTGGAACTCCTAGTTTCTTCAAACGCTCGCTGATATATGACATCGCTTCGGGTGTCGTGACATCGTTGAGGTGAACGGCTCGCTCTGCTTTGCGTCCATGAACCCTGAACCCGCCATGACCGAGTTTTTCAACCCATGAACCTTCAGATTCAGGTTTCAAGATAACTCGGCCTTCAAGTACCGGTAATTCTTGGCGAGCAGAGTGAACCAATGAAGCCAGTCGACCAACCAGTTCACGGAGACCTTGATTGGTGATTGCCGAGATCAACATGCCATCCCACTCATCAACCATTTCCACTGTGGCCGAATCGGTCTTGGTTCCGACGATGACACGCGGGCGTTCAAGAAGTTGTGGATCATACGATTCAAGTTCACGCAGCAAAATATCTAACTGCGCCTGTGGCGACGTGTCGTCAACTGGCGCAAGGTCAATCAAGATGCACAGCACTCGGGCGCGCTCCACGTGACGTAAGAACTGATGACCGAGACCCTTTCCTTCAGCAGCACCTTCGATCAAACCTGGGATGTCGGCGACGACAAATTCTGTGACATTGTCGATCCGTACAACACCCAAGTTCGGTTCAAGCGTGGTGAACGGATACGCCGCGATCTTGGGTTTGGCAGCCGAGATCACACTAATGAGCGTGCTCTTTCCGGCATTGGGAAATCCAACGAGTGCGACATCAGCAATGAGTTTGAGTTCAAGCTTCAACCAACGCTCTTCACCTTTTTCACCTTGCTCGGCGAAGTTGGGCGCTTTGCGGCGATTCGCCATGAATCGAGCGTTACCTCGTCCACCACGGCCGCCGCCAGCAGCCATCCAACGATCACCATGATTCGTTAAGTCGGCAAGGACCTCATCGGTGTACATATCGCGAATCAAGGTGCCCTCAGGAACACGCACTTCCATCACCTCGCCACGCTTACCGTGGAGGTCCTTACCTTTACCGTGAACGCCGTTGCCAGCGATTCGGTGGGGGTGATCACGAAATGCCAAGAGAGAAGCCACGTTGCGGTCAGCGATCAACCAGACGTCTCCGCCTTGACCACCGTCACCGCCGTTGGGTCCTCCCATAGCTTCAGGGCCTTCACGACGGAAGGACACGCATCCAGCTCCACCGTCGCCGGCGCGCACATTCAATTGGCATTCGTCGACGAAATGACTCATCAGGACCTCTCACTACTACCCGAACACGATACCCCCGTTGGTTGCCTCACCCCCGACGTATTGTTGTGTCGTGAGCAATGAACCCCATCAAACAGCATCACAACCGGTGTCACCTTCGCTCCCTATTGATCCCGATATGCAAGAACGCGCCGAGCGTTGGGCCGGAACGATGTCGGGCTCAACATCGCCAGTTGGCATTACCTTGGCCCACACCGATTCTTGGGCAGGTACCGGGTCACCGACCACCCGTTCGCGCGAAGAGCGCGAAGAACTCCTCGAATCTTCGCTCAGTCGACTTGCCACCCGCTCAACTGACGGGGGTAACCGGGCCGTCCCCGAAGAAGCCGACCCATTACGCACATGTTTCGAACGCGATCGTGACCGCATTTTGCATGCCTCAGCGTTTCGTCGTCTCGCCGGCAAAACCCAAGTTTTTGTGTTTCCAGACGATCACCAACGAACTCGTCTCACTCATGCCATTGAAGTTGCTCAAGTTGCAGCATCGGTGGCTCGCCCACTCGGACTCAATGTCACGCTCACCGAAGCCATCGCTCTCGGTCACGACTGCGGTCATGGTCCAGGTGGGCATGCCAGCGAGGACGCACTGGCCCCGTTTGTCGAAGGCGGCTTTGATCATGCTGTATGGGGCGCCGACATCACGCTCGTTCCTTTAAACCTGTGCCGCGAAACCCTCGACGGTATTCGCAATCATTCGTGGAGTCGTCCCGCGCCTGGAACACCTGAAGCTGAAGTTGTGAGTTGGGCCGATCGTATTGCCTATGTCTGCCACGACTTTGAAGACGCCGTTGATGCCGGAATTGTGACGCCTGACGAACTACCAGCGATGGTGAAGTCACGTTGCGGTACAACACGTTCACAACAACTGGGCACATTCATCACATCGATGGTACGGGCCGCAATGAACAGCGGTCGCATCGGCATGGAACCCGATATTGCTGAGGCCCTCGCCGCGTTTCGTAAATTCAATTACGAGCAGGTGTATTTACGACCCGAGAGTCGTCATCAAGCCGATCAAGTCATCGCGCTCCTGCGCGCCCTTGTCGAGTTCTACACTGCAGCGCCTATTCATCTCCCCGAGGCGCTCAGAGCAACGAGTGGCTCGGTTGAGGCCCAGCGGTCAGCAGTTGAGTACGTTGCGGGCATGACCGACCGTTTTGCGTGTCGTCAAGGCGCGGTATTGCTCGGCTGGAGCACCGACCGACTTCCCCGAGGCATCGACGTTTAGATCTCGTCCACTACATGCAAAACGACCGCCCGAAGGCGGTCGTTTGAAAACAAAAGCTGTGTGAACTTATTCGGCTGGAACGACGTCAATCACTCGACGACCCTTACGGGTTCCAAACTGAACAGTTCCGTCAACCAAAGCGAACAACGTGTCGTCGCCACCACGGCCAACATTCTTGCCAGCATGGAACGTGGTTCCGCGCTGACGGATCAGAATGGTGCCAGCGGTGATGGAAGTACCACCGAAGCTTTTCACGCCGAGGCGCTGTGCGTTTGAGTCGCGGCCGTTACGTGTAGATCCGCCGCCCTTAGTCTTTGACATGGTGTCAGCCTTTCGCGATTGAGGTGATCTCGACCACCTGATAGTGCTGGCGATGCCCGTAGCGACGGCGCTGGTTAGTGCGTCGCTTATAGGTAAAGCCGTTGATCTTGGGACCTGACGCCGAGCCGACAATG
>JBIKYT010000021.1:0-30407 GCA_044355095.1 Ilumatobacteraceae bacterium
CAGGCAGCGGCCACAAGGCCCAAGGCGAAAATGGCTGCAGTAACCCTACGGGTTCCTTTACGCATTTTTCTCCCCTTAATTGTTGTTTGGGTGATCCCCATTGTGTTTGCTCGGACAACTGTTCACGAAGGTTTGCTGAACGGAGCGAATTGATCATATAGTAAATTAATCCAAAATGAGCGATTCGAACGGTCCTTGGGATGGGCGTTCTAGGTCGTTTTTGGTGGGGAAAGTGTGTTGAAATGTCGTGTGCCTGCGCACGGCACGTTGAGGGGAACTGGTTACACCGTGGCAAAAATTCTGCATATCTGGTCGCTATCGAAGACTTTTCCGGGGCAAGTTGCCCTGCAAGATGCCACTTTTGATGTCGAAGAAGGTGAAGTCCATGCTTTGGTGGGACAGAACGGCTCGGGTAAATCCACACTGATCAAGGTGTTGGCCGGCTTCCACCAGCCTGATGCTGGTCACAACGTGACCATGAACGATGAAGTCTTCAATATCGGCAGTGTTGAGGCTGCCCACGCTGCCGGAATTCGATTTGTGCACCAAGACCTTGGTCTGGTTGAAGCAGTGAGTGCTGTTGAAAACTTGGCCTTGGGATTTGGTTATAAGACCGGATTTGGGCGCCGTATCAATTGGAAGAAAGAAACTGCGCGAGCCAAGCAGGCATTACTTGACCTCGGTTTTGACATTGATGTCCGAATTCCTGTCGGTGCGCTTGGTGGAGCTGCTCGTACTGGTGTTGCTATCGCCCGTGCACTTCAAGAGACCGGTCGCAATATTTCGATATTGATTTTGGATGAGCCCACTGCGAATTTGCCCGGAGCCGACGTTGATCGGTTGTTTGATGCAGTTCGTCGTTTGAAAGCTCGCGGAATTGCGGTCGTCTTTGTGTCGCACCACCTGGAAGAAGTTTTTGAAATCGCCGATCGCGTCACGGTTCTTCGTGATGCCAAGGTGGTTGCCACAGTTGAAACTAAAGAACTTGACATGTCGTCGTTGATCGAGCTCATTGTGGGTCACAAAGTTACTGCTGCGAATGTGAACCGATCCGTTGATCAATCCCTCGCACCGCGGTTGTCGGTGAAGAACCTGATTGGCCCAGGAATGGACAACGTATCTATTGATGTTCGGCCTGGAGAAGTGCTCGGCGTCGCTGGGCTCACTGGCTCTGGTCGCGACACGTTGATTCCGTTGTTGTCTGGTGCAATAGACCGAATCGGCGATGTGTATATCGATGGTGCAGCGATTCCGGCGGGTAGTCCAAATGCGGCAATTTCTGCTGGTCTCGCTTTTGTGCCCGCCGATCGTTTGCGTAACGGCATCATCTCAATGATGAGTGTGCGAGCGAACACAACTTTGGCAAATGTTCGCAGAAATGCCAGCGGCTCACGTCTGAACCACAAAAAGGAAAAGTCAGAAGTGAACGATTGGATCGGCCGACTTTCAGTCGTGACGACTGGTAGTGAGGCTCCGATTTCTACTCTGTCGGGCGGTAACCAACAAAAGATCATGATGTCGCGGAGTTTCCGACTTGATCCAAAGGTCTTGCTCCTTGATGAACCAACACAAGGCGTCGACATCGGTGCCAAAGAAGAAATTCACACGTTCGTTGACTCAGCAGCGGCGACCGGTTCAGCGGTCGTCATTGCCTCAACTGACTCTGGTGAACTCGCTCGCTTGTGCGACCGCGTCATCGTGATGTACCGCGGCCAAATCATTGAGACGATCACGCGCGGTGAGGGCTCAATGCTGGAAAAGATTGATCAAGTGTTGCTCGCTGGCTCGAGCTTGGCACATAAGTAATTTCGAACGTTCTTAAATTCTGATTATTCGCAGTGAAAGGGAAGACATATGTCAACTAATGAAACAGCAGTGATGAGGGCACCAAAGAAGTCTTTATTGACTCGATTGGGCTTGGATCGATTTAGTGCGCTTTATCTGTGGGGCGTATTCATGGTGATTTTCGGTATCTGGAAGACCGACACCTTCTTGAGTTGGACGAGCGCGAAGTTGATTCTCGGCGAAAATGTCAGTATCGGAATCTTGGCATTGGCATTCTTGATTCCATTCTGTGCATCGACTTTCGACCTTTCGATCGGTGCGGTCATGTCACTATCGGTGGCGACGATGTGTTTCTTATCTGATGAAAAGAGCCGCGCATTTAACATGCCTGCTGGTCTCGCTGCAGTGATCACCCTTTTGGTGTGCACCACTGTCGGAGTTATCTCAGGATTTGTTGTGGTGAAACTCAAGGTCAACTCGTTTATCGCGACATTGGGTATCGGGCAGGTCGTGAGCGCGATTGTTCTCAAGATTTCTTTCAACCGTCAGATCACCGACACTTTCTCGCCCACATTTGAAAAATTTGGCCGCAATCAATACCTCGGAATCCCTGTGGTCTTTTATTACTTGTTGATCGCCGGAATCGTGATTTGGTACATCATGGAGCACACGCCAGTCGGCCGTTTCATCTATGCAACTGGTGGCAACCCCGAGGCTGCTCGCTTGGCTGGTGTCAAGACCGATCGCATTGTGTGGGGTTCGTTAATTGCATCATCATTCTTGGCGGGAGTCGCCGGAATTGTCTTTAGTGCCAAGGTCGGTCTCTTCACATCGGCAACCGGTCCGAACTACTTGTTCCCAGCCATCGCTGCGGTGTTCTTCGGTGCTTCACAGTTGAAGGGTCGTCCGAATGTTCTCGGAACCTTTATCGCGTTGTTCGCCTTGGCATTCGGCATTAAGGGACTGCAACTCGTTGTTGGAACCGACTCGTACTGGGTGAACCCGATGTTCCAGGGAACGACGTTGATCATCGCAGTGGCACTCGCCAGCCAAAAGGGCGTCGCTCGAATCAAGAAGCGCAAAGTTCAAACAGCCTGAAGAAGTAAATAAGTTCTGTGAACAGTCGTGTGCCATGCTGAAGGAATGGCACACGACTGGCTAGAACTCACGAGGCGAAGTTCTTTTGCCTCGCATCGATTGATTGGTTGGATCTATTGGGATCCGCGAGCGATTGAGTTGTACTCCCAACTGGGAGTTCCCAATGGCACTGGCTATTACGTCGCCAGCCGTGCTGCGCCGCTATTGCCAGCAGGACACCAGGCGGTGGCTGCGGCGTTCTATTCGATCCACCCGAAGTTCATTGAGTTCGCGGTCACACTTGCCGAGCAGCACGCGTCGTGGAGTGACATCTATGCGATGCGCAATCAAGCAGTGGGCGAAGGACTGCGACAGTTCGTTCCCGAGATTTGTGATGACCTGGCGGATCTTCGAGATGAACTTTGGCGCGTGGCCGATGCATTGCCCGAGTCGGGTCGTGTGTGTTTTGCTGCTCATCGCCAAGCCCCTCGAGTTGATGACCCTTTGGTGTCAGCGTGGTTGGCCGTGAACTGTATTCGCGAATGGCGTGGCGATACTCACTTCGCAGTTTTGACATCGGAAGATATTTCACGAGTGCAAGCTGGCATTTTGCATGATGCCCATCTGAACTACGGCGGCTGGATTGCGCAAAGCAGGGGAGCCGACGCCGAAGCCATTGCTAGAGCTTTTGCCGATCTTGAATCGCGCGGATTAGCCGAAGACGGTGTCGTGTCAACTGCGGGTCTTGCCGTTCGTGAATTGATTGAAGAGCGCACTAACGAATTGTCGCAACGGGTCTGGCAATCGTTTGGTCTCGAAAACACCGAGAGGTTCTTGGAATTGGTCGAACCAATCGGCGACCACTTGATGAAGAGAATCGACGACACCGCTGGGCCGAATTGGATGCCGGCGGCGCGTGAACGGCGCCCGTCATTCACCGAATGAGTTCGTGTGCAATACTGACATTATGACTGTCACAACTCTTGATGTTGATCGCAAGCAACTATCAACCACGCGTATTTTTGAAGAAGCAGATCGTCCATTAGTTGATGGTGAAGTGCGCGTCTCTGTTGAGCACTTTGCGTTGACCTCGAACAACATCACGTACGGCGTCTTTGGTGATGGCATGCGGTACTGGGATTTTTTCCCCTCGAATCAAGACACAGGAAATCAAGATACGGCAACTTTGTGGGGTCGAATTCCGGTCTGGGGTTTCGCTGAAGTGATTGATTCACGGATGCCATCTGTTGAAGTGGGCCGTCGTATCTATGGATATCTACCCATGAGTACCGATCTCATTGTGAAACCAGGTCGCGTTGACGAGCGTGGCTTCACCGACACTGCAGAACATCGCTCGGCCATGGCGGGGGCCTACAACCGCTACATGTTTACCGATCACGATCCGACTTATCGGGCCGATCGGGAAGCTCAGCAGATGGTGCTATGGCCACTGTTTATGACTTCATTTATGATTGACGATTTCCTCGGACAAAATGTTCTTGAGGATGATGCTTCGAGCATTACAACAGTGGTTATTTCAAGTGCATCAAGCAAGACCGCAATTGGCGCGGCGTATTTGTTGGCTCAAAGAACTGGGGTCACCGTTATTGGTTTGACATCGGCAAAAAATGCTGATTTTGTTCGCTCACTTGAGTGCTATCACCGTGTCGTTACTTATGACCAAATGGGCGATCTCCCATCGGGCACAGCATCGGATATTACGGCTTATGTCGACATTGCTGGTGACCGTTCAGTCACGCACTCGGTGCACGCGCATTACCAAGAAGATTTGTCGCACAGCATGGTCGTAGGTAGTACACACTGGGATGCGCCAACGTCAACCGATGGAGGTCTTGCTGGACCGAAACCAGAGTTTCTCTTTGCTCCATCACAAATTGCGCTTCGCACCAAAGAATGGGGACGCGAAGGTCTTGATCAGCGCGTTGGCGAATCATGGAATCGTTTTTCTGAATGGACTGGTAGTTGGATGAAAGTTGAACCGACCGCCGGCGCCGTTGCAGTGGAAAACCTCTATCAAGAACTGCTTGCTGGTCGTGTTGATCCAACGATCGGTCACGTGTGCACAATGCGCTGATTGATCACCCCATGTGGTGGACTTGAGCATCGTTCTTTAGGGGGTCTTATGTCGATGATCATCATGCGTTACGACTTGCGCATTCCGCCGGCTGCTTCACCGGCTCATGGGGTTACGGCCTCTGGTCAATACGCCGCTTGTCTCGAGCAAGTGCAGTGGGCAGATCGCATTGGACTCGACATGGTGGTGCTGTCAGAGCATCACGGCACCGATGACGGCTTCATGCCCGCGCCAATCACGTTGGCTGCGGCTGTCGCTGCTTCAACGCAACGAATCGGAATCAACATCTCGGCGGCTTTGGTGATCATGCACGATCCAGTGCGACTTGCCGAACAAATTGCCACGGTTGATCTCATTGCCAAAGGTCGCATGAGCGTGATCTGCGGAACCGGTTATCGCCAAGAAGAGTTTGAAATGGCGGGTCTCGAATTTAAGAATCGTTTTAGTGCCCTTGAAGAGTCCGTGTCGGTCATGCGACAGGCTTGGACTGGCGAATACTTCAACTATCGCGGCCGCCAAGTGAAGGTTCGTCCTCTTCCACATACCGCGGGTGGACCATTGTTGTTGATGGGTGGCTCAACGCCTGTCGCTGCTCGCCGCGCCGCACGCTTACGTTGTTTCTTCTCGGCCGCAAACGACGATCAAGCAGTTGCTGATGCTTATAACGAAGAATGTGCCAAAGAAGGGTTTCAAGGTTTCATTATGTTGCCGCAGAAAGCCCCTGGCTTTGTTCATGTTTCTGACGACCCCGAACGTGACTGGGTTCGTCTTGCGCCCTACGTGTTGCACGAAGCTCAGTCGTACGGCGAGTGGCAGCGGCCAGGACAGTCATCGGTCGTTCATGTTCACGATGCCGAATCGATTGAGAGTGTGCGGGCGAGTGGCGTCTACGCGATTGTGACACCTGATGAATGTGTTGCTCTTGCGAAGAAGTTTGGCATGTTGACGATGCATCCATTAATGGGTGGCATCCCGCCCGAGTTGGCCCAAGAAAGTTTGGACCGACTCGAGCGGGATGTATTACCAATGCTCAGGCCACGCGGCGACGCTTGAACCCGATGAGTGCCAAGCCGAGGGCAATGATTCCCAAGGCGAAAGGCATCTGATCTGAATCGGTTCCCGTTGCTGGCAAAGTATCAGCAGCAACAGTGACGGGAACAGTCGTGACGGCAGGCGACGTGGTGGTTGTCTCGGGTGCACTCAAGGTGATTGTTGACTTGAATCCGATACCACTCACCGGAGCGAACAACGACAAGGTGTGTGCTCCATTAGCCAGTCCAGCCGGAAGCGTTCCGGTAAGTGTCACTGAACCCGTGGAGTTGGCCGTGCCAGTTGCAATGACTGTTGGTGTGCTGGCCACAACCAACTGCACAGTTTCGAATGGCACGAAGCCGCTGTAGGTGGCCGTGATTGATCCGCCTGCGGTCAGTCCAGTTGTGGTTGCCGTGATTGACTTCTCAGCCAATGCAGTCAACGTTGCTGCTGCGGGTGCCGCGGTAGGAGCAGATGTGGGGTTAGCAACTCGTACTTCGTACATGGTTGTTGTGCCCGACAGTTCGTTGGCAACGATCAACATGGGCTTGGCATTGGGGCTCGCAGCTGCAGGAACGAAAACCATTCCCTCGGGGGATACGTCGTACGAGCCTGGTGTTGAGTTGTTGGCTGGGTTCAGGGCGAGACCTTCAAGCGCTGCGTTCTTGTAGCGAACGAATGATGGTGCTTCTGGGTTGCTCACGTCATAGACCATGATGCCGCCAGCTCGCTCAAGACCAACGAAGGCGAATGTTTGCGCGCCGATAGTTCCGACGGCAAGTGCTTCTGGTTCAACACCTTTTGAAGTTGAGCGCCTATCCATTCGAGCGGCCTGCCCTTGAACCATGAGCAACGATGACCCTGCATCGTCTTTCGAGTCAGAGTTGAACGTTGCTGGATAATCACGAAGAACTATTTCCTCCAATTGCGATCCACTGTCCCAAACCAATTCGCCGGACGAACTCCAGATCGAGAATGAACGTCCACCGAATACATACAAGTTTGTGGTTGTTCCAGAAACTGGGGCTTTTGTTGGGAAGGCCAACGTTGTCTTCTGTACACCGAGTTTGTTATTGGCCTTGACGGTGTCGTTTGCCGTGTCCCAATAGCTGGCGAAAGAGTCGGCACCGGATGCGTCTGCGAATGTTGACTCCTCTTTAAAGCAGTCATAATCTCGAGCGTCACCTTCATTGGCGGTGAGTAGGAATGTCTCGCCATTGCGTTGCATTGAAGCAATGGTGTCGGGCAGATACATGCCCTTGAGCGGAACTCCCGTATACGAAATTGGGTTGGCCAAAGCGCCATTAGTACCGCTGTCAACGTTGCTTCCGTCGTAAAGAAGTCCTGCAGCGCCCCAATCTTTGAAGCCGAGTGGTGCGACATCAAGAATGGTTTTGTTTACCAAGTCAACTATTGCGATGGCGTTTGCCTCTTGCAAAGTGACGTAAGCACGGGTGCCAGCAGCGTTGGTCGTGATGTACTCGGGTTCAAGATCTTGGGCAGCCGTCGATCCAGGGAAGAAAACGCGTACATTTTCAGCGAGCAATGCGGTCTTGTCGAATGCAGAGAAGTCCAAGACTGTCACGGTTGCGCTGGTCGCACCATTTGAAACGTCGATTAGAGAAACTGTTCCGTTGGCGTCACTCACAAGCGTTGGATCACTTTTTTCAGTTGCCGGTGTGTTTGCATTTTCAAGTGAACAAATGGGTTCGCCTTCGCCTGCGACAAGAATCGTCTTCTTGTCGGGGGTGAACGAAACATGGTCAGGTAGGACTCCAACGCCAACAGTCTTAAGGATTCGTCCCGTGGTATCCATGAGAACAACGATTCCGTTGCTTGCAGTTTGACGTCCGTCGCTGCTGACAACTGGAGCCACATCAACGGCAGCGGCGACAATTCCGTCGCCAACGGTGACGCTCTGAACGCCACGGCCGTAAACGCCCATGTCAACTGAGCGAACGAGAGTCGGCGTTGCTGGATTTTCGATGTCCACGATGTCAATGCGATTAAGTGCGCCGTTATTGATGAATAACTGCTTTGATGCGGAATCAAAAGCGACGATTTCAGATGCTGCGAGTCCGCCTAAGCCGTTATACGTACCGAGCGGAACGAGATCAAGGGTTGTGGTCGCTGTCGGCGGGGCCGCCAGAGTTGGATGTGCTCCAAAAAAGATTGTGGCTGCGGTGATTGAGGCGATTGAGCCTGCGAGCACTTTGCGCACCGAAAATTTCTTCGTTCTCTTCACTAGTTGTCCCACCTATTTGATCAAGCGACACCTCGTGTGTCGACGAAACGAAATATGTCAGAACAAAGTGAACGAAAACTTAAATGCGACCAACAAAAAATGCGCAGTTACGTGAAGTCTTCACGGTACGAAAGTGAACGAGAGGTGTCGTTAGATCGCTGTAGAGATGACCGATAGAAATGGTGAGAGACCACTGACGCTGTTTGAGAACGAATAGATGTACGTACTCAACTGTTGGTAGTTGTCTTGAGTGAGATCGGCAACGGCCACGAGACGATTGCCATCGACAACGATCCGACATCCAGCAGTACCTTCGTTGATGGCATTGATTTCACGGTATAAATCTGCTGACGCAATCACATCATCTTGGATTTCGTACGACGCACGGTACTTGTAGTGACCGTAACGAGGTTCGTCGGGGAGGGCGGAAAGTTCGATGATGCCTTGTTCAAGATCGGGGAACATTAATGACACCCGACTGCAGTCTTCCCAAACATACGGGATATCGCCGACAACGTCGTCGAGATCGTGGCCCCACTGTTTGACATTGGCAATAGCGGGAACGTACATCGCCCAATTCTCACCTGACAACTTCATATGGCTTAGTCCCTCGGGAGACATATGAAGTTTGACTTGACCGAATTTTTCAGCGGCCATCGGATCGCGAAGAAGTTTCAAGATGGCGGAGTGAGCAATATTGAACGGTTTGAGTTCGACGCCCGGTTGCAATGTTTCGAACTCGGCAGGCATGCGGTACTCGTGGACGCCAGCCTGAACAACTGTCCAGTCGGCCTGGAAAACCAATTGATTATGGGCAAAGTCGCATGTGACGCGCATCGGTGTGTTCATGCCGTTGGCCATGCCGCCGGTTGGCCAAACACGAGCCGAGGACAACATGGTCCACAAACCAGTGGGGTCAACGGTTGTGGTCAAAAGTGACTCAACCTGAGGAACCATTGGCGGGCATTTTGCATTGGGGTTTTGTGAAACCGACATGGAGTATGTGTTGTAGGTCAGCGTGACCCACTCATCGCTCAACGTGACGGTCATGTCGCGTGATAAATCTTCGGTAGCAGACAATGAGAATTTACCCATAGTGACCAAGACGTGTTCGGGAATGGGGAAGGCCCACGCTTCGCTGTCTTCGATGCCATAACGGCCCAGTTCATCTTCTCGACTGAACACCACGGTCGTGATTCCGTTGGCGGTGACGAGCCATTCACGCAAACCCTCGCGAGAAGTGACCCAAATGGACGCTCCGGTGTCCTCCTTGAACTGCATCGGTGCCATAAAGGTGGCCAAAAGTTCAAATTCACCAGGTGTGATGACAAATGAAACGGAACGTTGTGTGGGTGTGGTGTCAGCGGTCATGTATTCCTAACGAGTGAGTGGGTCGAATATGTGCGTTGTGTGAAATGTCCGTCGTGTCATTTCATGTCATGTCAGTTCATGTCAGTTCATGTCATGCGTGATCGCCAGGCTTGACTTTGGGCGATTGGGCCAACTGCCGAAGCCTTGAGAACATCGCCTTTGGCGGCTTTCGTGAGTGCTTTGACAGCGGTCTCAACGTCGGCAACTTGATGGATGTGATTGATCGCTACGATGCGGGCGCATTCTTCAGTGAGGTCTGAGTGGACATCATCGGTTTCGTCGGTGACATGGCCGTCACACACCCATAGCATTGGTTCGCCATTTCTGCGACGTCTTAAGGCGTATTGCAAAGCCGGTCCATCGACTCCGTTGCCACCATTGCCAACTGGAACTTCATCGACCACCTGTCCGCGATCGGCGAGCACCCAAAGATTTGGCTTACCTTGCGATCGGGGTTCGTGACTGTAACCAATGATCACGCATCCTGGAGCTGCCTCAATGATGCGCCACAAATCGCCATCGGTAAGGCGCATTGAGCCCGATTGATCGATGAGTACAACTCCACCTTGGCCACGTTTGCGATGATCAAAAACGCGACGTTGGGGATCGGTGAGTAATCGATCGAGATGTCGTGGATGACGGCCAACATTGGTTGGGCGTCGACGACGACCGAGTCGACCATCAACACGGTTGGGGCGATTGATTGATAATTCAACAACCGGAGCAAATTTGCCAGGCACACCCTGAGTTCCGCCTTTAAGGGAGTCGGCATCGGGTGGAATTTCGCCTTCGCTCGTTTCGTTGATGAGTACGCGATGAATGAAACGAGCGACTTCCACAGTGAAAGCCCATCCTGCCGTGGCGAGATCCCAGGGTTCAGTTGACGCGATGTGTTCAACGCCATGAGAGGCCGCTTCACGCCACATCTTGCGCATCTGACGACCCAGTTCGCGCAACGTCGCAACCCATTCGGGCCGCACTGATTTCACACCACTGATCAATCCAGCAAATGCTTTTGTGCCAACTGTTGCGGCGGTCATGTGGACGAGTGAATTCCAATCATTGTTTTGAGCCAGACGTTCGCCGGTACGTTTCTCGCTGCCGTCAGCGAGAAACTTCATCACTGGAAAGCCCGCTGTATCAACCAACATATTGACGCGAAATTCTTCGGCAACAGTCATGGTTTCAATCGAGATGTATGCGACATCGTCGGGGACCCAGATATGAGTGGGGCTGACCTTCGCGTGCATCAACTCATGGGCGCGAATACAACGCGATGTTTCATCGGCACCAACTGGAACTTGCATACGATGGGCGACTAAGTCGGTGAAAGCCTCGCCGCGTTGGGCCGCACCTTCGACAACTGTCCAAGGTGCGGCTGTGCGGTCTTCGCGTGATAGCCATTCGGGCATGGCAATGCGCTTTTCTACGACGACTCGTTGATTTTTGTTTCGGCGAGCTGTGGAACTGCCCGTCATGATGCCTTCGCGATTGGCTTTGAGGCCGCTGCTTTGGTGACGCCATCAATACGAATCGCATCAAGAATGTCTTTGGAGTGGTTGCCAAACACCAAGAATGCGGCCCTTTCAATATCCATCCCCTGGATGCAGAGTTGATCAAAGGCCATGAATAATCTAACGCTGAAACGCCGAGCCTTGTCGGCATCAACAGCAGCCGAAGCTGGTGCCCGAAGATGTGGTGACAATTGAGCAAGTGCACCTGGATGTGGTCGATCAATGCGAATGGCGATCGGGAAGCGATCGCGAAGAGCGACAGGTAAATCGCGCATATCTTCGATGTTGGTTGTCATGACCACCGAAAAATTCTTCGCTGGTTTGAAAACGTGGCCCGTGTCGGGGTGTTGCCATGAAGCACTCTCGGGGGAGTCGAACATGTTGAGTAAGAGTGACAACACGTCACCAGATGCGCGGTCGATTTCGTCGGCCACAATGCGACCACCGGTTTGCCCGTTACCTTGCCAAGCTTTCAGCACGGCCCCGTCGAGCCACTTCCAGGTTCCGTCTGCGGTAGGCATGAAGTGACCAGTCACATCGGCTGCCGTCATGTCCTCGTTGCAGATCAAACGAAAAGCGCCGCCCGAGACATCGCCCACAGTGAGCCCAGCAAAAGTTTTTCCAGTTCCTGGAGGCCCGAACAAAATCAAGCGATCAATTCCGGCGGCGAGAGCGTCTCGGACGTCTTTCCAGCAGGAGGGGAGGTCGTGTTCGACGATGTTGGCAGTACCGATAGGTACTGGAGTGATGACTTTGCGGGTGGTCTCTGGTTTCAAGCTGCTCTCCTTGTTGTCGGTTGATACTTAAACGAATGATCAAGGGAACTGTGTGCTGTCACCCCGCTGATGGGGTGACAGCACACAAACCCTCAAGATCACAGATCTTCAAATTCTTCGTCTTCATCTGGCTGAATTAAGAAGCTCTCACTCTTCATGAAGCGCTCTGCCATCGGCATGGCCGAGTAGGCACGAACTGAGCGGGACACGCTCAACAGTGCATTGGTCATACCTTCTTCTGATGCATCAAAATTCATGGTGTTTCCTGGAGCAAAGCCAACCTGGCCGCCAGCCTCGAACGCATCCTGATTTGCACCAAGGAAGACGAAAACCCAGCCTTGTGCTTTGCGTTCGGCGATCAGAGTGAAGATGGCATCTTGGGTGAATTTGCGGCTCGCATTTTCGCCACCGTCGGTGAAGATGACGACGACTTGTGATTCTGGATCATTGCCTTTGGCGGCTCGCTTGGCAATGCGCTGGTCGGCCTTCTTGATGACTGCGCCGATGGCGTCGTACAAAGGAGTCATGCCATTGATGACATAGTCCTTGCCGGTGATCTTGCGAGCTGTCTTCACGTTGCTCTTGGGCAAGATGGTCTGAATGCCGTCTTCGTCCTTGAGGGACGGGAACTGCACAATTGTGACTTTGGCATCGTTATCTGAGGATGCTTGTTCGGCGATGAAATCGTTGAGACCTTTGATCACGGTCTCGTGGAGGTGGTTCATCGAACCGCTGGCATCGGCCACGATCGAGATGAATGTCGCCTGAGCGGTCTCGGGAGTAGCGGTGGACGGGGGATTATTTTGGGCTGTCGTTGTTGTTGTCATGTAACTCAAACGAATGCCGTCCTACAAAGTGTGCGCTCGGGAGAGAAATTTTTGAGTGATCCTTGGTTGGGTAGGGCTGCTAGTTGGGATGCTCGTCGCTGGCTCGTGGTTGACTCACTGACGTCGCCCACACACCGCCGTTCTCTTTCAGGTCTGAGATGTGGGCTCAGTCAACGTTCATCACCCACGACCAGCTGCGCATCCCAACTACTCCCAAACAACTGACAACTCGCTGCATTAACTCACGACTCCTCAACTAAGTGATCGTGAGTTCTCTAGTCGCGGGTCAAGTTGTAGTTTCTACCACCAGTTTTGATGGCAATATTGTTGAAAACTTTTTTCAAAAAACCCTTGATTTCATTTGCTTTTTGCCACACCCAACTGGCATACTAAGAACATATGTTCTCACGTGATCTGACACCAAAAACCGCAGAAAGTAACAGTGGTTTTCTCGTTGCAGGTTTGCGTGCAGCGTGGTCAGCACAATCCTCAATTGTTGATGGTGACGATGCAATGTCACGTTTGGTTGAGCTTGAGAAAGCGTCACGGTTTATTGAAGCTGCTCGTGCCGAAGTGTTGGCTGAGGTTGATCGCACCGGAGCATTTCGTGATCACGGCCACACCACCATGGCCGGCTGGTTGCGAGCCGGTATTTCCTACAGTGCAGGTGACGCGAAACATCTTGTGAAAGTCGCGCGCATGGTCGTCGAATTTCCACAAATCTCTGAACGTCTACAGGCCGGAACGATCGGTGTCGCCCAAGTCCGTCGTTTGGCTGCCGCGCACGCCAACAAACGAGTCTCAGCAGAACTACCTGCTTTCATGGACATGTTGGCCGACCGCGCCGAAGACATGCCGTATGAAGATTTCAACACGGTCATGATCCGCTGGGAACATTACGCAGACGCCGACGGAGCGCACCGCAACAGCGAACGGGTTCACGAAGACCGCGACGCCACCGTTCACCCGGTTGGCGATGTTGTTTACATTGACGCCAAAGTTGGCACCGCGCAAGGCGCGTTCATGCTCGAAGTGTTCGAGAAGTACGTTCAAGCAGAACTCGCCCAAGACCTCGCTGATCGTGATGCGAAAGGGTTGGATTTGTATTCCGATTTGGCTCGCACCGCCAAACAACGACGAGCCGACGCCATGTATGCAATCTTCGCTAGTGCCGCGAACAGCCGGTTCGCCCCGTCAGATCCAGTCGTAAACATTGTGATCGACGCAGCTACCTATGAAACCGCTCTCACCGCACTGTTAAACGACACACCACTGCCATCGCTGCTAGGCACACCCAGCACGTTTGGTTCACGACGTTGCGAAACCACCGCTGGTGTTGCGATTGATCCGTTTGATGCGATCGTCGCATCAATGATCGGTCACGTACGACGAGTTGTCATGAGTTCACCAAGCACAGTGATTGATCTCGGACGAAAATCACGATTATTCACTGGTTCATCACGAGAAGCGATCTTTTTGAGACGAAGAAAATGCATTTGGCCAGGCTGCACAGCTTTAACATGCGAGGCCGACCATCGCACACCCTGGGCTGAAGGTGGAACAACATCACCCGACAACGGCGACCCGTTATGCCGAAAACACAACCGCTATAAAGCAACCGCGGGCTACACCACAACCATCAACCATGTAACTGGAATGACTCACGTCCACACATCAGACGGCCGAGAACTCGTCCCCGTCTAATAAAAACCAGTCACCGTGTGTTGAGAGCGCGGCCTGCAGTTGCAAAGTCAACGTGTAGAGCAACTATTTTCAGAAGAATTCTTTGAGAGATTTGTGAGATTTTTATAAGTGCAAATCATTTCGTCGTTATGTGTAATGAACTAGTGACATACTCGGTTTATGGGAATTCTCGTACCGGCAGATTTTGATTTACGAACAATAGAAAATAGGGACGAACGCGAAGTGGTGCGGCGTCTTGTTGATGGACTCACAGATGGTTGGTTGATTTTCCCTAATGTGACTTTCCATAGTGACCGACCCCATGAAATTGATGTTGTTTTACTTCATGAAGAACAAGGTGTTGTTCACCTAGAAGTAAAAGGTCACCGAGCGTACGTACAAGCAGGGGAGTGGTACGGGAGGCAAGGAAAGATGAGGCCACAACCGTTTAGCCAAGCCAAAACAAATGCTTATGCATTACGTAATGAACTGAAAGATCGCTGGCCGGGAGTCTTTGAGTTTTTTCCGGTCCGTTTCGGGGTGGCGTTTCCAAACACAACAGAACTTCATGGTCATTTGCCGCCTGACATTAAACGTTCGCAGCTCTTTCTCGCGCCCGACCTTGAAGACCCTCAATATTCGATTGACATGCTTCTAGCTGAAGCCCGTGTTGGACAGCGTTTCACTACAGAGCAAATGAACGGAATCATTAAGTACCTCAAACCCGACGCTGATTTCACGTGGGACCCCGAGGCGCGTATTCGCATGCACCATCAACGAATGGAAGCTTTGTGTGCATCGCAAGTACGAGCACTCGAACGACTTGATGCCAATCGACGAGTGATGGTCACCGGTGGTGCTGGATCGGGAAAGACTCGTTTGGCTTTGGGTTGGGCGCGACGAGCGTTGATTGCTCGAAACGAACGAGTGCTCGTGACCTGTTTTAACGAACCGCTAGCCGATCAGATCAACGGATATCTCGGTGGTTACGAGAATGTGGTTGCGGGAGCATTTTTGACCGTCGCGCGGAGTTTCGACGGAATGCCGCATCTTGAAGAGCCTTCAGAAATGACTGCCGATGAGGCTTCTACTTTTTGGAATAAAACGGTGATTGGGCACTTGCATTCCAATTGGCCGGCAATCACCCAGAAGTTTGACACCATCATCATTGATGAGGCTCAAGACTTCAGTCCTGCCTGGATCGCGCAGCTTGAATCACTACTTGATGACGACGGTCCACGTCGTCTCATGATGGTGGCCGACTCAGGTCAAGAAATATTCAGTCGTGGTTTCCGCATGCCGAAAAGTGAAGACGGCTGGACACTGTGCGAACTAGTGAACAACTGCCGCAACTCACATCAGATCGCAAGGTTGTTACGTTCGTTGCTTGGGGGAGCGCCGGCGCCCGAAGTTGGTCCCGAGACAATTGGTATTGAGTTCGCTGAAGCGACAACCGAGGATTATGTTGCGAAAGTGAAGGCAATTCTTGATCGTCAACCCGATAACGGAAGTGGATTGCTCGCACCAGTGGGTACAACAGCAGTTCTTGTTCCTTCAGTCAGACTTCGTGATCAGTTGCGAGCCGAGTTGGGTTTGGGGTCGTGGGACGAGCGAGACACCAAAACAGTTTGTGAGACCGAGCGTCGCATGAAGGGCACCGAGTTCGACACAGTGATTCTTGTTGATCCCGAACGTCGTATGGATGACCGCGCTTTGTACATCGGTATCAGTCGAGCAATCAATCAACTATTCGTGGTTGGTTCACACGAACTTGGACTTCGTCTCCGTTTAACGAAGCCGCGTTAACTAGTTATGTCTCTTATAAACAGCGCATAACTTCGTCGTCCACTAATGACGTTTGTGAGATCACCGTTCCATTTCGGTAAGCGAACTTGCCGCTCTCATCATTGGTAACGACTGGGCGAATGCGGGGTCCTCCACCGTACGTGAGAACTGGTAATCGCTTCCAAGTGCGCCACCTGATAGCCAGATGAAAGCGACCAAGAACTGACATCTCAGAGTCGCCTGAGCCAGCAAGAAGTTGGCGTGCCGACACAACAAGTTCGGCGCCTTGTTTTGCCGCATCAATCCACGGTTGACAACCAACATCAAGACCTTTTGGTTGCATATCGGCAACTGACTGCCACCACTCATCGCTGGGCCGGGCGCCTGGCCAGTGGGGGTCATCAGGAAATGCGGTGGCGGCAGCGATCTCTGCCCAACCGTGTTGAGAAACAACTGTTTGCCATGCGCCGAATGCATCTTCGCTTCGTGCCCAAGCCAGTGCACTAGCAACAGTTGGTTTTGATGCTGCGGCAAACTCCATCGGATTCAGCAGCAGTCCCGATAACTCTGAAAGCATTGCTGTTTCACGCGACGCGTAGGGACCGAGATGCAAAGCCTCGGTCATGATTGCATCGTTGACTGGAGTGTTATCCCATAACAAAGGTTTGCGGTTATTGCACACGGCGGTTCGAAGTTGAGCGTCGCGAGCCGAAATCGAATCATTGACGACATGTTCGCCAGTCCACATCACCAAAACATCTTTGTGCAATCCGTCAAAGAGTTGTTCTAGGTAGGGCGAACTGGTTGTTCCGGCGTAATGAGTTGGCACTAACCAAACCTGCGTATTGAGTTGATCAATGAGACCATTCGCAAGATCGCGATGTTTCGTGGCCGCATCAAGAACAGGTAAGTCGTCAAAGCTCAACACAATTCCGTGGCAACCATTATCAATGGCTGGTCGCAACTTGTTGACGAGTTGCTCAACAGTCGCCTGTGAGCCAGGTGTCAACCCAATCAATACTTGAATGGCTTCTTGTTGGCTGGCTAGTTCGGCGAATTGCGCAAGCTCTTCACTAGTGAAGTCATCAGCCCACAAGTCACGATGTCGGGGCTCTAACTTTGCGGCCCATACGTAGGTGTTGCCACCATGTGCAGCAAGAAAGTTAATGAAATCAAGGCGAGTTTCATGACTCCAGGGCGGACCATAAAAGCCTTCAATAATTCCTGAAATCATTGCTGCCTCACTTTGTGATTGAGAGTGATATTCAACGAGATGTCTAGACAACCAAGTTGACCATACGGCCAGGAATCACAATGATCTTCTTGGGCACTTCTCCATCTAACGCTGCAATGACTTTTTCATCGGCAAGAGCCAGTGCTTGGATTGTGGCTTGATCGGCTTCGTTAGGAACCGTCAGTCGTGTGCGGACTTTTCCGTTGATTTGCACCGGGTATTCAATGGTCTCTTCGACAAGAAGTGATTGATCGGCTACGGGGAAGGGTACGAAGGTCACGGTGTGATCGTGTCCAAGTCGTTGCCACAACTCTTCGGCGATATGTGGGCACAGTGGCGACAGCATTTGAATCATCGGAATCACTACTTCTCGCGGTGACCCACCAACTGCTGCCGACTCTTGTGTCAACGCGTTGTTGAGTTGGATCAACTTGGCGATGGCAGTGTTAAATCGAAGCGCATCCATATCGGCACGGATTCCTTCAATCATGCGATGCATCAACTTGCGAAGTTCTTCGCTCGGAGGAGTATCGATGACTAGCGAACGTCCGGTGTCCTCATCAACCAAGTTGCGCCAGACACGCTGCAAGAACCGTTGCATGCCGATGACATCGCGCGTGTTCCAAGGTCGACTGGCCTCGAGCGGTCCAGAACTCATTTCATAGAGGCGGAAGGTGTCGGCGCCGTACTCGTCGTACATCTCGTCAGGGGTGACAATGTTCTTCAGGCTCTTGCCCATCTTGCCGTACTCGCGTGAAACCTTTTCACCCTCGTACCAATATGCGCCATCACGCTCTTCAACATCGCTTGCAGGCACCGGCTGACCGCGAGGGTCGCGGAAGGCGAACGCCTGCACGTAGCCCTGATTGAACAAGCGATAGAAGGGCTCGGAACTTGACACATGTCCAAGGTCAAACAAGATCTTGTGCCAGAAGCGGGCGTACAAAAGGTGTAGCACTGCGTGCTCAACGCCACCGACATACAAATCAACGCCACCAGTGTGTCCAGTTTTGCCGTCGCCGCCATCGGCAGGTCCCATCCAGTACTTCTCAACTGCGGGGTCAACGAAGTTTTCGGTATTGGTGGGATCGAGATAACGAAGTTCATACCAACATGAACCAGCCCACTGGGGCATCACATTGATTTCGCGACGGTACTTCTTTGGTCCATCACCGAGATCAAGGACAACTTCGCGCCACTCGGTACTTCGTGCAAGTGGGGGAATGGGATCGGTGACGTCATCATTCGGGTCAAGTGCTTGAGGCTTGAAGTCTTCGAGTTCGGGCAGAAGCACGGGAAGCATTGAGTCGGGTAGCGAAACTGGCTGATCGTCTTCGTCGTACACGATGGGGAATGGTTCGCCCCAGTAACGCTGACGACTAAAGAGCCAGTCGCGCAGTTTGAAGTTGATATTTGCGTTACCGCGGCCATGTTCTTCAAGCCAAGCATTCATGGCTGACTTGCCTTCGGCGACCGATGTCAAACCATCAAGTTGGAGATCATCGTTTGATGAGTTGATATAAACGCCATCACCAATAAAAGCTTCTGGCCATGTGGAAGTATCAACCTGTGTACCGTGTTGCACTTCAAGTTCTCGCGAAGTGAACCACTCGACGGGTGGTTGCTGAATAGCGGGAATCGGCAAATTGAATCGACGCGCAAAATCAAAGTCGCGTTGGTCGCCACAAGGAACAGCCATGATTGCACCAGTGCCGTAACCCATTAACACGTAATCAGCGACCCACACCGGAACCGGCGCACCATTCACGGGATTGGTGGCGTAAGTGCCAGTGAAGACTCCGGTCTTTTCTTTGGTGTCGTCAGTTCGATCAAATTGATTCTTGGCGGCGGCAGCAACGCGATAGTCCTGAATTGCTTGACGGTTCTCATCAGTTGTTAATGCATCAACGAGTGGGTGTTCTGGAGAGATCACCATGAATGTCGCACCAAATAGCGTGTCGGGACGCGTGGTGAATACGGTCAAATCACCCGCAGGTGTTGCGAAATGGACCCGGGCGCCTTCGCTGCGGCCAATCCAGTTGCGCTGCATCAACTTGATGGGTTCTGGCCAATCAAGCCGTTCCAGATCATCAAGTAAACGATCGGCGTACGTGGTGATGCGCATGGTCCACTGGCGCATACTCTTTTTGAAGACTGGATAGTTGCCAATGTCGCTTCGCCCATCGGCAGTCACTTCTTCGTTGGCCAGAATTGTCCCAAGACCTGGGCACCAGTTGACAGGTGCTTCAGAAAGATAAGCGAGGCGGCGCGCATCAATTGCTGAACGTCGCTCTGTTGTGTTGAGGTCGGCCCACGAGCGTCCGTCGGGCGTGGCAATTGAGCCGTTGGCGTAACCCTGTTCAAGTTCGGTAATCGGTCGAGCGCGTTTTTCAGTTTCGTCGTACCAACTATTGAATACCTGTAAGAAGATCCATTGAGTCCAGCGATAGAAGTTTTCATCAGTTGTGCTCACACTGCGACGAGCATCATGACCAAGTCCGAGTCGACGTAACTGACGACGCATGTTGGCAACGTTGGCTTCGGTGTTAACGCGAGGATGCACTCCCGTCGCAATGGCATGTTGTTCTGCGGGCAATCCAAAACTGTCATAACCCAGTGCATGCAAAACGTTGTAACCCGTCATGCGCTTGTATCGCGCGTAGACGTCGGTTGCGATGTATCCAAGTGGGTGGCCGACGTGTAAGCCCGCGCCGCTCGGATACGGGAACATGTCGAGAACAAACAACTTGGGGCGGCCAGCAACCTTTTCCGGTTCGGCTAACGGGCCAGCGGGGTTGGGGGCTTCGTAGGTGCCATCTAATTCCCACTGATCTTGCCAGCGCTGCTCGATGTCTTGGGCGAGAGATGCGTTGTACCGCAAGCGGGGGATTTCGCCGCCCGTAGTCGAATCGGACGAAGTGGGATCGGGTGTGCTCGCAGACATAACACCCCAAGGATATGGGCATTAGCCCTGCTGGGGACTCTTTTGGTGAGGGGCGACGGTGCCGAACTCACAAGAACACCTCGCAGAGGCTCTCGGGCGAGTAATTTTTCCCCGTCGCCATGAATAACTCGCCTGATCCCCGAAATCCAAGTTCTCGTTTTGACGAGGTGCATGCCCTCAGTGAGGCTCGCCGTCAAGCGGTCACTCGTCAGTTGCCAACCGGCTCAGTCATTGAACGACTTGAAAAGTCTGCGGACGCCCCGACGGGTGTGCGTTTTGTTGGTCAAAGCATTGCGCCAGTTGACGGCCCGTCGTTTATCTCGTGGCGTGAAATTCACGACGATGCTCGTGCTGTTGGGGCGGCATTCCAAGCCATGGGAATTGTGCCCGGTGATCACGTGGCAATTCTTGGTCCGACGAGTCGCGAATTAATGACAATCATTCGCGGATGCTGGCTTGCTGGTGTTGCGAGCATGGTGTTGCCATTGCCGATGCGCATGGCTTCACTTGATGCGTTCATCGAAAGTACGCGTTCGCGTATTCGACATGGTGAAGCAAAACTTGTTTTGATTGACGATCAGCTGGCCGCGTTCTATCAAACGATTCCTGGTGATCCGCCAACATTGCCGATGGCGGCAGTCATGCCAGGTCCAGGTAAACCTTCTGGTGAACGTTTGGAACTTCCCGCCAATGACCCGGAGCGTTTAGTGATTTTGCAATACACAAGCGGTTCAACATCAGAGCCCAAAGGCGTGATGATTCCTGATCGCGTTTTGACGGCCAATGTCGATGCCAGTTGCGACGCGGCCGAACTTGATACCAACGAAGTCATGGTGTCGTGGCTTCCGCTCTATCACGACATGGGTCTCGTCGGCTTTTTGTCGATTCCTATGTTGAACGGTGTGCAATTGGTGCAAGCGGCGCCCCAAGATTTCATGGCGCATCCTGGCCATTGGATGCAGTGGATCAGCGACTGGAAGGGCACCGCGACTGCTGGTCCGAACTTCTCGTGGGTGCTCGCAACTCGTGCCCTGAAACGAGCCACTGATCTTGATTTGTCGTCTTTGACATTGGCGTTATCTGGAGCGGAACCGGTTGATCCTCAAGCAGTTGAAGCATTTGTCAAAGCGGCAGAACCATTTGGTTTGTCAGCGGGAAGTATTTTCCCGGCTTTCGGTATGGCCGAAGTGGCGATTGGTGGAGCGTTTCCGCCGCGTTATCGCGGTTTAAAGTGCGACACGGTTGATCGCATTGTGATGGAGCGCGAACGTATCGCCCGCCCTGTCAATGCAACCGACGACGACGAAGTGACGGTGCGTCGTTTGCCGATGCTTGGTAAAGCCGTTCCTGGTTTAGAAATGAAAGTTGTTGATCCGACAACACGAGAAGAACTGCCCGAACGACATGTGGGTGAGTTGTTATTACGCGGCACCAGTGTCACGCCTGGTTATTACAAGCGTCCTGATGCAACCCGTGAGATGTTCCATGAAGGCTGGTTATGTACCGGTGACTTGGCGTACTTGCTCGATGGTGAATTGATTATTTGCGGGCGTATCAAAGACGTGATCATTGTGGGCGGTCGCAATGTATTCCCTGAAGATATCGAGCGAGCTGTGGGTGAAATTGAAGGTGTCCGTACTGGCAATGTCATTGCCTTTGGTGTTGACGGATACAAGGGTAAAGAAACCGTGATCGTTGTTGCTGAAGTGAAGTCTGATCAGCTCGATCAAGTTCGCCAAGCGATTCACCATTCGGCACTTGAAGTTTCAGGCTTGCCACCCCGTGACATCATGCTCGTTAAACCAGGAACTTTGCCCAAGACGAGTAGTGGAAAATTGCAGCGCGCCAAGTGTCGTGAGTCGTACCTATTGGGCGAACTTGAATTGGTTGATTAAGGATTCAGATTGCGTAAAGCCACTGCGGTCGTGATGGCTTGTGGTGAGGTGTCTACGTGACCACAGGTGAGAGCAACGAATTGATCGGGGTCGTCGGCAACTGTGGTCAAATTGCTGAGTGCGGCCAAATCGAGGGTGTTGGTGCAATGCACATCTGTTGGTTGCGACTCAAGGGCTTGTGAAGTCAGGCAATAAGAAAACATTGTCGCCCCTGCTGCAATCACAGCAATCAAACTATTTACCCTGATTCGTGCCCTCGCCATGCAGTTCACACTCTGCATGGCGGTCTTGAGTTTGGGCTGAAGACCCTTCTTGAGAGCTTCTAGACAAATGCTTGTTAGGCCGACTGCAAAGCCGACATCACCTTGCTCCAGCGTTCGGGATCGCTGCTGTAAGGCGCATAGAACGAAATGCGCTGAATGACATCGCCATAGCGGTGATGAAGTTCAGGAGCGATTTGTTCGGGCAAGCCGACGACCGCAAATGTATTGAGGATTTCGTCAGTGATGAGCGTGCCCATCTTGTCCCATTCGCCTTGCTTGGACATGACATTTAATTGGTCCTGAACCTCGCCCCAACCGTGCATTTCAAGTACAGGTCGGTACGCCGGTGTAGAACCATAGAAGGCAATTTGTTTGCGCGTACCAACAGCGGCTCGTTCGAGTTCTTCTTCGTTATTGCCAGTCACCACAAAACTTGGTCCGACGATTTCAAAACCTTCCATGGTCTTGCCTGCTTTGGCGCGACCACGCTCTAACGCCGGAATGGTGACTTCACGCAGATACTTTTCGGTGGTGAAACCATGACAGATGAATCCGTCGCATACTTCGCCGGCAACCTCGGTCATCAATTCGCCAACGCCTGCCAAGAAAATCTTGGGCTTGCCATAAGCCGAGATATCGCTTGCTGGTGGGCTGAACATAGGAGTCATCAACGTGTGGGTGTAAAACTCACCACGGAATTCAAGTTTGTTGCCGGTCAGCCAGGTATCCCAAATGGCATGAATTGCCAGCACCATTTCGCGCATGCGAGCTGCTGGCTTGCTCCAGGGCATGCTGAAACGCTTCGTGATATGCGGTTGAATTTGGCTACCTAAACCGAGAATGAAGCGACCTTGTGAGTAGGCCTGTAAGTCCCATGCCGTGTTGGCGAGGGTCATTGGGCTGCGGGCAAATGCGACGGCGATCGACGTGCCAATTTCAAGTTTGGTGGTGTGCTCGGCCGCGAGCAACAACGGCAAGAACGGATCATGGTTGGTTTCGGCGGTCCAAGCACCTGAATAACCTGCAGTTTCTGCTTCTTTGGCGCTTTTGATTGCGTCATGCAAATTGGCGCTGATGCCTCCGTCGACCTTCATGATGATCCTCCAAATTTTGGACGCATCCCAGGCGACACGACCATGTCTCTCAAACTAGTGGAGGCGTCAGGGCAGATCAGGATTGGCGTTGCGCAGAAAAGCCTCTAACTCGGCGGTCATTTCCTCGGGTGACGGAATGTCCTGCTCGGTCATCAGTGGTTGCTGCGGGTCAGTGCTGGCATTTTGCACCAATGAGTCGTAGGCCTGCTCAAGTTTCTCAACCATTTCGGCGTGTTCACTATTGCGCGACACCATGCGGTCGAGGCGTTCGCGTTGAATCACTGATTCTTGTTCAAGAGCGGTTCCATCAAAGTGGAGGTCAGCTACCGGAACGAGACCGCGGAGAATCGCCAGAGAGGCTGCGGGATAGGTCATGCCCGGAATGTATTGCGGCACCTGTGCCCACACGCTGATCGAAGGAATGCCGCTGTCATGAAGAACCTGTTCAAGTACCGCGGTCATGCCGGCAGGTACATCGACGGTGCTGCGCAAGAAAGCAATCTTGTTGAGTAATTCAATCGTTGGTGTCGTGCACGACAAATTGCTCGGACGTGTGTGCGGAGTGGGGAAGGGGTAGGCGCCAAGTCCGACCATCATCGAAACATTCATGCGCAAGCACAGTTCACGTACTGCCGCTGAAAAACGATTCCAGGCTGAATCAGGTTCGTGTCCACGCAAAATGAGAACATCGCGGCCGTTGGTGTCCTTGCCGGCATAGAGATCGATGGACGGCCAATCAATTCCGTTGTTACGTCCTTCGCGAATTTCCATTGTTGGTCGGCGAGCGCGATAGTCAATGAAAACATCAGGATCAAATGTTGCGACCGGCAACGGATCAATTTGGCTTTCAATTGCCGACATCGCATCGTTGGCTGCACCAGCTGCATCAATCCAGCCTTGCAACATCACAATCAAAATGGGGGAATTCAATTGCGGTAAGTCGCCGTGAAGTTCAAGATCACGAATTTCATTACTCATTTCAAGCGGCTCAACATGTCTTCGGCTTTTGCGGCCGCACCAATTACTTGTTGGTTGAACGGTTCAAGTTCGGCTGGATCGCGTTGACCCAATGCGCCTCCGAGATAACGCGAGTACACACCTTCAAGAATGCATACGAGTTTCCAGTAAGCAAAGGTTGTGTAGAAATCAAGTTGTGAAATATCTCGACCACTGACCTCGGCATAACGCTGTGCAAGGTCGGCGCGATCAAGGAAACCTGGAGTCGAGCAGGCTGAACCATTCCAAGCTGATGCATCGTCATTGGGGCCGGTCCAATACACCATCAATAAACCTAGGTCGGCCATTGGGTCGCCAAGTGTGCAGATTTCCCAGTCAAGAACTGCGATGACTTGACCACTTGCATCAACCATGCAGTTGTCGAGGCGATAGTCGCCGTGCACGAGAGTGGCAGGACCCTGTTCGGGAATGCGTGCCAACAGTTCATCATGTACGCGATCGACGCTTGGTAAGTCACGGGTTTTTTGTTGGTTCCACTGTCCGTACCAACGCTTCAGTTGGCGAGCGATGTAACCCTCATGACGACCGAGATCACCAAGACCTACAGCCTCGGGGCTGACAGCATGAATTGCGGCCATGGTGTCAACAATTGATTCACTGGCCCGGCGACGAGCGTCAACGCTCAGTAATCGTTCTGCGGCTTCACGTTCGCGGATGACTAACCCATCAACGAATGACATCACGTAGAACGGAGCACCATTGACTTCGAGATTGTCGCAATAGCCAACGGCAGGAGCGACCGGCACGGGTGTTCCACTGAGGGCAGCAATGATGCGGTGTTCGCGGCCCATGTCGTGGGCGCTGGCGAGAACATGTCCCAGCGGGGGTCGGCGCAACACAAATTGTTGGCCGTTACTGCCAGTGACTTTGAAAGTGAGATTTGAGTGACCACCGGCAATGACATCGAAAGTGAAAGGGCCCACTGCGCCAGCGACGTTGGCTTCAAGCCAGGCGGTGACTTTGTTGATATCGAGACCGGGGATGCTGGGCGAATCACTACTCACGCCCCCGTACGGTATCCACGAACCGCCGATCTTGTGTGCCTGAAGAACGGTCAAAGTCGCTAGCGGGGTATCGTCAAGGTATGGCTATTGACGTCACTGAAGCGACATTTGAGACTGAGGTCTTAGCCAGATCGGCTAACGGACCGGTGTTGGCGTATTTATGGAGCCCACGCAGCGATGCTTGTGTTGCTTTTGGGCAAGTTCTGGAAGCGATTGTTGCTGGGACTCAAGGAAAAGTTCTGCTGGCCCGTATCAATGTTGATGAGAATCCGGGCATTGTGCAGGCATTTCGAGTGCGGGCCGTTCCCGCAATGTTTGCCCTCCGCGACGGATCAATTATGAGCGAGTTCCAAGGTCCGTTGGCCGAGGCCGCGGTTCGTCAATTCGTTGAACAGATGCTCCCGACTGCGACCCAAGAACACATCAGTGCTTTGTTGAGTCGTGGAGATGAACAAAGTTTGCTGGCCGTGCTCGACATCGAGCCGGGTAACGAGACAGCCATTGTTGCTCTTGCCACCATGCTCACCGCGCAAGGCGAAGGTGAATCGGCCTTGGCATTGTTGGCACGGGTGCCCGAAACCGAAGATGTGCGTAAGGCCGCGGCAGCGGCACGATTGTCGCTACGTCCACCCGATGACTACGACCACCAGTTGGGTCAACTGCTTGATCTAGTAAAGACTGATGACGAAGCTCGGCAACAGTTCGTTGACATTCTTGAAGTGATGGGTCTCGAAGATCCGCGCACTGCGGGTTGGCGCAAAAAACTAACGATGCGCCTGTATTAATGACGATGCTTGAAATGATCGCGATTTTGAAATGAACTCGTCGTCATCGGCATTTACGATTCAACGTTCATTGAGCGACGTTGATCAGGAATTTGATGTCATCATTATTGGTGGCGGCATCACGGGAATATCTGTTGCTCGTGAGGCTGCTTCACGTGGACTGAAAACGATTTTACTTGAGCGTGGAGATTTTGGTTCGGGTACCAGTGCCGCGACGACAAAGTACATCCATGGCGGAATTCGTTACCTTGAGCAATATGACGTTGCGGTCGTACGAGAAAGTCTGCGTGAACGTCGCATCTTGGCACTTGGTGCACCGCACCTTGTTGAGCAGACTCGTTTCATCATGCCAGCGTGGCGTTGGAGCAAACCTCCGACGGCGCTCATTGGTGCCGGAGTTTTGTTATACGACACTTTGGCTTTTGATCGAAATTTGCGCGCGCCAGACAGTTTGCGGATTCCTCATCCGCGCTGGTTGAGTCGTTCAAAGTTGTTGGCCGCGGTGCCGTGGCTTGATCAGAGTGGTTTACAAGGTGGATTCGCGTATCACGACACCTTGAACGTTCATCCAGAGCGACTGTTGTTGGCATATGCGAAGTCGGCGGCTGCCGCAGGTGCCGTGTTGTTAAATCACACGCGGGTCACGGGATTTGTTTCGACATCGTCTGATCGTTTACGCATTGAAGGTGTAGCAGTCACTGATGTGTTGTCGGGGCGTGACTACGCAATTACGGGCAAGGTTGTTGTCAACGCTGCGGGCCCTTGGATTGACAAGGTTCTTGAGACGCTAGGTAAAGGCACCGGTGTTGGCGTTGATCGTTCTAAGGGAGTTCACATTTTGACGCGACCGCTAGGTGGTCCTGGTCGAGTTGTTGATGCGGTATTCGCCCGTGCACAATCGGGTCGACATGTGATTGTCTCGCCCTGGATGGGTAAATCATTTATCGGTCCGACTGACACCCCAATTGTGGGTGATGAATCGGGCGTAGTAGTCGACCCAGATGACGTCACGCTCATTTTGGACACGGTGAATTCAACGATGGCGCCCTCAGAAACAAAACTGACAACCGAGGACGTTGAGATGACAACGGTTGGCGTCCGTCCGTTGATTCGTGAGACAACTGTTGATGACGAGGCAACTCAAGACGAAGGTACTTATTCGGCGAGTCGTGCCCACGAGTTGTATCACCATGCCGATCACGGGGTGGACAATTTGTGGTCGATCGGTGGTGGCAAATGGACGACCGGACGGGCGACAGCCGAAGAAATGGTTGATGAATTGTTGAGCAACGAATTAAAAGGTGTCCGCTCGCGACCCTTTGATTCGCGCGGTGCGGCCGCGGGTGGAACCTTTGCCTGGGCTGAAGATGCCGAGCCATTTATTACCGATGCGGCTATGGCGATGAACGAACACGGCATTCCGCTTCATATCGGTGAGCACATCGCCCGTTTGTACGGAACCGAGTGGGTGCGTATTGATGCCATTGTTCAGCAGAATCCAGATTCAGCACAGCAGTTGTCACCGAACTGCAATGACATTGAAGCGCAAGTTGTTTTCGCCGTAACCGATGAGGGTGCGCGCACACTGTCAGACATCGTCGATCGTCGTTTGGTGATTGGCACAATTGGTTCGGTAAGTCGCGAGGTGCTGGAGCGCGTCGCTTTTATTGCGGGACCGCTTTTGGCATGGGACGAGGAAACGGCAAATGACGCAATTCGCCGTGAATTTGATCGCCGAACCGTGATCGCGACGCATTGGCGGACGCCTGTTGGTGGTACTTCTCGGTAGTTACGCAACCGAGAAAGCGAGGGCGAGGTGAAGGCGTGGAGTCATGGCGTCCCGAACCGCCGACAGAGGGTGAAAAATCTGGATCGCTTCCAGTGAACTTGTGGTCGCGCTTGGCCGACTTGGTGCGCCACCTGATGAAGTCGGTGACATGGTTCGGGTGGGGTCGAATGGTGACGGTCTGCGTGTGTATTCCACTGGTGGGCTTTGGAGCCTTCTTCTTGTTGCGTACGCCGGCACCGCCAATTGAATCATCGTTGAGCTACGCAACAGCAACCGTTGCATCAACACAAAACGCAATTGCCGCCCCAGATGTTTCGACGCCGGTTGAGTTGATCGCTGTACATGTGGCGGGCAACGTTTTACGCCCTGGGGTCTATGACTTACCTAGTGACGCTCGAGTGGTTGATGCAGTTCGGTTTGCTGGGGGAGCGACCGCGATCGCCGATTTGAACGCCATTAATTTGGCGAATCGGTTGAACGATGGTCAGCAGGTTTACGTGCCAGCTATCGGCGAGAAAGTTCCGCCGAATATCTCAAGCAGCGGTTCAAAAAATGATGGCGCGACTAGTGAAACAAACTCCGTTCAATATCCGATCAACATCAATACGGCCGATGTTGCCTTACTTGATGAGTTGCCGGGAGTTGGGCCGTCAACAGCTCAGGCAATCGTGGCTTATCGAGATCAAAACGGACCGTATGCGAGCATTTCTGGTCTTGAAGATGTTCCAGGTATCGGGCCGGCAAAGTTCGCGGCACTGCAAGGTCTTGTCACAATATGAACGACAGATCCGTCGCAGGTTTCTATATCGAAACGGGATTAATGCCGAGCGCGATTGCGGCAACCGCAAGACCAAACATTGCACCAGCCCAGACACCGAGACTCAATCGCGTCCATTCGCGACGCCATTCGGGCCAACTTGAAATTGTGCGGTTGGTTGAGCGTTGTGCTGCGAGGCGGCCGATGAATGCCCAGATTGCCGCACTCGAAACGATGGCCAGCAACCAACGGACTGTGCCGCCCATGACTGGCACGCCGAATAGTGGCAAAGTAGGAATCGCCACGATGGCCAGAATAAATCCCGGAATTCCCCGCACTGCGCTCTCTGAGCCAATCAGCAACAACGCAGCCACGATTCCGATCGCCGCTGAAATGGCGACGGCTAGATATGGCCCGAATTTGCGAACGAGCAAGCGGTGATACACGACGCCGTCGGGAACAATGCTCGGGCTTTGACTCACGGTCAACAACAGTACGACCAAACCGGGCGCCGAACGTTGCATTACTTCGCCCTGGCCACAATTTCACTCGTCGCTTCGTCAGTGTGGTTGGGCGAAAGTCTCTACTCCTTTGGTCGATTGTGCCTTGTCTTCGCAGTTGGAGTTGTGTTGATCGTCTTGGCGCAAATGGCGCAAGTTCGTCCATGGCTTGTGCTGCTGTTGTGTTTGACAAGTTGTCTGACTTGTTGGCGTAGCCATATTGAGTGGCAGAACGTTCAAGACGTTCGCTCTGGCAACTATTCGGGTCTGGCCATACTCAAATCGGATCCTCAACCAATTGGTCGTGGGGTGCGGGTTGTTTTGGAAATTGAAGGGCAGCGTTTTGAATCGTGGTTATACGGAAGTTCAGCGCGCCGAGTGGCGTTGCATGTATCAGGAGAATCTGTTGAGGTTGTGGGTCAGCGTCGACCAAACGGTGAGGGAGGTCGACGTTTGCAAATGCGCCATATTGTTGGGCGATTCGAGGTGAAAGTCCTGCGAACTATTGCTAGTGGTGCACATATCAGCGAATCTCGATTTGAATTGGCGGCTAATCGAGTGCGGAGCGCTCTCGGAAAAGGTTCTCGTGTTTTGAGCGGAGATCAGTCGGCGCTCTTTGCCGGTTTGGTGTACGGCGATGACTCGCAGCAACCTCCCGAAATGGTGGATCGTTTTCGGGCGAGTGGACTGGCACATTTAACAGCGGTGTCGGGTCAAAATGTGGCCTTCGTGATGGCAGTTGTGGCTCCGTTGCTGACCCGCCTTCGACGTTGGAATCGTCTACTGCTGACGCTTTTGGTGTTGGGATGGTTTGCCATTATGACTCGCCTCGAACCTTCGGTGATTCGTGCGGTCACGATGGCTGGCATCACCGCGACGGTGTTCGCGATCGGGGGAAGACTGAAGGCATGGCAAGTGTTGTGTGCGACGTGTAT